>NZ_CP030126.1:1232500-1570000 GCF_003568845.1 Indioceanicola profundi | reverse complement strand
AGCCTGTTGTTCGTTACGCTGGGAATTCTGGCGCTGACCGCATGGGCGGCGGCGCTGCTGCTGCCGCGGGAAGGTACGGCGGTCCAGGCTTCCGCTATACAGCCGGCCGCCACGGGGGCGGGGGCGGACTGATCCGGGCGGCTGGAACCTTCGCTTGAAGAGTGACGTTCACGAGTTTGTAACCGGACAGGTTTCCGGGCCGCAGACGGTCCCGCGACCCGCTGGTGCAGGCTCTTGAATGAGGATCCCATGCGCGACGGAGCTGGAACGGCCGCGTCCAACATGTTTACCCGTCACCACGGTGCCATTGGCGCCGGGCAAAGGGACGGTGCGGCCCGGCGGCTCATCGTGGTCGAGGATGAGGCGATCACGGCGCTCCATCTGGAGACGCTGCTTGCCGAACTCGGCTATCAGGTCTGCTCGGTCGAAGCGACGGGGGAAGGGGCGATCGCCGCAGCCGCCCGCCACAACCCGGATCTGGTCCTGATGGATGTCCGGCTTGCGGGGCAGTTGGACGGCCTTGCCGCGGCCCACCATATCCGCAGCACCTATGGCATCCCGTCACTGCTGATGACCGCCTTCAACGATCCCGGCACGGTGGCGAAGGCCAAGGCAAGCGGCACCATCGGCTTCATCCCGAAGCCCTACACCGCACGCCAGGTCGAAAAATGCGTTCAGCAGGCGCTTCAGGCGGTCTCCGGACCGGCGCAGACCGCGGCGGAATATTGAGGAAGCAAGGAATAGGGACCCGGTCGGGTCCCTTTCCATATCGGCTCATCGAGAGGTTCAGAGAGCGTTCAACGCCCGGTCCAGGTCGGCGATGATGTCGTCCGCGCTCTCCAGCCCGACGGACAGGCGCACCACGTCCGGCGTGGCTCCTGCCGCGGCAAGTCCCTCCGGCGTCAGTTGCCGGTGAGTCGTGCTCGCCGGGTGGATGATGAGGGAGCGGGTGTCGCCGATATTGGCGAGGTGGCTGAACAGCTCTACCGTTTCCACTAGTTTGACGCCTGCCTCGTACCCGCCCTTGAGACCGAAGGTGAAGACAGCGCCGGCTCCCTTCGGCAGGTATTTCTTCGCCAACGCGTGATAGGGGCTATCCGGCAGGCCGGCATAGTTCACCCATTCCACCGCCCGGTGGCCCTTCAGGAACTCAGCCACCTTCTGGGCATTCTGGCAGTGCCGCTCCATCCGCAGCACCAGGGTTTCGATCCCGGTCAGGGTCAGAAAGGCGTTCATCGGGGCCTGACTGGGCCCGAGGTCGCGCAGGCCGATGGCGTGGCCGTGGATGGTGAAGGCCAGGTTCCCGAAGGTCTCGGCAAAGTTCAGCCCGTGATAACCGGGCTCCGGCTCCGTCAGTGCCGGGAACTTGCCGCCCTTCCGCCAGTCGAACCTGCCGCTGTCCACCACCACGCCGCCGACGGAGTTGCCGTGGCCGGCCAGGAACTTGGTGGTGGAATGGACCACCAGTGTGGCCCCGTACTCGATGGGACGGCAGAGATAGGGCGTCGCCATCGTGTTGTCGACGATCAGCGGAATGCCGGCCTCGTCAGCCACCTTCGCAATGGCCTCCAGGTCGGAGATGACGCCGCCGGGATTGGCGAGACTCTCCACGAAGATCGCCTTTGTCTTCGGGGTCAGCGCCTTGCGGAAGTTTTCCGGATCGTCGCCGTCCACGAAGGTGCAGTTCCAGCCGAAAGCGCGCGGGAAGCTGTTGGAGAACTGGTTCAACGAACCGCCATAAAGCTTTCTGGCAGCAATGAATTCGTCCCCTGGGCTCATAAGCGGGAAGAGCGCCAGCATCTGGGCCGCATGGCCCGACGCGGTGCAGGTCGCCCCGATGCCGCCCTCCAGATTGGCCAGCCGCTCCTCCAACACGCTGACCGTAGGGTTGGTCAGGCGGGAGTAGATGAAGCCGACCTTCTGAAGATTGAACAGCGCCGCAGCCTCTTCCACGTCCTCGAAGACGTAGCTGGTGGTCTGGTAGATGGGGGTGGCGCGGGCGCCCGTGGCCGGGTCCGGTGCGGCTCCGGCATGGATGGCGCGGGTTTCGAACCCATAGCTGCGGTTCGTGTCCGACATGGTATTTCCTCCTGCCCTTCAGGGGCTTAGATCAGTTTCTTGACTTGTTTCACCGGTCGCTTGCGCGTGGTGATTATGTTGGAATTGATGCCCTGGCGGCCGATCTCGCCGAACAGGCGGGCATATTCGATCTTGGGGCAGCGGTTCATGATGACGGTGGAACCGAGTTCCTCTGCCCTGGCTGCGGCGGCATCGTTGCGGACGCCGACCTGCATCCAGACTACCGGCACGCCCATTTCCGCCGCCTCCACCGCAACTTGGCCCGCCGCCTCCGGATTGCGGAAAATATCCACCATGTCAGGCCGTTCGGGCAGTTCCTTCAAACTTGAATACACGGTCCAGCCCAGGATTTGCCGCCCGGCCAGCCCTGGATTGACGGGCAGCATGCTGTAGCCCTTGTCCGTCATTTATTTCATCACGAAGTAGGCGGCGCGCACCGGATTGTCGCTGGCCCCCACCAGGGCAATGGTCCTTACCCGGTCCAGAATGCCGCGCAGCAGACTGTCCGGATAGGGCCGGTCATGGTCGACTGGCATGAGGGGTCACGCCATCCAGACCGGGGACCGCTTGCCCAGGAAAGCGTCAATGCCCTCTCCGGCATCCTCCAACCCCATGTTCAGCGCCATCACCTCGGCCGTATAGGCATAGGCATCCTCCAGGCCCATTTCCCGCTGCCGGTGGAAGGCTTCCTTGCCCAGCTTCAGGACGCGCCCGGATTTAGCGGCGATCTTCGTGGCGAGCTGATCAACGGCGGAGTCGAGTTCCGCTGCCGGAACGGCTCGGTTGATCAGGCCAAGGCGCACCGCCTCCGCGGCATCGACGGGCTCTCCGGTCAGGAGCATCTCCATGGCGGCCTTGGCCGGCACGTTCCGGCTCAACGCCACCATGGGGGTGGAGCAGAACAGGCCGATATTCACGCCGGGCGTGGCGAACTTCGCCGTGTCCACCGCGATGGCCAGATCGCAGGAGGCGACAAGCTGGCATCCGGCCGCCGTGGCCGTCCCCTGGACCTTGGCGATTACCGGCTGGCGGAGATGGACCAGGCTCGTCATCAGCTTCGCGCACTGCCGGAACGTCTCCAGATGGCCGGCATGTCCCTCCGTGGCGCGCATCTGCTTCAGATCGTGCCCGGCGCAGAACACCGGGCCGGCTGCGGCCAGCACCACGACCTTGATGACTGGATCGACAGCCACCTCGTCCAGGGCGGTCTGCAAGGCGGACATCACCTCCCGCGACAGCGCGTTGCGCGCCTGCGGTCGATTGAGCGTCAGCATCGACACGCCGTCCCGGTCCTGCCGCAGGACAAGCGGGGCCGTTTCGGCCATTGCGGAAGCGATCATGGTCTGCACCTCTGCATCTAGGGTCCGGCTGCCGGATGGTATCAACGGCCGGTGCAACCGCCAATGCCGGGGCGCGCGCGCCGCCTGTGGGACGGGTGGTAACCCGACCGCACCTCTGCCACAGCACCCATTCCGTCTGTGGCGAAGACCGAGGCCGTCGCGCTATAGCGGGATCGGAACAAGAATGGGAGGGAACGGAATGCTTCTGGAGGATGCAAGGCAGCCTGCGCTCAGCGCACATGCCTTCACCGAACTGCTGGCGGAGCATATGCCCCAGGTGGGGAAAGCCGGACTGACGGTGGAGGAGATGGGCTTCGGGACCTGCCGTATCCGCCTGCCGGTCGGCGCCGACGATCTGCGGGCCGGCGGCACCATCTCCGGCCCGACCATGTTCAGCATGGCCGACCTTGCGCTTTATGGCGCGGTGCTGAGCCGGATCGGGCCGGTCGCGCTGGCGGTGACCAGCACCATGACCATCACCTTCCTGCGCAAGCCGGGTGTGAAGCCGCTGGTGGCGGAGGGCCGGGTGATCCGGATGGGCCGCCGTCTCGCCTATGGCGAGATCAGCCTCTTTTCGGAGGGGGAGGAGGAGCCTGTCGCCCATGCGACGGGTTCATACGCGATCCCCAGCGGAGCCGCCGGCGGCTGACATGGAAAGGGCGTGGCCGTTTCCAGCCACGCCCATAACCGGCTTGGAACCGCGGCGTCGGTCAGTCGAACAGATCGCCGTCGCGGTCCTCAAGCTCATCCACCACGGCGCCTGCGGCAGCGCCGCCCGCGGCACCGATGGCGGTACCGGTCAGCCCGCCGCCGGTCGCGACGCCCACGGCCCCGCCGGCGAGCGCGCCTGTGGCGGCGCGTTCCTCCATCGTGTTGCCGCAGGCCGACAAGCCCAGCGCCAAGGTCCCAAGCGTCACAATCATCATAATCGGACGGCGCATCTTCGCCCTCCCTTCATGGTTGACGACTTTCCACCCCAACCGTGCGGGGTGCGGCAGGTTCCTGGAGGAGGGGCAGACGCCCAAAAATGACTCGAGGCGCGCCAGGATAAGCCATCCAGAACTGCTGTTTCGGCGCTCACCCGCTGCAGTTCATCGCCAGGGCAGCAAATTATCCAAATAAATCAATAGGCTTCAGCGCATGGTATGATAATACCGTCTTCCAGGATGCTGTAGACACAGCGCTTTTTGCGCTTGACTGGGCGCTCAGACCGGCCTACTTAACCCACCGCTTCGGCGCCAGCCTCCAGGCTCGGTGCCTGGACCATCGTTTGCGAGTGCTCCGATGACTACTTACAGCCTCAAGCCTTCCGACATCGAAAAGAAGTGGATTCTGATCGATGCCGAGGGTCTGGTTCTGGGCCGCTTGGCCAGCCAGATCGCTATGCGCCTGCGTGGCAAGCACCTCCCGACCTACACCCCCCACATGGATTGCGGTGACAACGTCATCGTCATCAATGCGGAGAAGGTGAAGCTGACCGGCAACAAGCGCCAGGACAGCATCTTCTACTGGCACACCGGGTATCCCGGCGGGATCAAGCAGCGTTCCAAGGGCCAGATCCTGGACAGCAAGTATCCCGAGCGCGTGATCCTCAAGGCGGTCGAGCGCATGGTGCCGCGCGGACCCCTGGGCCGCCGCCAGATGTCGAACCTCCGCGTCTATGCCGGTGCCGCGCACCCGCATGAGGCTCAGAACCCGGAGGTCGTCGATATTGCGGGTATGAACCCGAAGAATAAGCGGAGCGCGTAATTATGGCCCAGACCCTGAACAGCCTCGCCGATCTGAAGCCGGGTGCCGACGTTACGGCCCAGGCTGCCGTGACCGCCGAGCCGAAGCTGGACCAGTTCGGCCGCGCCTATGCCACCGGCAAGCGCAAGGACGCCGTCGCCCGCGTGTGGATCAAGCCGGGCAAGGGCACCGTGACCGTCAATGGCCGCGAGCTGGCGACCTATTTCGCCCGCCCCGTGCTGCGCATGATGATCAACCAGCCGTTCCAGATCACCGACCGGGTGCAGCAGTTCGACGTGAACTGCACCGTCTCCGGCGGTGGCCTGTCCGGTCAGGCCGGTGCGCTGCGCCACGGCATCTCCAAGGCCCTGACCTACTTCGAGCCGGGCCTGCGCCCCGCCCTGAAGGCGGCCGGCCTGCTGACCCGCGACCCGCGTACGGTCGAGCGTAAGAAGTACGGCCGCGCCAAGGCCCGCCGCAGCTTCCAGTTCTCCAAGCGCTAAGCGCGGATATCCGGTACATGCCGGATATCGGATCAGGGGCGTCCCACATCGGGGCGCCCCTTTTTCTTTGCATCTGACACGGGGTGACACGGGATGGCACTGACGGACGAAGTGGTGGTGCGCGTGGCACGGCGGCAGGATGTGCCCGCCCTGGTGGCGTTGCTGGCCGACGACAGTCTTGGGAAGGACCGCGAGTCGGCGGCCGACCTCGCCGCCTATCTCGAGGCGTGGGACGAGATGGCCCTGGACCCGAATGCGGAAATGCTGGTCCTTGACGTGGAGGGGCTCGTGATCGGCACCGCCACGCTGACCTATGCGCGCCATCTTGCCCGCATGGGCATGCGGCGCTGCACGGTGGAGGCGGTGCGCATAGCCGCGGCATATCGTGGGCAGGGGCTGGGCCGCGTGCTCATGGACGCCTGTGTGGACATGGCGCGGGCCCGCGGCTGCGGGGTGATCCAGCTAACCAGCGACAAGCGGCGGACGGATGCGCACCGGTTCTACCAGCGCCTCGGATTCGAGGCTTCGCACGAAGGGATGAAGCTTTATCTCTGAGGATTGTTGCCGTTATCGATGCAGCAATGAATGGCCCCGCCAGACCGGGGGCCTAGAGAAGGAGCCCAGATGATCCAGCCCGACTTCACCCCCGCCCGCATCGCCATTCTTGGCGCCTCCGGCTATACGGGGGCGGAGCTGATGCGATTGCTGGTGCGCCATCCCAACGCCCGCATCCGCTATCTGACTGGTGAGCGGCAGGCCGGCAAGCCGGTGGCGGAGGTGTTTCCGCACCTCGCGCCCTACGGGCTGCCCGATCTGGTGAAGATCGAGGATGTGGACTGGAGCGATGTGGATTTCGTCTTCTGTGGCCTGCCGCACGGCACGACCCAGAATGTGATCGCCGGCCTGCCGCATACAATCAAGGTGGTGGACCTCTCCGCCGACTTCCGGCTGGCCGATGTCGAGACCTATGCCAAGTGGTATGGGCATGCCCACCAGGCGCCCGACCTGCAGAGGAATGCCGTCTACGGCCTGTCGGAGATCAACCGTCAGGGGGTGCAGAATGCGCGGCTGGTGGCGAATCCGGGCTGCTACCCGACCTCGGCCCAGCTTCCACTGATCCCGCTTCTGCTGCGGGAGCTGATCGAGGCCGACGACATCATCATCGACGCCAAGTCCGGCGTGTCCGGGGCCGGCCGAGATGCCAAGCAGGCCAGCCTGTTCGGCGAGGTGGCGGAGGGTATCCATGCCTACGGCATCGCCGGCCATCGCCACGCGCCGGAGATTGAGCAGGGGTTGAGCCTTGCAGCCGGGCGGGAGGTGCTGGTGAACTTCACGCCCCATCTCATGCCGATGAGTCGGGGCATCCTGGCGACCAGCTATGTCCGGCTGAAGCCCGGCGTGTCGGTTGCCGATTTGCGGGCGGCCATGGCCGAGCAGTATGCAAATGAGAGCTTCGTGAAGCTACTGCCGGAGGGCATCGGTCCCCAGACCCGCCATGTGCGCGGCAGCAACTACTGCCTGATGAACGTCTTTGCCGACCGGCTTCCGGGCCGCGCCATCGTGATCTCGGTGATCGACAATCTGATGAAGGGGGCTTCCGGCCAAGCGGTCCAGAACTTCAACATCATGTCCGGCGTCAACGAGACGGTCGGGCTGGATATCGTGCCGGTGTTCCCGTAAGGAAGCGTTGGGGCTAGGCTGGCGGAAATCGTCCAAATCCATATCGGGAGGTTTCGATGACCGCCACGCTCCAGCCGCTCATCCTGCCCTTCAAGGGCATCACGCCGCGCATCCATCCCACGGCCTTCCTGTCGAACGCCGTCCTGATCGGCGATCTGGAGATCGGGGAGGATGCGAATATCTGGTTCGGCGTCACCATCCGGGCCGATGTGGGGGCGATCCGGATCGGCAAGCGCACCAACATCCAGGACGGCACCGTCATCCACTGCACCGGCGGCTATACCGAGACCATCATCGGCGATGATGTCACGGTGGGGCATCTGGCGCTGCTGCATGGATGCACGGTGGAGGACGGGGCGTTCATCGGCATGAAGGCCTGCGTCATGGACAAGGCGGTGGTGGAAACCGGCGGCATGGTGGCCGCAGGCGCGCTGGTGCCCCCGGGCAAGGTCGTCAAGGCGGGCGAGGTCTGGGCCGGCAATCCGGCCCGGTTCCTCCGGGAAATCCGGGACCAGGACCGCGCAGTCCATCAGCATACGATCCCGCACTACATGAAGCTGGCGCAGCAATACATGTCCGAGTCAGGCGGGAAACTGCCCGACGCAGCGGAGTAGGCGGGAATCAGGCACCCCGGCGCTTGGCCCTGGCGGTCGGCTCGGCCACCAGGGGATCGTCGGGCCAATAGTGCCGCGGATAGCGCCCGGCCAGATCCTTCTTCACATCCTTGTAGGTATTCGCCCAGAAGGAGGCGAGGTCGCGCGTGACCTGAACCGGCCGGTGGGCAGGCGAGAGCAGGTGGATCAGCACCGGTGCCCGCCCGCCTGCCAACCGCGGCGTTTCCGCCAGCCCGAACATCTCCTGCAGGCGCACGGCAAGGACCGGTTCGGGTCCGGAATAATCGATGGGGATGCGCGATCCGCTGGGAACGTCAAGGTGTGTCGGGGCGAGGCGGTCCAATTCCTGGCCCTTCTGCCAATCCAGAAGACCGGTCAGCGCCGAGCGAAAATCGATCCGCTCCAGATGCCCGCGCCGGGAGACGCCGTCCAGATAGGGTGCCAGCCAATCCTCCAGCGTCTCCAGCAGGGCCGCATCGGACATATCCGGCCAGTCGCCGGGTGCCTGCGCATGCAGGAAGGCTACCCGCGCCCTCCAAGCCTGAAGCTCCTTGGTCCAGGGCAGGGCGGTAAGCCCCATCTCCCGGATGCCCTGGATTATCGCCGACAGCACCGCATCAGCCGGCGGGTTCGGAAGCGGACGGTCCTCCAGGGCCAGTTCATAGAGACGCCTACGGCTCCGGGCCTGGACAAGCTGTTCCCGCCCATCCCACGTAACGATCTTCTCCGCGCGGATCAGGTCGGCGAAATTCTCCTCCAGCTCAGCCAGGCTCAGCGGCGCGGCAAGGAAGATGCGGGCATCGCGACCCTGACCATCCAGGTCGGCCACTGCCAGGTATTTCTGCGCGGCAAGCGGGTCCGTCGGGTCCAGGGCAGCGCCCCGACCGCCGGACAGGCGGTACTGGCCCGGCTGGCCGGCACGGGCCTGGGCGATCCTGTCCGGGTAGGCCAAGGCCAGCAGCGCGCCGGCCTGGTCCGGTTCCACGTCGCCGGGCTTCGCATTCAACTGCCGCTCCAGCTGCCGGGCCGTTTCGCGCGCCTGATGCAGGCTGCCGCGGTCGACGCCCGCCAGATCGGCGCCCCGTGAATCCAGCAGATCCAGCCGGCGGCGAAGGTCCGCGTCCCGTGCCGGCCCGCGCAGCAGATCCCGCTCCCCCAGCAGAGCCGCGACACGGCAGGCGAGCCGGGCCTGTCCCCTGGAAGCTCCGACAAGCACCATATGCGCCAGACGGGGATGCAGCCCGAGACCCGACATGCGCCGGCCATGGTCGGTGATGCGGAGATTGCTGTCGAGCGCGCCCAGTTGCTGAAGAAGCGCCCGCGCCTGGGCCAGAACAGCTTCCGGCGGCGGGTCCAGCCAGGGAAGTTCTGCCGCATCGGCAACGCCCCAGCCTGCGAGTTCCAGTGCAAGCGGGGTCAGATCGGCGCGCAGAATTTCCGCCGGCGTGAAGGGGATCAGGGCACGGTCGGCCTGTTCGCTCCACAGCCGGTAACAGACGCCGGGTTCCAGGCGGCCGGC
The DNA here is from genome assembly GCF_003568845.1 of Indioceanicola profundi. Taxonomy (NCBI): domain Bacteria; kingdom Pseudomonadati; phylum Pseudomonadota; class Alphaproteobacteria; order Rhodospirillales; family Azospirillaceae; genus Indioceanicola; species Indioceanicola profundi. Next base: position 1,560,537 of record NZ_CP030126.1, on the reverse strand, counting down.
GCGACCACGCCGCTGATCGGCCGAGGCGCGGGAGGACCGCACCGTCTCCAACCGCCCCATGCCGCTGCGCGGGTCGAAGCGGGAGATGCGGGACAGGCCGGAGTCGATCACGATCCGGATGCCCTCGATCGTCAGGCTGGTCTCGGCGATGCTGGTGGCCAGCACGACCTTGCGCCGCCCCGGCGGAGCTGGCCGGATCGCCGCATCCTGCGCTTCCAGCGACAGGTCGCCATAGAGTGGAGTCAGATCCACGTCGCCCGGCAGGCCAGATTCGGACAGGTGCCGTTCGACACGGCGGATTTCCCCGGCGCCGGGCAGGAAAACCAGCACGCTTCCGGTCTCTTCCGAAAGGGCGTGTCGCACCGACCGCGCGGTCCATGCCTCGATCCGTTCCCCGGCCGGGGGCTCCGACCAACGAGTCTCGACGGGATGGCTGCGCCCCTCGGACGTGACCAGGGGCGCTCCCCCCATCAGGGTTGCGATAGGGCCGCCATCCAGGGTCGCCGACATGACCAGCAGGCGCAGATCGTCCCGCAGCAGAGTCTGGCTTTGCAGGCAGAAGGCAAGGGAGAGGTCGGCATCCAGCGAGCGCTCGTGGAATTCGTCGAACAGGACGGCCCCGATTCCTTCCAATGCCGGGTCGGACTGGAGCTGGCGCAGAAAAATGCCTTCCGTCACCACTTCGATCCGGGTGCGGGCGGAAACACGGCTGTCCAGCCGCACGCGGTAGCCGACCGTACCACCCACATCCTCGCCCAGCATGCCGGCCATCCGCCGCGCGGCCCCTCGCGCCGCGAGACGGCGCGGTTCCAGCATGATGATCTTGCGTCCTGCCAACCATGACTCATCCAGCAGGGCCAGGGGCACGCGGGTGGTCTTGCCGGCGCCGGGCGGAGCCTGGAGCACGGCATTCGGGCCGCTCTTCAGCGCGTCCAGCAGGCCCGGCAGAGCCTCATCGATGGGAAGGGGAGCGAACTGGGGCAAAGAAGGATCGGCTGTAGGGCGTCGGGCGATCGTCGCCCGACGCTATACCGCAGCCGTGCTCAGGTGACCAGCATCCAGGGTGTCGGCGGAATGACCCGACGGTGGAACACTGTCCAGGATGCGGCGCAACTCCTCCGCCCGGTAAGGCTTCCGCAGAAAGGCCCAGGGATGAAGGCGCGCCGCCCGCTCCCGGACCTCCGGACTGTCCACCGCGGTCATGAACAGGCTCCGGCATCCGGTCCGGTCCAGTATCTCGCGCGCCGCATCGATCCCATCACGCTGGCCACGGAGCATGATGTCCATCATTACGATGTCCGGTCGGTAGTGGCAGGCCAGGGCAACGCCATCATCCGCCGTCGCGGCGATTCCGCAAACCCGATGTCCCATGAACTCCAGCGTCTGGCGCAGGGCGAGCGCGATGATCGCCTCATCCTCGCAAACCAGAATGGTCAAGGGTTGGCGGGTCAGCAACTGGACCATAATGGCCGGGTACTCCGAGGGATGGTGCAGGCATGAGTCTTTCGGATAGATGTTCCACAAATTCGGCGGCAATTGAAAGCCTGCCTTCTTTCAAAATAGGGGTAGGCATTTCGCCCTATTCGGCCGCCGCGGGGCCGCCTCATACGAATGCGGCTTAATTTCCCGTAAGCGGCTGTCTACTATGCCGGCCTTATCCACGTTGGAAGTGTTGTGCACCTGATGTCCGCGCTCAAGACCGTCATCGTGCCCGTCAACCGGGCCGGCTACCCCTTCATCGCCATCTTCGCAGCGGTGGCCCTGGTCCTGTTCTTTGTCTGGCAGCCGCTGGGCTGGATCGGGCTGATCCTGGCTGCCTGGTGCGTCTACTTCTTCCGGGACCCGGACCGGGTGACGCCCAGCCGCCCCGGACTGGTGGTCAGCCCTGCCGACGGCACGGTTATTCTGATCACCAAGGCATCGCCCCCGCCCGAACTCGGGATGGGCGACATCCGACTGACCCGTGTCAGCGTGTTCCTGAACGTTTTCGACGTGCATGTGAACCGGGTGCCCACCGACGGCGTGATCAAGGATGTGGAATACCATCCGGGCAAGTTCCTGAATGCCTCGCTGGACAAGGCCAGCGACGACAATGAGCGCATGTCCATCCGCATGGCGGCGCCCGACGGGCGGGAGCTGGTCTTCGTGCAGATCGCGGGTCTGGTGGCGCGCCGCATCCTGTGCTGGGCAAAGCCCGGTCAGCCGGTGAAGGCGGGCGAGCGGTATGGGCTGATCCGCTTCGGCAGCCGTTGCGATGTCTATCTGCCGGATGGCGTCGCGCCGCTGGTCGTGGTGGGGCAGAAGATGGTCGCCGGTGAGACGGTTCTAGCCGACCTGACCGGGTCGGAGCAGCAGCGAGAGGGGGAGGTGCGCTGATGGTGCGCACGCCACGGGTCTTCAAGCGCCGTCAACGTAAGCTCCGTCCGCCGCGTCTGCGCGGGCTGACGCTCAACAAACTGTTGCCGAACGCGCTGACCCTGTCGGCCATGGCCGCCGGCATGACGGGGATGCGCTTCGCCATTGAAGGGCGCTTTCCGGAGGCCGTGGTGGCGATCCTGGTGGCGGCCGTGTTCGACGGGCTCGATGGCCGGATCGCGCGCATGCTGAACGCCCAGAGCCGCTTCGGAGAGGAGCTGGACAGCCTGTCCGACGTGGTGAGCTTCGGTGTAGCTCCTGCGGTGATCCTGTATCAATGGACGCTGCTGGACGCCCGGACCTTTGGCTGGATCGCGGCGCTTCTGCTCGGCATCTGCGCGGCCCTCCGGCTGGCGCGGTTCAATACGATGCTGGGCGCTGCAGCGGAAAAGCCGCCATGGGCCTACAATTACTTCACCGGCGTCCCAGCGCCGGCTGGGGCCGGTCTGGCGCTGCTGCCGCTCGTGGCGACACTGGAAGTGGGACCCGGCTGGTTCGATAGCCCCTGGCTGGTAGCGCCCTGGTCGGTCTTCGTCGCGGCCCTGATGATCAGCGCCGTGCCGACCTTCTCGCTCAAGGGCCTGCGCATCCCGCAGCATTTTGTCGTATTCCTGCTGCTGGGCGTCGGCGTGCTGGCGGCAGCCCTAGTCAGCGCGCCCTGGGCCACGCTGGCGGTGATCAGCCTGCTCTATGTTCTGAGCCTGCCATTCAGCTCCCTTCAGTACGCGAAGCTCCAGCGCGAGGCCGCCCGGCTGACGGATGAGGATGATGAGACGGCAGTGCCCGCCACGGACCCTTCCAGCCAGCCGCCGGAAGCCCCGCCGTCCGGGACGTGACCCGGTCTACGGAGAAAGCCCGACATGAAAAACCCCGCCGGAGCGATCCGGCGGGGTTTTTCCTGGCTGTTCCTGGCTGATGCTTATTCCGCGGCGTCGACCAGTCGTGAAGGTCTGCCCTCGGCGGCGGTGCGCCTGTCTTCCGCCTTGGACATGCGCCTACGCTGGCGCCAGCTCGACAGATTCGCCCGGACCATCAGCGCGCACGGCGTCACCACCAGGGTCAGCAAAGTTGCGAAGGTTAGGCCAAAGGCGATGGCCGTCGAGAAACTGACCCACCATTGGGTGGAAGGGGCGCCGACAGTGACCTCCCGGTTCACGAAGTCGATATTCGTCTGGAACACCATCGGAAGCAGGCCGAGCACAGTCGTCACCGTGGTGAGGAACACTGGCCGCAGTCGCTGGGCCCCGGTACGCAGCAGCGCCTCCCGCGCCGAGCCGGTGGTTTCCTTCAACCGGTCGAAGGTGTCGATCAGCACGATGTTGTTGTTCACCACAATGCCCGCCAGCGAGATCACGCCGATGCCGGTCATGACGATACCGAAGGGCTGGGCGGTGATCAGCAAGCCGATCAGTACGCCCACGGTGGACATGATCACGGCCGAAAGGATCAGGAAGGTGCTGTAGAAGCTGTTGAACTGCGCGATCAGGATGACCGCGATCAGGAACAGCGCCACGGCGAACGCCTTCGACAGGAAGGCGGAGCTTTCCTCCTGCTCCTCATTCTCACCCTTGTAGGTGACCTGCACGCCCTGGGGCAGCGGATTCTCCCCGAGCCAGGCCTGGATCTCGTGAAGCTTGGTGTCGGCCAGGGCGCCTGGCGGAACATCCGCCTTCACCTCCATCACCCGGCGGGCCTCGACCCGGTTGATCATGCCGATCTTGGGCTGCGGCTCCCGGATGACGAAGTTGCCGACGGGGATCGCCCCCTGGTCGGTGGGCAGCCGGACCTTGTCCAACTGCTCGATCGAGCGGTACTCGGCCGGGTAGCGGGCGACGATATCGACCTCGTCGTCGGTGTCGTCCGGCCGGTACTCCGCCAGGATCAGGCCGTTGGTGACCAGCCGGATGGCATCGCCCACGGCCGACACGTCCACGCCGAACTTGGCGGCCTGGGCGCGGTCAACCTTCACCTCCCAGTCGATGCCGGGCAGGGGCCGGGTATCCTCTACGCCGACGAAGCCGCCGATCTCCTCCAGCCCGCGCCGGACATGGGCGACGGCAACGGGCAACTGGTCGGGGTTCATGGCGGCAAGCTCAATCTGGATGGGCTTGCCGGAACCGGGGCCGTCCTCCTGCTTTCGGGTCTCGATGATGATGCCGGCCAGATCGGAGGTCGCCTCCGCGATGTCCGCCAGGATCACGTCGGCGCGCCGCCGCTCATCCCATTCCTTGAACTGGATGTCCACGCGGCCGATCACGTCCTCGGCCTGTTCGCCCATGCCGCCGCCGGTGCTTTGCCCGATGACGCGGGTATAGACGGACTGGAACTCGTCGCTGAACGGCAGGATGCGCTCCTCCACATCGCGGATCAGCGCGTCCTTCTCCTGGATCGACATGTTGCCGCGGGCATGCACCATGACGCTGGCGACCCGTGGCTCGGATTCGGGGAAGAACTCGGTTCCGTGCCCCTCGGCCATGTGGAGCGCCCAGACCCCGATTAGCAGGCAGATCGCAGTGAACACGATCTTGCCCGGATGGTTCAGTGCCCGGTCCAGGATACGCACATACATGCCGGTGGAGCCGCGGAGGTCGCGCAGGTCGCCGGACTCGCTGGCAGCCAGCGCCTTCATCAGCGCCGGATCGGCAGCGCCGGCCCGGCCGAATACGCCGCCCAGCGTCGGGATGAACAGCAGCGCCATCAGCACCGATGCCGATAGCGTGGCGATCAGGGTGATCGGCAGGAACTTCATGAACTCGCCCACCACGCCCGGCCAGAAGAGCAGGGGCGCGAAGGCCGCCACCGTGGTCAGGGTGGAGGAGATGATCGGCCATGCCATCCGCTGGGCCGCCAGCGCATAGGCCTCCCGGGGCGGCAGTCCCTCCGTCATCTTCCGGTCGGCATATTCGTTCGTGATGATAGCCCCGTCGACCAGCATGCCGACGACCATGATCAGGCTGAACAGCACGATGTTGTTGATGCTGGAGCCCATGATCCAGAGCACCAGCAGCCCCATCAGGAACGAGCCGGGAATAGCCACGCCGACCAGCAGCCCGGTGCGCACGCCCAGGGCAGCGATACAGACCACCATGACCAGCAGGGCAGCGCTGATCAGATTGTTGGTGAGGTCGGAAACCATCACCCGGATTTCGTCCGACTGGTCCTGGCTGTAGGAGACGTGAACCGCGGACGGCCACCGCGCCTGCTCCTCGGAGACGATGGAGCGGACCTTGGCGATGGTATCGATGATGTTCTCGCCGGTGCGCTTGGTAACCTCCAGCGCGACGGCCCGATCCCCGTTCACACGGGCAAGGCTGTTGGGGTCCTTGAAGGTGCGGCGGATCTCGGCGACGTCCTTGAACAGGACGACGCTATCGCCGTTCACCTTCACCGGCATGTTCCAGATGTCCTCCACAGTCTCAAACAGACCGGGCACCTTCACGGCGAAGCGGCCGGCCCCTGTATCGAGATTGCCGGCGGCGACCAGACGGTTGGACCGCTGGAACAGTGCGATCACGTCGTTCGGGTTGATGCCGTAGCTTTCGAGCAGCATGGGATCGATGATGATCTCCACCTGCTCCTCCCGGTCGCCGGAGATATCGACCTCCAGCACCTCCGGCAGGGCCTCGACCCGGTCTTCCAGCTCCCGGGCAAGACGGACCAGCGTACGCTCCGGAACGTCGCCCGACAGGGTGACGATGATGACCGGGAAGAGGGAGAAGTTCACCTCGTTGACCGAGGGCTCCTCCACGCCGTCTGGCAATTCGGGGCGGGCGATATCCACCTTCTGGCGGACATCGTCCAACGCCTTGTCGGCATCAAAGCCGGCAACGAACTCCAAACTGACGTTCGCCCCGCCCTGATAAGCGGTGGCGCGCATCTCCTTCACGCCCTCGATGGTGCGCACCTGCTGCTCGATGGGGCGCACCAGAAGGCGTTCCGCATCCTCCGGGCTGATGCCCTCAAAGGAGACGGAAACGTAGATTATCGGAATGTTGATGTCCGGCGCCGCTTCCTTGGGCATGAGCTGGTAGGACATCCAGCCGCCCACGACGAACAGCACGAACAGCGCGATCACCATGCGTGAGCGGCTGATGGACCAGGAGATGATGCTGTTCATGACAGGCCGCCCTCTACCGGCACCGGGCGGACTTTTTCGCCCGCAACGACGAATTCCTGGCCGACCACGACGATGCGCACCTGCTCCGGCAGCCCGGCCAGCCAGACGCCGTCCTGGGTGCTGCCGAGGATCGTCACGGGATGGAACTGCACGACATCTTCCGCATCGACCGTCTTCACGCCGATGGTGCCGTCATCGTCGAGCGTCAGCACGGCCGGAGAGAGCTTGTGGGCCAGACGGGTGGTGACCGGCAGACGCAGGGAGGAGGTCAGCCCGGCGACGATGCGGCGGTCGGGGTTCGGTGCTTCCACTTCCACCCGGAAGGTGCGGGCGGCTTCTCCGGCGCGGGAGGCGAGGAACGTGATGCGCCCTGCGATCTCCTGTCCGTCGAGCATCCGGATCACGGCTTCGTTCCCGACCTGCAGGTCATAGACGTCGCGCTCCGTTACGAAGGCGACGAACTTGATCGGGTCCAGGTCCACCACCGTGGCAATGGGGTCCTTCGCGTCCACATAGTCGCCGACTTCCACAACGCGGTCGTCGACCACGCCCTCGAAGGGCGCGCGCACCTCCGTCTTCTCCAGCGCAAGCTCGGCTTGGCGCAGCTGGGCCTGGGCGGCCTCGAAGCGCGCCTTCGCCTCGGCACGGCGGACTTCGGAGTTGAAGCCGCGTTCCGCCAACTGCTGGGCCGCCTCATACTCGATTCGGCGGAGATCCAGGTTTGCCTTGGCTTCCTCCAGGTCGGCCCGGCGGCTTTCCACCGCGATCCGGACGAGCGGGGCGCCGGCCTGAACGGGCGTGCCCTTCTCGACCAGCACCTCCTCGACCGGGCCGCGGATTTCCGCGCGCAGCTCGACGATGCGGTTGGCCTGCGACATGCCGTTCACGACCACTTCACGGACCATGGGCGTGGCGGTCAGGTCGGCGACCCGCACCGCGAAAAGCTCCTTGGTTGCCGTGGCCGCGGGCGGCGCTGCGGCTTCGTCAGACGATCCGAACTGTCCCGAAACAAGCCAGAGCACCGCCAGGACAGTGATTCCGAGCGCGACGACATAAGACGACTTCATGATCCAACCCCCAGCCGTCGAAGCGCCACGCCCCGGACCGGCTCCCCTGATTACTCCGCCACCTTCGGTTCGAGCAAGGCGGCGCCGATCAACTCGTGCCGGTGCTCCTCCAGGTAGGATGCTGCGGCGCGATACAGCGCCAATCCCAGCCCCTGTACGAATTTTTCGCCAGGAGTGCCGTGTTGATCGTCACTGCTCTCCATCTTTGCGATCAATGACCGGTATTCATCGATGCGGTCGCCGATGATGCGGTCCAGATGCCGTGGAGGCAGAAGATGTCCGAAGAACAGCATGAACATCAGGTCTGATCGGAGCTTGTCAGGCGCCGGCTGACGGGTCAGCGCCTGATACAGCACATGCCGGCCGGCCGGCGTGATGCGGTAGACCTTCTTGTCCGGTCGGGATTCCGTACCGTGCTGCGCGATTGCCACGAGGCCTTCGTCCTGCAGCCGTTTCAGGGCCGGATAGATCGAACCGAATCCCGCATCGCTGAAATGGCTCAGCGGGCCGTCCTCGAACTCCTTGCGGATTTCATAGCCCGAAGCGTCGCCCCGGCTGAGTACGCCGAGGCACAGGGTCTTCACATCCATGATTATGAGATTCGCTGTTCCGAAATGAATTGCGCCGCCTTTTTAGGCAGCGCTGGGACCATACGCCTCCCAACTGTGCAGTCAAGATACGTATCGGATTAGAATATATAGGGCCGAGACACAAGGCGCCAAGGCGGCATGGCCGTGTTCAGCCACGGATTCCGCGGGCAACCCGTATGTGCATGTTCAGCGGCACCAGCCCGTCTGCTCCCGCCAACTCCCCAAAGCGCTCACCTGCCGCTTGTTCCACCGCTTGGCGCGCGGCCCCGTCCAGCAACGCGAGGCGGGGAGCGAACGCCATTTCCAGGGTGGGGCGCCAGAATGGCCGGCTCGCCGGAGTAGCGACAGTGTACCGCAGCGTCTCCTCCGCCGCTCCGGTCAAACCGCCGGCTGCGAATATGGCGGCGCTGCTGCCCGGCTGCCCGAAGCGGAACAGCGCGGCGAGACCTTGCGCGGGATCGGGGCCGAGAACCTCGTCAAGGGCGGCTGCCAGTTCGCGGAAGAGTGTATTTTCCTCCAGCGGTCCCCAGACGGCCGCAACGGCGACGCCCCCAGGCCGAAGGACCCGCGCTATCTCGGCGGCGGCGCGGGCGGCATCGGGTACGAACATCAGGCCAAACCGGCAGGTGACCCGGTCGAAGACTCCGCCGGGAAAGGGCAGCGCTTCCATATCGGCCGCAGCGAACCGCAGATTCACGATGCCCCGCTCCGCCATACGGCGGCGAGCGCCGTCCAGCATGCCGGGAACGAAGTCGGTTGCGATGACAGTGCCGTTCGTCCCCACCAGCTCCGCGGCTGTCAGCGCGGGCTCCCCGGCGCCGGAGGCGAGATCCAAGACGCTATCCCCGGTATTCAGTCCGGCAGCGGCCAGGAGGGGGCGGTTGATGCGGTCGGCGGCTTCGGAGACGGGGTCGGCCCAGCGGTCCCAGTTGGCGCTGCTGGCGGACCAGCGTTCCCGCTCAAACTCACGGTCGGGAGAGGCGGAGGGGCTGCGCAACGGCGGCGTTCCGCCGGCGTGATTGGGCCGGTCCCTGTCCATGGCATCCTCCCGCACTTTTTCGTCCGGCAGTCTAAGGACGGGATGCGCGGGAGGTAAAGACGAGGAACTGGAATCAGCCGACCGGATCGGCCTGCGGAACGGAGGCGAGGGCGGAGAGGTGCTGCCCGAAGGCCGTCAGAACCGGCTCGAACTGGGCAAGCTGCTCCCGCAGCACATGGGCGTCGGTGCGCAGGATAATATTCGGGGCCGCCTTCATCAGCCGTTCCGTCCGGAACGGGCCGATCTTGTCGTCCAGGAACATGGCCAGCCCCATCAGCATGCCCAGATTCACATCGTCCGATTTCTCGGGCGTGGACAGTACGCCGTGCAACTGTTCCAGCAACCCGTATGTGACGATCGAGGTGCGCTCGATAGTATCGTCCGGGGTCCGGTCCTGATCCTGCTGCTTCGCCATGACTTTCGCTCTCCATCCGGGCATGAGCGCCGGTGGAAACGGTAAGGTCGGCGGAGTAATGAAATCGTTAAATTTCGAAGGGGATCGCGAGACGACTTGTGGATACCCCTATCCGTCCGGGTTGGGACGAACTTCCACGATTCCGGATACTCCGCCGACAATGCGGCTCAGCGCTTCTTCGACATGGCGGCGGCAAGCGCCGCCCCAAGGGCGCCCATGTCGGCTCCCGCAGGCTGCTTCGGCTGTGCCGGCCGGCCCTGGGGGGCTCGGGGCGGCTGCGAGGATGGCCGGGACCCGTCGCGCCGTGCGTCATCGCGGCGAGCATCGTCGCGCCGGGCCGGGGCAGGGCGCTCGTCCAGCTTCATGGTCAGGGCCACGCGCTTGCGCTTCAGGTCCACCTCCAGGACCTTCACCTTCACGATATCGCCCGCCTTCACAACGCTGTGCGGGTCTTTCACGAAGGAGTGGGAGAGCTGGGAGATATGCACTAGCCCGTCCTGGTGGACGCCCACATCCACGAAAGCTCCGAAGTTGGTCACGTTGGTGACCACGCCCTCCAGCACCATGCCGGGCTGGAGATCCTTCAGATCCTCCACCCCCTCTTTGAAGGCGGCGGTCTTGAATTCGGGGCGCGGATCGCGGCCCGGCTTTTCCAGTTCGTGCAGGATGTCGGTCACGGTGGGAACGCCGAACTTCTCATCCGTGAATTCCGCCGGATCGAGGGAACGCAGGAAGGTGACGTCGCCGATCAGCTTTTCCAGGCTGCGGCCGGTCTTTTTCATGATCCGCTCCACCACCGGATAGGCCTCCGGGTGGACGGAGGAGCCGTCCAGCGGGTTCTCCCCGTCCCGGATGCGGAGGAAGCCCGCCGCCTGCTCGAATGCCTTGGGGCCGAGGCGGCTCACATCCAGCAACTGCCTGCGACGGCGGAACGCGCCATGCGTATCGCGGAACTCCACGATATTCTTCGCCACGCTCTCCGACAGGCCGGAGACGCGCGCCAGCAGCGGCACAGAGGCGGTGTTCAGGTCCACGCCGACGCCGTTCACGCAGTCTTCGACAGTCGCATCGAGGGTACGGGCCAGCTTGGTGGGCGAAACATCATGCTGGTACTGGCCGACGCCGATGGATTTCGGGTCGATCTTCACCAGTTCCGCCAGCGGGTCCTGGAGCCGCCGCGCGATGGACACTGCGCCGCGCAGGGAGACGTCCAGCTTCGGGAACTCCAGCGCCGCGACCTCCGAGGCGGAATAGACCGATGCGCCGGCTTCGGAAACCATGACCTTGGTCAGCTTCAGCTCGGGATGGCGGTTCATCAGGTCGGCCGCCAGCTTGTCGGTTTCCCGGCTGGCGGTGCCGTTGCCGATGGCGATCAGGTCGGCCTTGTGCCGGTGGGCCAGCGCCGCCAGCGTGGCGATCGATCCGTCCCAGTCCTTCCGCGGCTCATGCGGGTAGATGGTGGTGGTCTCCACCAGCTTGCCTGTGGCATCCACCACCGCGACCTTCACGCCGGTGCGGATACCAGGGTCGAGGCCGATGGTGACCCGCATGCCGGCCGGCGGGGCCAGCAACAGGTCCTTCAGGTTCCGGCCGAACACCGCGATGGCCTCATCCTCGGCGCGCTCGCGAACGACGTTCATGAGGTCGAGTTCCAGGTGCAGGGCGATCTTGGTGCGCCATGCCCAACGGCAGCATTCCAGCAGCCACTTGTCGGCCGGCCGGCTCCGGTCCGCGATCCTGAAACGGGCGGCGATCATCGCCTCCGCCGGATGCGGATAGCCCGGCGCGGGCTCGTCCCCGACTTCCATCTTCAGGTCAAGGACCCCGCCGGCCCGGCCACGGAACAGGGCCAGGGCACGATGGCTCGGCACCTGCTTCAGCGGTTCCGCGAAGTCGAAATAATCGGAGAACTTCGCCCCTTCCTCGGCCTTCCCCTCCACAAGGCGGGAGACCACGCGGCCATGATCCTGGGCGTAGCTGCGCAACGAACCCACGAGTTCCGCATCCTCGCCCATCCGCTCCACCAGGATGGCGCGGGCGCCGTCCAAAGCGGCTTTGGTATCCGCGACGCCCTTCTCCGCGTCGACGAAGGCGGCGGCCTCCATCTCCGGCGTCCGGGTCGGGTCGGACAGCAGCAGATCGGCCAGCGGCTCCAGCCCGGCTTCCCGGGCGATCATGGCCTTGGTCCGGCGCTTGGGCCGATAGGGAAGGTAAAGGTCTTCCAGCCGCGTCTTGGTGTCGGCCGTATCGATGTCCCGTTCCAGCTCGGGCGTCATTTTGCCCTGTTCCACGATGCTGGCCTTGATCGTGGCCCGACGCTCCTCCAGTTCGCGGAGATAGCGCAGCCGTTCCTCCAGGGTGCGGAGCTGCGTATCGTCCAGACCGCCGGTGGCTTCCTTGCGGTAACGGGCGATGAACGGGACCGTCGAGCCTTCGTCCAGCAGGCCGACCGTGGCTTCCACCTGCTGCGGACGAACGCCCAGCTCCTGGGCGATCTGGGTAGCGATACGGGAGTTCAGGCTGTTCATGGACAGGAATATCCGAAATGCGCCCCCGCCGGGGCCCGGTTCCGGCTGGATAGCGCAGCCAATGCCCGTCGCCAAGGCCAAAGCTGATTTGGCCAATCGGAAGGGTAATCCGGCCCTGTCACAATTAAGTATTAAAAGGAGAAATCTTCGATTTTCTTGCTCTTGTTAACTATCATTTAAGCGGCGCCCGGTATTCAGGGCGGGCAACTGTGGTTGCGTTTCCTCCCTAGTGAAACTTGAAACCCCGGCCTGTCTCTGCCAGGCCGGGGCTTTTTTCGTCTGTGAGTTGCTTCTGCTTCAGGGGCGTAGCCGGGGTTCCGGCGGCGCGTCTTCTGGCTGCGGCGGGCTCTGCGATACCTGCGGCCGACCGGCCAGCCGGTCGTCGACCGCATCCAGTTTTGCGGTAACCGCCGGATTTGCCGGATCGACGCGAAGAGCGCGTTGATAATAAACACGGGCCGTCTGCCAGTCCTGTCTGGCCTCCGCCGTATTCGCCCAGGCCTGATAGGTTTCCAGGATGCGCCGCCGCAGGTCCGCCAGAAGCGGGTGGCGCGGATCGATGGCGCGGATTTCCTGCAGGGTGGTGAAAGCGTTGTCGGCCTGGGGCGTTGTCAGCTTGCGCGCGGCGAACTGTGCTTCCGCCCGGCTCGCGAGCGTCCGGAGCTGCCGCGCCTCGGCCTGCGTCGGGCCGGGAGGAGGTGCAAGCGCGACATCCTCCTCGCGGGCCGGAGAGGCCGCATCCTGCGCCAGCTTCTCGTCGGCTGCCTGCTCCGCGCTGTCGAGTTCGGCCAACTCCTCATCATCCAGAGGCTGGGACTCTTCGGGAGGCGGGGCCTGCCGGGCCGGGTCAGGAAGGCTGGCCGACCCCGCGGCAGGAGCGGGCTCCGCCGGGACGTCTTCCCCGCTGAGGACACGCCCCGCAAGCTCCGAGAAACGCTCCACATCCTCGGCGGAGTAGCGCGTGGGCTCCTCGGCCGCCGGAGGGGTAGAGGTTGCGACCGTGCCGGCTGTCGGTTGCGCGGGGGCCGGCTGCGCCTGGGTTGCCGCATCTCCGGCTGCCGTGCCCGTACGGCCGGCGCTCGGAACCTCCGGCGGAGTATTGAAGGCGGTGTCGGCCGTTCCGGTTGGCGCGGATACATCCGCGACGCGGTCACGCGTGGGCTCAAGACCTGACCGGGTGTCTGCCGGACCCGTAGCGACCGATGTTGCCGCCGGCCGTTCCAACCCGAGCAGGTCCGTGATCCGCTCATCCTCCAGAACGCCTGTATCGTAGAGATAGGCGGCGCCGGCGATGCCCAGCACGCCGATCATCAGGAAGGCGAGCCAGCCGCCCTTGCGCGACGGCTTTTCCCGCCCGGTATCCTTGCGGGGGGCGAAGATTGGGCCGTCATCGGCAATCCGCAGATCGTCCCGCTCCGGCGTCACCGTCGGCCCGATGGTGTAAATCGTGCCCACAGCTTCGACGGTCGGCAGCAGGTCGGCTTGTTCCAGCCGGTTGCGCAGTTCCGGGCCACCGGACAGAAGCACCTGCAAGAAGCGCCCGGACGGGCTGACGGAACCGGACAACTCCACCAGGTCGCGCAACGTGTCGGGGGAGAGGCGATCCGCCTCCTCCACCATCATCACGCCTGTGCCGGCAAGATCCAGCCGCTCCTCCAGCGCCTCCACCAGCGCTTCGAAATCGGCAGGCGTATAGTCCGAGCCCAGCATGCTGGCCCCGGCAACCTCGATGAGGTCCTCCACGGTCACGCCGGTGGCGGCCGCCACGGTCATCACCATGCAGCCTTCCGCCTCGACATGGCGCGCCAAGCGCGCCAGCAGACCCACCCGGGTTGCCGGCGCGTCTCCGACCAGGACCAGAAGCCTGCGGCGGCCGATGACGGCCAGGAGCAGTCCGTTGAAGATCGTTTCGCCATCGGCGATGCCAGCATCGTCTTCAGGATCGATGGTGGCCAATGGTGCCGTCCTCATGCGTGGCCGGCCCTCCTGCAAATGAACCGAAGTTAAAGGGGATCTCGCACGATCCACCCGATGCACAGGAGATTAATGGACAGGGACGCAGGTCGGCCCCGGTGCGATGGTGGGGGGCGCTGACCTTTCGGGTCTGTATTCGATACTTTCGCGCATCCTCTGCGGGGCTGGACCGTAATCGCTGTTTCCAAATGGACCTGAACAGCTATCCCGGCGGGCGGTTCCGTTCAGCATCCGACCAATTCCGGGCGGCCGAGCGTACCGGACATTCGGCTGTGCCGTAGGGCTGGCACCGTGCAGATCCGGCGTGCGGCATAGTCCGTTCGTCCAGGGCATCGGCCGCTTGGGGGGTTGTACCGGTTCCGTCGATCTGGCAGAAAAAAGGCCGCTCCGAGGAGCGGCCTGAGTTTAGGGAGGAAACGCCCGAAAAGGGCACTGCAGCACCAAGATGCTGCACTGCAAGATGCTGCACTGCAAGATATTGGACTTGTCGTTGCGTTTGGCAAGACCGGACACGGCCCCACATGGGGCCGTCGTCGTTTTCGGCCTTCTTGTTGCGGATCGGCATCACCCCGTATGTGTGGGCGGGTCCGGATTACGGCGGATGAGGAGTTCCATGATGTCCAGCACCGAACAGCAGCCGGCCTTACTGGACGAGGTCGGGCTGCAAAGTCTGGCTGAGCGCATCGCCGCATCCCGGCCCGCCATCTTTCTCGATTATGACGGCACGCTGAGCGAGATCGCGCCGCGCCCCGATCTGGCGACGCTGGACGAAGGGATGAGGGACAGGCTCCGCCGGCTGGCCAGAGGGTGTCCCCTGGGAATCATCAGCGGCCGGGACCTCGACGATGTGCGCCGGCTGGTGGGAGTCGAAGGGCTGATCTACGCCGGCAGCCACGGGTTCGACATCGATGCGCCCAGCGGTCGCCACCGCATGGGCGAAGAATATGTTGCAGCGCTGAGTAGGGCAGGCGAGGCGGTGGAGCGCGCCCTTACCGCCGTTCCCGGCGCGCTCGTCGAGAAGAAGCGATACGCCGTGGCGATCCATACCCGCCAGGTTCCGCCGGAACGCAAGCCGGAGGTGGGGGAAGCGGTAGCGGCCGTGGCGGCGGGTGAGCCCGAGTTGCGGCGGACCGGCGGCAAGGAACTCTTCGAGCTACGTCCGAACCTGCCCTGGGACAAGGGGCGGGCTCTTCTGCATGTGTTGGAAGCAGAGGGACTGGGCGACTGCACGCCTGTCTATGTGGGAGACGACCTGACCGACGAGGATGCGTTCGCCGTCCTTACCGAGCGCGGAATCGGGGTAAGGGTCGCCGAAGCGGGCGAGCCGACCAAAGCCGCCTTCGTCGTCAGCGACGTGGCCACGGTCGGCCGTCTGTTGGACCTGGTCGCGGACCGGCTTCAGGCCTGAACGCCCGCACCGGCGCTACTCAGGGGCGCATCTTCGGCGGATAGGCCGGCTTGGCGTGATCGGGGTTGACCTTTTCGTCCGTCGCCGGTTCCGGCACGCCGCCCGGAGTATAGGGCGGCATCGCATCGTCGCCGGGATGCTGGGTCGACGGGTGGGTCGGCTCCTTGCGGGGGTGGTTGGCGGGCGATCGCGAGGGCATGGCGGCTCCTTGGTCCATCTTGGTCCTGGACGGAACAGCCCTGTCGGCGACCGCGTTCCATGAGGAGCCTCTTCCGCCGGTCGGCTCCTCCGACCCTTTGCCAAGCGGATAGGCGGCAAGCGCAACCGGAGAGCGGCACCGATGCCGGGTTGGCGTAGGGCGTACACCGAATTCCCACAGCTCTTCCGCTTCTCCGTTTTTTCGGTGTGCTGCCGTCTTCATTAGACTGGCACTCCGCGTATGAATCGATACCGAGGAAGCCCAATCATGCTGCGTATGGCCACCGTCCAATCCGCTCTGAGGCCTTTCGCCCTGGTGGCGGCCCTGGCGCTGGGAGCCTGCGGATCGAGTCCGCCGGCCTTCCAGGAAGTCGCTATGGCGGAACCGCAGGCCTACACCCTGGGGCCGGGGGACTCGATCCGCGTCATCGTCTTCGGCCACGAGCAGTTGTCCGGTGAGTTCTCCGTCGACGGCAGCGGTCACATCGCCCTTCCGCTGATCGGGGAAGTCCGGGCCACGGGCGCATCCGCGCGTGAGCTGGAGAAACGCATCGCCCAGCAGCTCGCAGACGGCTATGTGCGCGACCCGCGCGTCAGCGTCGAGGTGCTGAGCTTCCGGCCTTTCTACATCATCGGCGAGGTCAATAATCCGGGGCAGTACCCCTATGCCGCCGGAATGACCGCCGTGACTGCCGTTGCGCTCGCCGGCGGTTATACCTACCGGGCCAAGCAGGATCAGGTCGTCATCACACGGACAGTGAACGGGCAGAAGCAGGAGGGGACCGCCCCGCCGAACACCCCCGTCATGCCCGACGACGTGATCCGTGTGCCGGAGCGCTATTTCTAAGGCGTGGGCCGAACCGCTGCCGGATGCGTTGTATCTGGCAGGAAGGTGGGCGGCCGGCATGGGACTGGTGCCGGCCGCCGCCCGCCGGCGGAAAATTGCCGAACCCGAACAAGTGACAAGTCAGAAGGCCTCATGCGCTCCTTCTTCCGCAGTCGGCGACCAGCCGACGAACCCGTTCCCGCTCCGGCAAACACCCGCGGCGCCATTTCCGTCGAGGCGGAGCGGATACGCCCGGCCGAGCCGGCCATGCCCGGCATGCGGCGGGAGGGCGGACCGATCCGCCGCGCCACCGCGATGGACGAGAACGTCCCTCGTTTTTCCATGCCGATCTCCAATGGCCTGCGCTCCGCCACTACGGTTGCGCCGGAAGTGAGCCGGAGACTACGGGAGGCGTTCACGCCGACCCGCCCGAAGCAGGAGGTGAATGCGCTCTTCATCGGGCGCCTGGGCACTATCCGCCGGATCATCTCCGCCATTGAGGAGGAGCGGGCGAATGTCGTGCTCTACGGCGACCGCGGCCGGGGCAAGACCTCGCTGGCCAATGCCGTGGAGCAGATCGCCGTCCAGGCCGGGTACCTGACCATCAAGATGACCTGCTCCGCCGAGCTGGGATTCGAGGACATGTTCCGCGCTCTGATGGGGCGTATCCCATCCAGCTATCACAAGGGCGCGGCCGGGAACCCGTTCTCGGGTCCGCGGGGATTCGCCGCCTTCGATGAACGGCTGCCCAAGGGTCCGTACACGGTCACCCAGCTTGCCGACGTGATGGACGAGATCGCCGGCACGCATGTGCTGATGGTGCTGGACGAGTATGACCGGATCGCCTCGGAGGACACGCGCAACAAGCTTGCCGAGCTGATCAAGAATCTCACCGACAAGGGAAGTCCGGTCACTCTGTTCATCATCGGCGTAGCTGAAAGCGTCGACCATCTGCTGGGCAAGCATCCCTCGATCCAGCGCGCACTGGTGGCTGTGCACCTGCCGCCGATGAGCGACCGGGAGATCGAGCGGATCATCCTGGCCGGCGCGGAAGCGGCAGGCATCAGCTTCTCCGCGGATGTCCGCCGCCGGATCGTGAACCTGTCCAAGGGCTTGCCCTATTACGCCCAGCTTCTGAGCCTGCACTCGGCGCGCGCGGCCGTGGGTCGAAGCTCGAATCAGGTCGAACGCCAGGATCTGGCGGAAGCAGTCAAGCGTTGCACCTCCGAGGCGGAGCGGGCCCTCATCGAGGCTTATCACCGCGTGATCGGCCCGGAAGGGGCAGGGCCGCGGGCCGACGTGCTCTATCTCTGTGCCCAGGCGCCGACAGACGACTTCGGCAGCTTCCGGGAAAGCGATGTGGCGCAGGTGCCGTTGCGCGGCGCCGGTCCTGCACACAAGCCCGAGGTCATAAATCGCACCTTGGCTGAGCTGACCGAAGGGGATGGCGCTATCCTCCAGCGCGTCATCGTCCCCGACGGGCACCGTATCCGCTTCCGGAATCAGATGATGCGGCAGTTCGTTCTGCTGATGCAGGCTGAGCGCCGGGAACTGCTCTGACCTAAATCGCGCCGTCCGGCCCCGGGATTCGGGGTCGGATGGCCGGTCAATCTCAGGATTATCGGCGAAAGCCGCTGCCCACCCCTGGCTCAGGGGATGTGGCAGCGGCTTTTTCCATGGTCCAAGGACTCTGGCGCGTATCTGCCGCGGAACCGATCCGCTGCTGTCCATCAAGTAGAAGCCGCCGATCCCTATGCCTTTCGTGACGGCCTATGCCGCCCAGCGGTATGTGGATAGGCCAGTCGGACTGTGACCATCCCTGTCACAGCGGGCAGACTCCATCCTAATGGCAGCAGTCATTCGGACCTTTTCTACTCTTGTACTTACCTCCTAAAGCGCTGAAAATCCGAGATACGCAAATTCGATGTAAGTAAAGCCGCCGAGTAGGGCAGGGATCGATGTTCCTGAAATCTGGTGATATAAATGGCATACAGGGGTAGAAGCCCTACTTTTTTGCACTCATTCCTGCTTGGAAAAGCGGCATATGCCTAAAGCGGCTATGTTTTAATGCCTTCGAGAGATATAAAAATGACCGATACCGGGGTATGTTTCACCCGAAAGAAGAGAGCGCCGATGGATGCCCGATCCGGCAGAGCTAACGGGAATGGTTTTCCGGAGCGCTAATAACGGCGCAAATCACGTAAGCCAACCAGTCAAACTAGCGCGGGAGCAGAGCATGGAAAACGTCACGGCTTTTCTTATCGATGCCAACAAGCTGTTTCGTGAGGGGTTGAAGCGCCTGTTGGAAGAGAGCCCGTTCAAGATCGTCGCCGAAGCTGGCAACGTCCGCGAGGGCGTCTCGATCGCCGAGCAGGGGCTGAAGCCCGACCTGATCCTGCTGGACCTCGTCAATGGCGGTGAGGAAGAGGCGGAAGCGATGCGCCGGCTGCGCCAGGCGCTCCCCGACAGCCGCATGGTCGTTCTCACCACCGATCTCTGCACGCGGCGTCTGTCCAATGCGCTGGAAGCCGGGGCCGATGGCTACCTGATGAAGGATCTTTCGTCCGATGCGCTGACGCAGTCGCTGCGGCTGGTGATGATGGGCGAGAAGGTTTTCCCGACCCACCTCGCGGCGCTGCTCATCAGCGGCCGGGTGAACGGAAACGGGCTGGAGATGCCGGTGTCCCGCAAGGGCCTGTCACAGCGTGAGATCCAGATCCTCCGCTGCCTCCTGAACGGCGACAGCAACAAGATGATCGCCAACCATCTCAACATCACCGAAGCGACGGTGAAGGTTCACCTGAAGAGCCTGCTCCGGAAGATCAACGCCTCCAACCGGACCCAGGCCGCCATCTGGGCGCTGAACAACGGGATCGGCGGCGAGTTCGCCGGCGCCGGCAATGTGCCGCAGCAGGCTTCGGCGGCCGTAGGCTGACAGGCCGGGCGCGGGCCGCGGCCGTCACACGGCCGCAAACTGCCGAATGAGAAGGGGCGCACCTGATGGTGCGCCCTTTTCCATGAGCGGACGGAGCGGAGATCGACTGACCGGCAGGAACGCCTCAGGCGCTGCGGGCTTCGCGGGACAGTCCCTGGCGGGCCGGCTGCAGGGCGTGCTGCTGGCGCGCGGCGAACACGCCGGCTTCCGTCCGGTTCCGGAAGTGGAGCTTGGCCAACACGCTGCGGACCATGCTCTTCACCACCGCTTCCGACAGGTCGAGCTGCTCCGCGATCGTTCTGTTGTTCAGGCCCTGGCCGAGGAGCTGCAGGCACTGGAACTCCACATCCGTCAAGCGCGGCAGCAGGGTGAGCCGGATCTCGTCCACGCCCATGCGGGAGAGGAACTGTTTCGGCAGGATGCAGTGGCCCTCGACTCCAAGGTCGATAAGCTCGTTGACCCTGCCCAGATTTATGTCCTCGAACACCCAGGCATCGGCAAAGGCGAGGATGTGGGCGGCATCGAGGAGCTCGCGGCTGCTGAGTATGACGATGATGCGGCTGCGCCTGGAGAGGCGGAGATACACCATCGGTTCATTCTCGCGCAGGGCGGAGAATTGCTGCACGTCGATCAGGATCACGTCCGGCGTCGACGTGGCCTGGCTCAGCTCCGCGATGTCGTGACAAACCGTCACACGGTGGCGGCTTTCTCGGTCCAGCGCGGAGAGCAACTGGCCGGCGACGACCTCATCTCCGGGGACCAGACAGACATGCATTGCGTTCACCTTGCCTCTCCGGCTGCTCTGGGCGGGCATCATCGATCGATCGTTCTGGGCGTCCATATCTTCGCTCGTCTCGAGTAATCCTCGCCCCACGTGAACACGCTCGGCGGGCAGATACGTCCGTGTCGCAGGAGAAGTCCAACGCAATGCTTAACTCTTCCGGGTGGAATGAGGTTAAGATGAAAGCTACTGGAGTTCCCAACAATCACTGGGTTCAATTGAAAGAGCTCGTGGCGCTATGGAACATTGTTCAGGGTAAACATCTCAAGTCTGGCAAATGGCGATGACGCCATATGTTGTGATACCTCGGAGGAAGCCGGATGCGTGTTTCCGTAGGTGGCAGGCGATCCCGGAATCGCAACGGAGCGCCTATTGGGCTATGCTACTGCAACCTTTTCGTAACGGGGCGGGAAGGCGGGCCGGCCTACATCGGTGTAGGTGGACCTGGGCGGGTCGTCCCACACGGAAAAGGTTTTGCATATACTTGTATGGAAGTGTGATGCCGAGGTATAAGCTGTGGTTGAACCCGTCGTGGATGCACGACTCCCTTAAGCTCGATTCAGGCTTGGCTTCTACATGCGCCTGCTGATTGCCGACACCGACAGCGCCTTCCGTGTACGCCTGCGGCCCGCCCTCCGGCGGGTCCAGGGATTCCGCAATCTCGAGGAGTTCGACGATTTCGAAAGCCTGCAGTCTGCCGCGTCCGGGTCGGAGCCGGCGGTGCTGCTGGTTTCCGATGCGTTGGCCGGCCTGCCTTCGGGCTGCATCTCCCAACTGGTCCAGGCCGATCCGGAGCGGCCGGTGATCGTCCTCGGCGCTGACGATGCGGAGCGGCTCCGCGCCATGTTCCGCGAAGGCGCGCGGGGCTATGTCCGGCGCGCCCACGCGGCTGAGGAGCTGCCGCAGGCCATCCCTGTGGTGCTGGAGGGGGGGATCTACATTCCTCCGATCCTGGGCATGCGGCCCAGCAACGAGCCGCTGATGACCCAGGCCGGTCCGGTGCCTGCCGGGTTCTTCCGCGAGGACGGGGCGCAGCAACTGACTCCGCGTCAGCGTGAGGTGCTGTCGATGATTCGCTCCGATTGGGGCAATTCCGACATCGCCGATGCGCTCGGCGTGACCGTCGGGACCGTGAAGATCCACATCACGGCCATCTTCAAGGCGCTCGGCGTGCGAAACCGCACCCAGGCCAAGATCGCGGCGGAGTGGCTGAATGTCCCGATGCTGAAGAAGCCGTCGGGTGACAGCTGAATCGGCAGTGGTCACACCGTCATAATGTCGCCATGCCGGCCCGGCTCCTGCTATAGAGGTCGGACAGGGCCGGAACCCGGCCCTTCGGGAGGTCCATCCAGGCAGGAGGTGACCATGGCGGCGGAAACGCCTATTTGCGATTTCGGCTGGAAGGCCGTCGACTTCCAGCTTCGCGGCATTGACGGCAGGACCTATGGCCTGCCGGACGTGCGTGGGCCGAACGGTCTGCTGGTGATGTTCATCTGCAACCATTGTCCCTACGTGCAGGCCGTCGTCGACCGGCTGGTGGCCACCGTGGACGAATTGCGGCAGCACGGGATCGGCAGCATCGCCATCATGTCCAACGATACCGAGGCCTACCCGGAGGACTCCTTCGACCACATGGTGGAATTCGCGGCGGCACACCGGTTCGGCTTCCCCTATGTGATCGATGAAACCCAAGCCGTCGCCCGGGCCTACGATGCGGTCTGTACGCCGGACTTCTTCGGCTTCAACGCCGATCTCGAGTTGCAGTACCGGGGACGCCTCGACGCCTCGCGCAAGCAGGCCGTGGATGGGGCGGAGCCGGAACTTCTGAACGCCATGATCCAGGTTGCGCGCACCGGGCAGGGGCCGCATGACCAGATCCCCAGCATGGGCTGCTCGATCAAGTGGCGCGATCCGGTCTGACCGGCCGGTAGGAGCTCCGATTTCCCACCCGCGGTACAGTCCGGCACGACCCTCGCGCCTTGACCATCGACGGGGCCTCTGCTATCGGCCCCCTTCTACCCTATGGAGTCCGGCTTAGGCCGGGAGTAACCCCGATGTCCGATATCTTCCGGGAAGTCGATGAGGATCTTCGCCGCGACCAGGCGCAGAAGATCTGGAAGCGATTCGGTCCGGCCCTCATCGCCGCAGCTCTCATCGTCGTTGCCGCCACGGCTAGCTATACGCTGTGGCAGCGGGCCCGGCTCGCCGACCAGCGGGAGCGGACGGCGGTTCTGACCCGGGCGATCGAGGCAGCGGTGCCAGAAGGCGCGGCGGCCCCGTCCGCCGAGGCAGCGGACGAGCTGGCGGCAGCGGCAGCACAGCTCGACGGCGGCCACGCCACGCTCGCGCGCCTTTATCAGGCGGCGGCGCTCGCCAATGGCGGCCAAAGGGAGCAGGCGGTCGCCGTCTATGACGAGATTTCCGGCTCCGCGGAAGATCCGCTGCTGCGAGATCTCGCCTCGCTGCATGCGGTGCTGCATCAGATCGACAGCGGAGACCCGGCCCAGCTCCAGAGCCGCCTCGCGCCTCTTGCTTCGCCGACGAGCCCTTGGCGCTGGTCCGCGCGTGAGTTGACCGGTCTGCTGGCGATCCGTACCGGCGATACAGCCCGCGCGGGATCGATCTTCCGGGAGCTTGCCGCCGACGCCGAGGCGCCGGCCGGCATCCGCACCCGCGCCACAGAGCTTGCCGCCCTTTACCCCGAGTCCAAATGACCCGAGAGATTTCCGTGGCCCATCGCCCCACCATGCGCGTCTCGCCGTCCCGCCGCAAAGCCGTCGCGGCGGGGCTGGCGGCCTGCCTGCTGCTGTCCGGATGCGACACCATCGGCGGATGGTTCGATAGCGAGGACGAGGGCCCCCGCCTGGGCGGCAACCGCATTTCCGTTCTTCAGCTCGAGCAGTCCCTGGAGCCCGACCCGACCCTGCAGCAGGCGGAGATCGCCCTGCCGGAGGCGCAGGCGAACGCCGCCTGGACGCAGCCCGGCGGCGACATCCGCCACGCGCCCGGCCATCTGGCGTTGGGCCGCGACCTGCGGGAGGTCTGGCGTGTCGCGATCGAGGGCGGCACGCGCTCCCGCCCGCTGCTGAGCGGTCCGGTGGTCGCCAATGGTCGCGTCTATGTCCTGGACACCGAGTTCGACCTTCACGCCATCGACGCCGCGACCGGCGCCACGGTGTGGACGGCGAATGTCGTCCGGCCGGACCAGGAGGGCGAGGCCTTCGGCGGCGGCGTCTCCGTCGGCGATGACGGGCGCCTGTTCGTGACCACGGGTTACGGTGAGGCTGTCGCCATCGACCCGGCCAACGGTTCGGAAATCTGGCGGCAGCGCATCGCCGGCCCGATCCGCTCCGCCCCGACGGTTGCCCAGGGCCGCGTCTTCGTTGTCGCCACGGACAACCAGACCATCACGCTCGCGGCGGAGAACCGCGTCCTCCAGTGGACCCATACCGGTATTCTGGAGACGGCGGCGCTCCTCGGCGGCTCATCCGCGGCGGTGGAGAACGACATCGTAATCGTTCCCTACTCGTCGGGTGAGCTTTACGCGCTCCGCGTCGAGAATGGCGTGCAGGCCTGGTCCGACAATCTCGCCACGGTGCGGCGCGGCAGCGCTGCCGGAGCCCTGGCCGACATCCGTGGTCTTCCCGTCATCGACCGTGGTCTCGTCTTCGCGGTCAGTCACAGCGGGCGCATGGCGGCGATCAATCTGCGCACCGGTCAGCGCGCCTGGGAACAGGATATCGGCGGCATCAACACGCCCTATGTGGCCGGCGACTGGATCTTCGTGCTGAGCAACGAGGCGCAGCTTGTGGCGCTGGCGCGCGACACCGGCCGCATCCGTTGGATCAGCCAGCTCCAGCAGTTCGAGGACGAGGAGGATCGCGAGGACCCGCTGGTCTGGGCAGGCCCGATTCTGGCCGGAGGCCGTCTCATCCTGGTGAACAGCGAGGCCGAACTGGTCGAGGTGTCGCCGCGGACCGGAGAGGTGGTCAACAAGATCGACCTGCCCGACGCGACATTGTTGCCGCCGGTCGTTGCCGACAACACGCTTTATGTGTTGACGGACGATGGCGACCTCGTCGCCTATCGCTGAAGCCCATTTCCACGGACGGGCATAGGGGGAGTGCCATGGCGCAGGCCGCCCGGCGGCTGACGGTCGCCATCATCGGTCGCCCCAATGTGGGCAAGTCCACGCTGTTCAACCGGCTGGTGGGCAAGAAGCTCGCCATCGTCGACGACACGCCGGGCGTCACCCGCGACTGGCGCGCGTCGGATGCCCGCGTCGGCGGGCTGGATCTGGTTGTGGTCGACACGGCCGGGCTGGAGGAAGTGTTTGACCAGAGCCTGGAGGCGCGCATGCGCCGCCAGACCGAACAGGCGCTTCAGCGCGCGGATGTAGGGCTTTTCCTGATCGACGCACGCGCCGGCGTGACGCCGCTGGACCGGCATTTCGCCGGCTGGCTGCGTCGGTCCGGCACGCCGGTCATCCTGGTCGCCAACAAGTGTGAAGGGCAGGCGGGCCAGCCCGGTCTGCTCGAAGCCTTCGAGCTTGGCCTGGGCGAGCCGGTGCCGCTCTCGGCGGAGCATGGAGAGGGGCTGGCCGATCTGGTCCAGGCGCTGCTGCCCTTTGCCCCGGAGGAGGAATCCCCGTCCGAAGCGGCGGACGCGCAGGATGCGGCGGACGCCGTGCCGGTTCCCGCCGCCGCGGCGCCGGACAGCCCGGAGGAAGCCGCGCGCCTTGCCGAAGCCGGTCAGGCCGTGGAAGGCGAATCGCGGCAGGGCGAGCAGGAGGAGCCGGCGCCGAAGGTGCTTCAGCTCGCCATCGTCGGGCGTCCCAATGTCGGCAAATCCACGCTGCTGAACAGCCTGGTCGGGGAAGAGCGGGTTCTGACCGGGCCCGAGGCCGGCATGACCCGCGATGCCATCGCGGTGGAGTGGATTTGGCGCGACCAGCCGCTGAAGCTGGTTGATACCGCCGGGCTGCGCCGGAAGGCGCGGGTGGAAACCAAGCTGGAGAAGCTGGCGGTCGCCGATACGCTTCGCGTGATCCGGTTGGCGCATGTCGTCGTCCTGGTGCTGGACGCCAACGCGATCCTGGACAAGCAGGATCTGACCATCGCGCGCATGGTGATCGAGGAAGGGCGCGCCCTGATCATCGCGATCAACAAATGGGATGCGGTGGAGAACCGGCAGGAGGCGTTGCAGCAGCTCCGCGACCGGCTCCAGACCTCGATGCCCCAGGTGAAGGGCATTCCCACGGTCACCATCTCGGCCCTGCGCGGGCAGAAGCTGGACTCGCTTCTGGACAGCGTGCTGGACGTGTACGCGCTCTGGAACCGGCGTATTTCGACTGCGCAGTTGAACCGCTGGCTGCACGGCATGCTGGAACAGCATCCGCCGCCGCTGGTGGAGGGGCGCCGCCTGAAAATTCGCTACATGACCCAGGTGAAGAGCCGGCCGCCGACCTTCGCCCTGTTCGTCAACAAGCCGGTCGACCTGCCGGAACATTATATGCGTTACCTGGTCAACGGCATGCGGGAGACTTTCGATCTGCCCGGCGTGCCGATCCGGTTCCTGGTCCGGAAGGGCAGCACGAATCCCTACGCTGGAAGTTAAGCTAAAATCCGAAGTGTCTTCGCCCGGAGCCTCTCATCCGATAGTATGTATCCGGATGGCAGTGGGGGCTGCACGTGCTGAAATGGATCAGGAACCGCTTGGTCGGGTACGAGGTGTTCTTCCAGCATGAAGGACGCTGGCGGCTTGAGGCGGTCACCGATGATGAGGATGCGGCAGTCGCCCTGGCGCGGAAGGCGCTCGGCAGCGGCGGGACGCTGTCCGCCAGGGTGGTGCGGCAGCGCTCCATGCTCAACGGCTTCACCACGGAGACGGTGATCTTTGAAGATGCCGTGCAGGCCAGGGAAAAGCCGGTCGTCGTCGCCAGCCCGTCGCAGCCGACCCCGCTCTGCGCCACAGTGGCCGACCTCTGCGAGGATGCGGGGCGGCAGGTGGTGGGGCAGGTCCTGAAGGACTATCTGGCCCGGAACAATCTCACCGCCACGGAACTTCTGCACGGCTGGTCCCATGCCCGGCGGCTGCAGGACAAGGGCGGCGGCATTGTGACCGCCGCCATCCACCGCACCGCCACGGCCCAGGCCGCGACCACCGGCACCTCGGTGAAGGACCGCGTGAAGGAGCTGATCGGGCTTGTCGACCAGGCGACAGGGCTGGCCCGGGACTTTGCGGCTGAGCGCAAGCGTCTTCCCCCGTTCCAAGGCGCGGATATCGCTGCCTACGCCCGGACAGTGCAGGCCGCCGTGGGGGAGGATCGATATGCCTACGCGATGCGCTCCCTGCTGACGGTCTGGCTGTTCGAGATTTCAAGCCTGCCCGGCAAGCTCGACTCGGTCGTGGAGTTGATGGAGCAGCCGGACATCGACGAGCCGCTCATGCGGCTGCTGGACGGGATCGCTGCCGACACGCTGATTTTCGCGGATGTCATCCAGGACGTGTTCGGTGCGCGGTCGAATCTGGCAGGCTTCCTTTGCGCCCTGGCAGGATTTCTCCAGGGTCGTCAGGTCGGCGGGATGTCGCCGGGGGCGGCGCGGCTGTCGGGACTGATCGGCCGGGGAGTGGCTCCGCTCTGCCGTCAAGTCCTGACCGCGCGCTTGGTCCAGGAGATCGCAAGCGACAAGCCGCTGGACAAGCTGAACCCTGCCGCGGACGGCACGCTGATCGAGGAGCTGACGACGGCGCTGATGCAGGGAAATGGTGAAATGTTCGGCGGTGAGGCGGTTCGCAAGGCGATGTCGATCCGGCGGCTCCGCAATCGCCAGGATGTGCTGAGAGCCAAGGGGCTCCACGCCGTTGCCGACAACCTGCGGGCCGAGTAGGGCGGCTACGGCCGGGAGTGCCCGGATCGGTCAGGCCGCGGACTGGCCGTCGCGGCGATATTGCTGGATGCGGGTGGTGCGCAGGCCCCGAGGGCCGTGCTTATCGATCAGCCTCTGCCAGGTAAGAAATTCCTCGACGCTGAGATTATAGCGGCTGCACGCTTCCTCCAAGGTGATGATGCCGCTGCGCACGCCGGCAACGACTTGCGCCTTGCGTCGGGTGACCCAGCGTTTGGTGTCGGGCGGGGGCAGATCGTCAAGGGTTATCGCGTTCTCGGCAATCGCCGGGACGGACACGCAGCCGGTGTATTCAGAGGTCATCTGGCACGCGGAAGTGTTGGTATTTACCCCTATCGATACGTTCTACCCATTAAGATTCGGTGAAATGCGTTCAAGCGCCGGTCTTGTTCCGGATGGAGAGTACGTTCTCGGGCTTCACGGCCATCACGCCGACCACCAGGTACGTATTGCCGTCCGACATGTCCACGCCGGTAACCACCCCTGTGGACTGGACCAGGGTTGCGATGTCCTCGCCGTCGGAGCCCTTGGCCTTCACGGCGACCTGATAGAATCCGTCCTGCAACTGCTTGCCGGAAGCACTCTTCCCGTCCCAGCTCAGGTCATGATAGCCGGCGGTCTTGGGCATGGACATGCTGTGAACCAGCAGGCCGGTGTTGTCGTAGAATTCGACCGTGGCGCTGGCGGCCGGTGATGGCAGCGTGACCGTGAGGTTCGCCTTGCCCTCCTGCAGCGCGATGCCGTTCCCCTGCATTTCAATGACCTTGCCCATATAGCTGAGAGCCTGGACGGGCCGGTTCTGGTTCATCGTGCCGATCAGCGCGTCCAACTTGTCATTGGAGGCGATCTGCTGCTCCACCTGGGAGAACTGGACGAGCTGGTTGGTGAATTCCGAGGCGTCCTGCGGCTGCATCGGGTCCTGGTTCTTGAGCTGCTCCGTCAGCAGCTTCAGGAACGTCTGGTAATTGTCGGAAAGGGTCTTCAGCGCATTGGGCTGCGCCGTTGTGGCCGTCTGCCCGACGCCGGTGCTGGTGATCTCGGTAGCCATCCTTCATCTCTCTCTGAAGCGGTCAGACACGCACATCGACGCGGCCGGGGCCGATCGTCAGGGCCGGCGCACCGGCCGGGGTGGCGGGTGCGTCGACCGCTCCATCATTCGCGATCCGCAGTCCGGCATTGCGGCCGCGTTCCTGCATATGTTCCCGCTGGGCCTGTCCTCCCTGGTCGCGCAGGGAAAAGCTGAGCCCGTTGGCATCGGTTTTCAGACCGGCATCCTGCAAGGCCCGTTCCAACCCGCGGGCGTCACGTTGCAGCATGTCCAGAGTGCCCGCGTTATCGGCGGTCACCATGGCCCGCAGCGTTCCGTCCTTGCCGAAATCAAGTTGCACGTCGATACGTCCCAGATCCGCCGGCCGGAGTTGCACGGTCAGGCGATCATGCCCCTCCGCAGCCGCCTTCTGGATATGCAGCGCGATCTGTTGCGGGGCGGCGGCAGGATGACCGGGGCGGACAGGCCGGGCATTCGCGACGAGCTGTGCGAAATCGGAGCTGCCCGTCTTCTGAAGTTCGGGAGCGGCCGGGGCATGAAGCTGGATATCAGCTTCCGCCTGTGCGCCATCCTGCTGCCCGTATCCGGAACCGCCCTGTTCGCCTGTCTGCTTCGACGGCTCGATGGCAGCCGCAAGGTCCTGGCCGGTACCGGGGGAGGGATTTGCCGATGGCTCGGCAAAAGCTGCCGCGGCTGCGCGTTGCGGGGCGGAAGCTGCTGCAGCCACTGCCGGTTCCGGCCGTTCCGGAGCATTCCGTCCGGCGGGCCGATCCTCCTGCACACGGGCGCGCCAGTCACGTCCGGCATCAGCCTGTTCTGCCTGACCTATCTGCTCCATCAGTTGGGCCGGCGCCAACCCCGATGGCTCGGCCGGACCGGACCCGCTTGCCGCGGCCGCGTCCGGCACATCCGCCACCCTCACGGCATCCGCCGGGGCTTTCGGCAGAGACGTGGAGGCCAGTGGGGCGGACGCGCCATCGCGGGAGGGTGCATCTCCATCAGCCCCACCCGCCGCAATGTTCTCCGCCGCAATGTCCTCCGACACAGTGCTCGCCGCCGGTGCTGACGGCGCGGGCATAGGCGGCTCCGGTGCAGGGGCAGCGCCCGAAGCCTCGACGGGAGCATCCACGGGCACCTGGGCAACCAGCGTCATTCCATCGGCTTCAGCTTCGGCCGTGGAGGAGGAATCTGCTGCCCGGCCGGCATCCGCCGACACCTTGGGCACAGCCTGCTCCGCCACACCCTCCGCACCAGCCGCCCGCGCTGGCCTTGCGATCGGCCCCGAAGGCGTGGGTGTGGCGACGGTCCTGGCGGGCGCTGCCGCGACGGCGGTGACGGGGGGCTGAACAGGAGCAGCTGTGGCTGCAACCGGCGCTGGCTGGGTAGGCTGCGTCGGAACCGGATTGTCCAGGACCTGGGCCGATCCGGTGCCGGCGGTCTCGGGCGATGGGCCCGGCTCGCTTCCGGATATTGCCGGGATAGAGATATCCGCCGGCGCGGAAGTTGCCGGTTTGGGAGCTGTCGGCAACGGAAGCGCTTCCGGAGTCCAGGCTGTGTCTGCGGGCTGCACGACCAAGGTGTCGGAGGATACCGGGACGGCTGCTTCATCGTCGGCCACCGGAACCAAGGAGTCGGATCGGTCCGCAGCCCCGTCGGCGCGAAGCGTCGCCGCGGCGGGAGGGGCGGGAGCGCGTCCGTCCACTGCTGGCACGATATCCAATGGATTGGAAGCAGTCCCCGGCGGCAAGGGCATTGGGGTCTGTTCCTGTGCGTTATGCCGGATCGCGGCGCCCGCCATGAACACCGGCACCCCGCCCTGCAATACAGGGGCGCCCCGGCGGGCCTGCCCCGCTGCTTGGGCGGAAGGGGCGGACGTTGGCTGGATGGACGGCGCGATGCTTGGCGCTGCCGCGGCCAAGGGGGACTGCGCCGTTCCGGGCGGTGCCGCGACAGCCTCTCCCGAGTCCGCCTTGATGAGCCCGGCCAGGAGCGCGTTGAAAGCGCCGTCCGTGGTTTGGGTCGCCGTTGGCGCGACCGCCCCGGCGGGAACCGCGGGAACGCCGGCTTTCTGCGGCAGGATCTGGGCGGAAAGGATGTCCATGGCTGACGTCCCGATTGGTGGTTCCGCTTTACAATGCAAGCAGCGGGCCAGATTCAAACCCGGCTGTATCGGTCGCGACCAGGGATGCCCGGCGGACTCCTGCCGTTCCCACCGGGCAGGGCATGCCGGGATGGGCAGCTTCTGCCGAGTGCCGCTCCTGGCCGGTCCTTAGCTGCCGGACTGGCCTGTCTCAGAGAACCTGATTGAAGGATGAGGCGGGGGCACGGCTGCCGCGGCCATAACCGCCGGCTCCGCCCGGCGGCCCTTCAAGCTCCTGCGCACGATTGACCGCATGGACAATCGTGGCGGCCAGGGCGTCCGTAGCGCGCAAGGCGACCTGTACGGCCATCGCGTTCGCCAGGCTCGCAGCCTGGAAGGCCACGATTGCGTCCTGGAGCCGCTGGCGCTCCTCGGCTTCCAGCTCCCTCAGCCCTACCGGATCGCGGGCGATGGCCCGCAGGGCCTCCTCATGGGCGCGGGCTAGGCGCTGCTTCATTTCCCCAAGCTCACGTAGGCCGTCGCGGTCGCGCGCGGCGATCAAGGCCTTCTCCTGCGTGAACAGCAGGGTGAGCTGGTCCATGCTGTCGGTCAGGGTCTCGATCCGGACCATCCCGGCGCTCATCAGCGGCCTCCCTGGGCAGCCATTTCCTGGGCTTCCAGCAGGGACCGCTTCACATGATCGGCCAGCCCGAAGCCGCCGGCTTTGGAAACCTCCTTGCCGTACTGCTCCATCAGCAGGCCGCGATAGGTTTCCTCAGCATGGCCGCCGCCGAAATTCTCATCCGCGCCGACGCCTTCCCACATGCTGCTCAGCATCTGGGTCACGAACACCGCCTCGAACTCCTTGGCAGCCTTGTCGATCTCGGCTTCGCTCGCATTGCGGCTCAGCCGCAGGGCGGCGGCCGGCCGGCTCTGCTGAATGGCGACGCGGTCGAAGCCGGGCGGGGGCAGGGCCATGTCCGTCATCACATCACCTCGATCTCGGCCTGGAGCGCGCCGGCCGCCTTGATGGATTGGAGGATGGAGATCATGTCGCGGGGGCCGACGCCCAGCGCGTTCAGGTTCTGCACCAGCTCCTGAAGGGAGACGCCGGCGGGGATGATGGTCAACTTGTTGTCCTTGCCGTCATCCACCTGGATATCGGTGCGCGGGACCACCACCGTCTGCCCGCCCTCGTTGAAGGGGCCCGGCTGGCTGACCTGCGGCGTCTCCACGACACGGATGGTCAGGTTGCCCTGGGCGATGGCGACGGTGCTGATCCGGACGTTCTCACCCATCACGATCACGCCGGACGCCTCGTCGATGACGACGCGGGCGGGCTGGTCCGGGGTGACGCGCAGTTGCTCGATGTCCCGGATGAAGCCCACCACATCGCCTCGCCGGGGGGCGGGCACGTCGATCAGGATGGAGGCAGGGTCTGTGGCCTGGGCCGTCCTGGTGCCGAACACCCCGTTGATCGCCTCGGACACGCGCTTCGCCGTCGTGAAATCAGGGTTCCGCAACGCCAGCCGGACATAGGGCAGGTCGGTCAGGGCGAAGGGGATCTCCCGCTCCACGATGGCGCCGCCGGCGATGCGGCCGGAGGTGGGAACGCCGCGGGTGATGCTGGCGGCCTGACCCTGGGCGGCGAAGCCGGAGACGGCCACCGCGCCCTGGCCAACCGCATAGACCTCGCCATCTGCGCCCAGCAGCGGCGTCACCAGCAGCGTGCCGCCTTGCAGGTTCTTGGCGTCGCCAAGCGTCGCGACGGAGATGTCGATGCGGGTGCCCTGGGTGGTGAAGGGGGGGAGGGTAGCCGTTACCATCACGGCGGCGACATTGCGGGTCCGTAGCGTCTCGCCACGGATGTTCACGCCCAGCCGTTCCAGCATGCCGATCAGGCTCTGCTCGGTGAAGGGGGAGTTGTTAATGGTGTCGCCGGTCCCGTTCAGGCCCACCACCAGGCCATAGCCCACCAGCATGTTGTCGCGCACCCCCTCCACATCGGCGATGTCCTTGATGCGGGACTGGGCATCGGCGACTCCGGGCTGCAACAGTGCCAGTGCCAAGCCTCCGGCAACCGCGGCGGACCGCAGCAGGCGGGGCAGGCTGGAAAGGGCGGATCGGATCGACTGGCGCAACATGGCTCGATTCCCTGGGACCGTTCGCCTTCCCTATGCGAGCAGCGTGCCAACCGGGGGATCGTGCGGGAATCGAGCGAATGCAGCGGTCCTGTAAGGCTTGGCGGCAAGCCCTGCACCCGGCCGGCGGAAAAAATTGCCCTATGCGCCGCGGCGGCGCGGGTGATAACACTAATGGAGGATCGGGGCGCTTCCGCCGCGGCTGGCAGGGCCTGATCCGGATTCGCCATACACTTCCGCAACCATCGCGACGGCCATGAAGATCGAGGGTCCCGGTTCACTCCGCCCCGGCCAGGTCCGCAAGGCCCAGAAAAGCGGCTCCGGTGGGGACTTCCGCAGCCATATCGAGGCTGAGGAGGACGGCGGCGCGTCGCGTGCCGGCGGGGCGCAGTCCATGTTCGGCGTCACCCCCCTCTTTGCCTTGCAGGAGGTGGACGATGCGCTACAGGGCCGGAAGAAGGCCCGTGCCCGGGCGGAAGACATTCTGGACCGGCTGGACGAGATCCGCCTGGGCCTGCTGAGCGGGACGATTCCGCAGGAGCGGCTGGTGGAACTGGTGCGCATCATCCAGGCCCGGCGGGAGCAGGTGGAGGATCCGCGACTCCAGGAGATCCTGGATGAGATCGACCTCCGCGCGCAGGTCGAAATAGCGAAACTGACCCGCTAGTTGCTCCGCAAATTCAGGAATCCTTGAAAATCAATAGCTTAACAGATTTGCCTTGGATCGTTGAGATTGTTGCGGGCGAAAGGGGCGATCCCTATACTCCCGCGCGTCTCGACCCCCAGGATCGGACCTGAAATGTCGTCTTCTGCGCCGCTGTTGCCTCCCGATTACCGGCCGTCCGAGGACGAGCCGTTCATGAACCCGATCATGCGGGAATATTTCCGCCAGAAGCTGCTGAAGTGGCGGGCGGAACTGCTCAGGGAATCCAATGAAACCCTGCAGAGCCTGCAGGATGGTGGAATCCAGGAGCCGGATATCGCCGACCGTGCCTCGGCGGAAACCGACCGGGCGCTGGAACTGCGCACCCGCGATCGGGAACGCAAGCTGATCTCCAAGATCGATGCCGCGCTCGACCGGCTCGAGCAGGGAGAGTACGGCTATTGCGATGAGACGGGGGAGCCCATTGGCGTCCGCCGCCTCGAAGCCCGCCCCATCGCGACGCTGAGCCTGGAAGCCCAGGAGCGGCATGAGCGCATGGAGCGCACGCACCGGGACGACTGATCGCCCGGCGTTCCGGCAGGGATGAAGCCCGAACGGGCCAAAGAAAGAAGGGCCGGCGAATTGCCGGCCCTTTCAGTTTTCGAGGCTTGAAGAAAAAGACAATCGGTCTCTGGCACTGCGGACCCCGCCCCGACAGGCGGAGTATTCGGTTCCTGGTCCTTTCGCGTTCGGCGGTTCTTGAGAGAGGCCGCGCCGCTTCCGACGGCGGTGCGCCCGGTGAGGATGGGATCGGCGGGTCAGAAGGGCGTGATGATGTCCAGCACCTGACTGCCCCAGCGCGGCTGCTGCACGTCGCTGATGTGACCGCGTCCGCCGTAGGAGATGCGCGCTTCGGCGATCTTCTCGTAGCTGATCGTGTTCTGGGAAGTGATGTCCTCCGGCCGGATGATGCCCGTGATGGTCAGCTCGCGGACCTCGTAATTCACGCGCACCTCCTGACGACCCTGGACCACCAGATTGCCGTTGGGCAGGACCTGGAGGATCAGCGCCGCCACCTGAAGATCGATCTGCTCGGTGCGCTGGATCTGGCCGCCGCCGGCGTTGTCCATGGCGGAGGAGATGTCCACCAGACCTTCCAGCGTGTCATCGCTGGGCGTCGGAAGGACGCGGGCGATATTCCGCTGAAGGCCGAACAGGCCGGGCACGGACAGGCCGTCGCTGCTCTCCCGGTTCCGGGAGGAGCGGTTCTGAAGCTGTGCCCGGTCGTTGATCTGGATATTGATGGTCAGGATGTCGCCGACATTGCTGGCGCGCTGGTCCTTGAAGAAGGCGCGGGTGCCGGACCGCCAGAGCGAATTGGCCTGCTGCACCGGCGGCGGGGCCGGCGGCATGGGCATGCTGACCGGCTGATAGCCGGGCACGGCCTGCGGATGCTGGATGTGCGTTAGTTCCGGTACCTGTCCGACCTCGGCGAGCCGGGTGGCCATGCAGGCGTTCAGCATCAGGCTGCTCAGGGCGAGAGCCAGGACCGGGGCCCGGCGGATCAGGCGGGCAGGGGCGGTCTTCGTGATGGTCATGGCACTCTCCCTCAGTTCGAGGCGGTGGTGAGTTGGACGGCGCCGGCGGGAACCACGGTCACCAGACCGTCGGAGGCCACCTTGGCGTCGATGACGCGGCTGCTGGTCGTGTTGGCGACGCGGATGACCTCTCCCACCGCGCCATCGGCCAGCGCGCGGCCCTGGGCCGTCAGCGTCATGGTCGGGCTCTGAAGCAGGATGGTGACGACCGCGCCGCGCGGCACCACGACCGGCGCGCGCACATCGCGGACCCGCATGGGCCGATGAGCGGTCGTCGCGCGCCGCACGGTCTGGCCGATCAGCTCCTCGGCAGCCAGCACGGTGTCGGAGCCGGTGCGGTCGCGGGGAACGATGGTCCAGTCAAGATCGGCTTCGGTGATGATCTCGCCCGGCATCAGGCGGCGGGTCAGCACCGGAACCTCGACCACCTCCACGGCGCGGGCGCCGATATTCTGGCGCAGGCCGGTGGCCGGGACCAACAGATCGGCCGTGACGCGGCCCCGCCCGGCATCATAGGCAAGATTTTCCACCACCAGCGTTTCATCCATGCCGGCCGGCAGGTGCAGGGTCAGGGTGCGGTTGTCCAGCGACAGGTCCAGCTTGGACTGGACACCCTTGTCGGCCAGCGCCTCGATCAGGGCCTCCTGGATACGTTCCGGCCCGAGAGAGATGGAGGCGCGCTCCACCATGATGCGGTCGGCGCCCGTGGTAGGCTGCCAGTCCAGGCCGTTGGCCGTCGCGATCCGGCCCAGTGCCGCGGGCTCCAGGTTGATGCGGCGGCCCGGCTCCGGCGCTGCGGCGACCGCACGCTCGGCCGTGTCGCTGTCCAGCCCGTCGAAGAGATCGCCGAGGCGGATCTGCGCGCCATCGACCCGCGCCGCGGCCCGAAGGGTGGCGGCATCGGCCTGGGCAGCCATGCCGGCCAGGAGCGTGCCGGCGAGGAGGAGTGTGGCGAAGCGCTTCATGATCCTGTTCCTCCCGGCGTCAGCGCAGGTTCGTCACGGACTGCATCATCTGGTCGGATGTGCTGATGACGCGGGAGTTCATCTCGTAGGCGCGCTGGGCGCTGATCAGGCTGGTGATCTCCGAGACGATGTTCACGTTGGAGGTTTCCAGCGCCTGCTGCATCAACCGCCCGACGCCCGGCTCGCCCGGATTGCCGGCCAGCGCCTGACCGGAGGCCGGGGTTTCCAGCAGCAGGTTGTCGCCGACGGCCTCGAGACCGACAGGGTTCGGGAACACGGCGAGCTGGAGCTGGCCGACATTCTGCGGCTCCACCTGTCCGTCCAGCTTCACCAGCACCTCGCCGTTGGGGTTGATGGTGATATCCACGGCGTTCTGCGGGATCACGATGCCGGGCTGCACATTGTAGCCGTCGGCGGTGACGATCGTGCCCTCGGCGTTGAGCTGGAAGGAGCCGGCGCGGGTATAGGCGGTCTCGCCGTTCGGCAGCTCCACCTGGAAGAAGCCCTGGCCGTTGATGGCGACGTCCAGCACGTTGCCGGTCGGGGTGATGTTGCCCTGCTCGTTGATGCGGTAGACCGCCGCCGCCTTGACGCCGGCGCCGACCTGCACGCCGGCCGGAACGACCGTGCCGGCGTCGGAGGAGGTGGAGCCGACGCGGCGCATGTTCTGGTACAGCAGGTCCTGGAACTCCGCCCGCTGACGCTTGAACCCCGTCGTCGTCATATTGGCGATGTTGTTCGAGATGGTCTCGACGTTGAGCTGCTGGGCCAGCATTCCCGTCGCGCCGATGCTGAGGCTACGCATTCTCAGGGTCTCCTTACTGCACGCGGGAAAGCTTCTGGAGCGCGGTGCGGATGCGCTCGTGCTCGCCATCGATCATCTTCTGGGTGTTCTGGTACTGGCGGACGACTTCCATCATCTGGGTCATCTCGACCACCGGCTGGACGTTGGAGCCCTCGATGGCGCCCTGCGCCACCTGTGGGTTCTCCAGCACTTCCGGCTCCTGCGCGGTGGCGTAGAGGCCGCCGCCCAGTGTCTCCATCCGCTGCTCGTCCGCGAAGGTGACGACCTTCATCCGGGCGACTTCGCCCTCCTCGGTCATCACCGTGCCGTTGCCGGTGATGGTGACGTGCTGGGCGGCGGCGGGGATGATGATGCGGGCGTCCTGGTCGGACAGGACCGGAAGTCCGTTGCCGTCCACCAGCTCACGGTCGGCATTCATCTGGAAGCTGCCGCCGCGGGTGTAACGGGGCCCTGCGAAGGTCTCCACCGCGAAGTAGCCGCGGTCGCGCAACGCCACATCCAGCGGATTGTCCGTCACCATCAGAGGGCCCGGAGCGACATTGCGCATCAGGCCGAAATCCTGGACGAAGGACATGCTGTCCTGCTGGCGGTCGGGCTGCTCCAGATACTCCAGGAACAGCATGCGCTGGGCCTTGAAGCCGGTGGTGTTCATGTTGGCGACGTTGTTCGCCATCACGTCCACCTGGCGGCGCAGCGCCTCCTGGCGGGAGAGCGCGATGTAGAGCGTATTTTCCATCGCAGTGCCTCGAAACGCGGGGCCGGTCGTTGTCGGACGCGCCGGCCGATTGTCTTGGCATTCCTATAAGCAGGCGGCGTGCCAAGTTCCGAAGCTTAGGAAAATCAGTAGGTTGGGTTTGGCGGGAGGGCTGCTGCATCCATCCTGCGGCGCTGGGGGCAGCGACTGCCCGGCAGCATTTGCCGCCAGGGTCCGGGCGCGGCATGCCCAAACGGAAACCGCCGCGCCCCGGGGTGGGGCGCGGCGGTCTGCGGAACCGGCCGGATGGCTATGTGCCGTCAGGCCGCGTCGGCGGCCACCTGCATCTTCACGATGCGGTCGGGGTTATCGACCGTGCCGCTCTGGCCGCGGCCGCGCTTGATCTTGTCCACATGCTCCATGCCGTCGGTGACCTGACCCCAGACGGTGTACTGGCGGTCCAGGAAGCGGGCCTCGCCGAAGCAGATGAAGAACTGGCTGTCGGCGCTGTCCGGATTGGCCGCACGGGCCATGGAGCAGGTACCGCGCACATGCGGCGCTTCGTTGAACTCCGCCTTCAGCTTCTTGCCGGAGCCGCCGGTGCCATCGCCCTTCGGATCGCCGCCCTGGGCCATGAAGCCCTCGATCACCCTGTGAAAGGCAAGGCCGTCATAGAAGCCTTCGCGGGCCAGCTCCTTGATCCGGGCCACATGGTTGGGCGCCAGATCGGGGCGTAGCTGGATGGTGACCCGGCCGTGATCCAGGTCGAGGTAAAGCGTGTTCTCGGCGTCCATGTCGGTTGTCCTTCCATCCCTTCGTGTCGATGCCGCCGCTGAAGTCCGGCGATACGGGCCGCCGACCTTAGCGGGACCTTTCCGGCCTGCCTACCGCGAACGTGCGGTCACTTCTTTCCGGACTTGCCATCCACGTCCGCGGCAACGCGCATGGAAACGATCCTGTCCGGGTCCTCAACCAGTCCATTGGCCGAAACGTCCCCCTTCTTGATCGCGTCCACATGCTCCATGCCCGACACGACCTTTCCCCAGACCGTATAAAGCCGGTCCAGGCTCGGGGCCGGGCCATACATGATGAAGAACTGGCTGTCGGCACTGTTGGGAGAGGCCGCGCGGGCCATGGAAACAACGCCCCGCACATGCTTCTCCTCCGACGCCTCCAGCGGCAGCGTCTGGCCGGACCCGCCGGCACCGGTGCCCGTCGGATCGCCGGTCTGGGCCATGAAGCCCTCGATCACGCGATGGAACGGCGCGCCGTCATAGAAACCCTGGCGGGTCAGCTCCTTGATCCGGGCCACATGCTTCGGGGCCAGATCGGGACGCATTTCAATCACCACACGGCCGGTGGGAAGCTCGAGATAGAGCGTATTCTCAAGGTCCGCAGCCTGGGCGGGGACGCCGATGAACAGCGCGGCGAACAGGGTCAGGATGGCAGCAAGGCGGCGCATCGTTTCACTCCCACAGGATTGTTTGAGGCGACCTTAGCCGCAGTCGGCCTCGGGCGGAAGTCCGCCACCAAATTGCCCTGTCCGGAGCTTAGAACCGGGCGGGAGGGATGGGGGCATGTTAGCCTCTATCGGACGGGGATCAGGAGGGGCATCCGGGACCATGGCCGGCAGGGCTGTCGGGTATATCGTCGGAGGGGCGCTGGGCCTCGGCGCGCTTGCCGCAGCGGGCGCCGCGGGCGTGCGCTATTGGCTTCCCGGCGTCATCGAGTCCCGGGCGGAGGAAGCGCTGCATGCCGCGGGGTTTCCGGCAGCGAAGATTACGCTGAAGCGCATCGGCCTGGAAGCGGCCGAGCTTGCAGTGGTCCTGGCCGAGGGGCAGGGGATCGAGCGGGTCCATCTGGACTACACGCCCTCCGGGCTGTGGGGCGGACGTTTGGACCGGGTGGTGCTCAGCGGCATCAGGCTGGAGCTTCAGGCCGATGCCGGCGGCGTGCGTCCCACCGCCATGGAGAGTTCGGAGGAGCCCCAGGCCGACGGGGGCATGCCGGAGGTTCCCGTCGGCGAGATCGTGGTGGAAGATGCCGGGCTGGAGTTGCTGACTCCGGCAGGCGTCATCCCCCTGCCGGTCGACGCGGTGGTGCGGCAGCCTGAATCAGGCCGGTTCGGATTCGAAGCCACCGCGGGTCTGATCCTGGGGCCGGTCTCGGGCGCAGCGGATCTGGCGGGGAGCTATGGACCCGACGGTCTGCAAATGACGTTCGGCATCACTCCTGCCGACTCCACGAAGACAGGGACGACAGGCGCTGTCTCCGGTAAGGGCCGCGTTGCCTGGAGCGGCGAAGGCCTACCCGCGGGACGGGCGGAGCTGGAGATTGCGGGCGCGTCCCTGCCTGACGGCACGCCCTTGCAGGCCGGCTTTCGCTGGCTCGGCGAGGGGGAGCGGCATGAGCTTCAGGCGCTGCTACGGCCCGGACAGGACATTTCCGCCCAGGTAGCCGCAGTCGCGGTCCGTGAGCCGGGCGGGCATTTCCGGGTCAGCGGCACCGCCGATCTGATCGCGGAGAAGCTGGAGGAAGCGGTGCGGCTTGCCGGGGCGGGCCTGCCGGTTATCGGAAGGGGAAGCCTCAGCCTGCGTGTCGCCGATGCGCCGGTTACAAGCGCCGTCCCGCCCATGGATGTGGCGGTACGCCTGGAACGGACCGGATGGGCCGATCTGGCTTCCAACGGCGTCATTGCCGCCTCCGGCCGCGTCGAACGCCTTGGGGATGGGGGCTGGCTCTACGAGTCGGACGGCGACCTCACAGTGGAAGCGGTGCCGTCGGGCGCTATGAAGGCCGCGCTGCCGCCGGAACTTGCCTCAAGCCCGCTCTTTCTGTCCCTTCGCCCACCGCCGGAGGGACCGCTCCGTGTCACTGCCTCGCCGGCGGAACAGGGATGGCGTATCGCCGGCGCAGGTACCTTCGGGCTGGAAGCCGGTCAGGCCGCAGCCGGGGGGCAACTGGAATCGCTTGAGATTGTGACGGGCAGCGACGGGCTGGTCCATGCTGCGCTCAGCCTCATGGATGTCGGCCTGGACGCTTCCCCCTGGGGCGTCGCGGCGCGCGGGCTGGAGGCGGCTGCGACCTACGCGCCGGCGATGGAAAGGCCCCTGGCGCTGAAGGTCTCTGCCGGAACGGTCCGAATTGCCGGCAATCCCGCGCCCGTAGCTCCTTTCGCCCTGAATGCGACGGTGAGTGGTGATCCGCAGGGCATACTGACTTTCCAGACGGATGCCAGCGCAGCGTCCGGCTCCATCGTCCTGGAGGCGTTTGGCACCGCCAACATCTCCTCCGGTACGGGGCAGGCGGATATCCAGCTCTATCCCGTTCGCTTTGGCCAGGGCGGTCGCAAGCCGGCGGAGCTTTCGCCCCTTCTGGCACAGTATGCCGAGGAGGCGGAGGGCACGGTCGCGCTGAAGGCGCGGGCAGGGTGGGGCAAGGGCTCTACCCCTGGCCGGGCAGAGTTGCTGCTGGAGGATGTGAGCCTGACCGGCCCGTCCTTTGTA
Source organism: Indioceanicola profundi (assembly GCF_003568845.1). Classification (NCBI taxonomy): domain Bacteria; kingdom Pseudomonadati; phylum Pseudomonadota; class Alphaproteobacteria; order Rhodospirillales; family Azospirillaceae; genus Indioceanicola; species Indioceanicola profundi. The sequence goes on along the minus strand of NZ_CP030126.1, from coordinate 1,519,856 downwards.
CTCCAGGGCCTGAACGCGGTGGTAACGGCGGACAAGCTCCAGCCGCTCCACATGCCGGAGCAGGAACTGTCCATCGGGCTGCTGGATGTGGGCATACCGCTTTCCGACGGTCTGGTGCGCTTCGCCGTTCCGGAGTCGGAGACGCTACGGGTCGGACAGGCTGAGTTCGCCTGGGCCGGCGGCTCGGTGCGGGCGCAACCCTTCGCGGCCGATCTCTCCTCCATGACCGGCAGCGTCACGCTCGAAGCCGAGGGGCTGGAACTGGGCCAGGTGCTATCCATGGCCGGCGTCGACGGTCTTGCCGCAACCGGGACATTGAACGGCCGTATTCCGGTGATAGTGGAGAAGAATGGAGTCCGGTTCGAGCAGGGCCGGCTGGACGCGGCGGGGCCGGGAACCCTCCGCTACGATCCGGCCGATCCGCCTTCCTTCCTGGACCCCGGCCAGAATGACAGTACAGGCCTCGTCATGCAGGTGCTCCAGAACTTCCACTACACCGAACTCGGCATCATCATCGACGGATCGGCGGGCGGTGAGATGGAGGTGAAGCTGCGGGTGCGGGGATCGAATCCGGATTTCTATGATGGCTATCCGGTCGCCCTGAACCTTAATCTCAGCGGCGCGCTGGCCAGCATCCTTCAGAGCGGGGTAACCAGTTACCGCATTCCCGAAACGGTGAAAGCCAGGATCGAGCAGTTCAGGAACACAGGCCAATGAAACAGAGAACACTCCAACAGGGGGCCGGCCTCGGGCTGATGCTGGCGGCGGTAGCAGCCTGCTCCCCCACCGTGAAGGTGCAGGCGCCGGATAAGCCCATCGAGATCAACATGAACATCCGGATCGAACAGGAGGTTCGGGTGAAGATCGACCGCGAGCTGGACGATGTCTTCGCCCGCAACCCCGAACTGTTCGGCATTCCCGCGGATGGGAGCACGAAATGATGATGAAGCGAATCTTCGCGATACTGGCCCTGGTCGCCATGACGCTCGGCGCCGGAATCGGCCCCACCATGGCCCAGGCGGACCTTACCGCCGCCAAATCCCAAGGTCTGGTGGGAGAGCGGCCGGACGGGCTGGTAGGCTTTGTCGCGGATCAGGTGCCGGCGGATGTCCGGGCCATGGTCGAGCGCATCAATGCCGAGCGGAAGGCCCAGTACCAGGAGGTGGCGCAGCGCACCGGTCAGAAGCTGGCGCAGGTTCAGGCCGTCGCCGGGGACCGCCTGGTGCAGGCGACTCCCAGCGGCCAATTCGTGATGAACGCCGCCGGGCGCTGGGTGAAGAAGTAACTCCGGCAGGTCAGGTGAGATCGCCTTCCATTGCACGGCGGTAGATGGCTTTGATCTCGTCGCAGGTGAGGGGCAGCGGATTGTCGCCGGCGAAGGGGTCCGCCGCTGCTTCCTCCACCATTGTCGCGATGCGGGCATCGTCCATGCCAAGGCCGCGCAGCGTATGCGGAATGCCAAGTTCCGCCCGCATGGTCAGAAGGCATTCCAGGAACGGCTCGAAGGCGGGTTCCAGCCCGACATAGGCGGACAGGCGGACGATCCGCTCCTCCACCACTGGGCGGTTATGGGCCAGCACATAGGGCGTCAGAACGGCCGCGGCCAGCCCGTGATGAGTGTCGCGAGCGGCGGCGATAGGATCGGCCAGTGCCTGGACGGCACCCAATCCGCGCCGGAACACCATCCCGCCCAGGCTCGCAGCCGCCATCACCATCCCGCGGGACACCAGATCGCTGCCATTGCGGAATGACCGGGTGAGATAGGTGCGGACCAGCCGCACGCCCTCCGCCGCCATCCCCTGGCAGGCCGGATCGAAGGGGCTGGTGCAATAGGCCTCGAGATTATGGGCAAGGGCGTTCATGCCGGTCGCCGCGGTGAGGATCGGCGGAAGGTCCGTCGTCAGCGCCGGATCGATAATCGCCACGCCGGGCAGCATTCCGGGATGCCGCAGAACCTTCTTACGGGTACGCCGCCCCTCCTGATCCTTGATGACGGCATAAGCTCGTGCTTCCGCTCCGCTGCCCGCCGTCGTCGGAACGGCCACGAGCGGGGGCAGGGGTTGCGGCCCCGGATGGGGCAGGGGACCGGAGCGGGGCATGACGGTGACCTCGAAGTCCCAGGGCGACCGCTCCTCGCCGATGAGAAGCGCCGCCACCTTCGCGACCTCCATGGAGGTGCCGCCGCCGAAGGCGATGATGCCGTCATGGCCGCCCTGCCGGTAGGCGCCCGCAGCACCCCTGGCGTGCTGAAGCGACGGATTCGACTTGATATCGGAGAAGACGGACAGCTTCAGCCCGTGGGCCTGACAGGTAGTCATCGCCTGCCGCAGGATCGACGATCCGGCAAGACCAGGGTCGGTCACGACCAGCGGCCGCGTCATGCCCAGACACGCGGCGGCCTGATTCAGCTCCGATATGCGGCCGACGCCGAACCAAATATCGTTCGGCTCGGTCCAAGTACCGCGCAGGCAATTGACATCCTCGACCATCGTCCGCTCCACAATCCGCTATGGATAGAACAGCGGTGTGAACAGGACGCTCCCACGTCCAACGCCGAAAAGCCGGAGTAGAGATCGCCTGCGAATTCGGAGCGGTCAGGGAAAGGCGCAGGTATCGCCGCTGATCTCCACAAACGAACGGGCGGATGATTCGACGATATTGAACCGGTATTCCTTGTCCCCGATCACGACGGAGTGCTGGATCGGCAGCATTCCGGTCGCTTCGGATACGTCGCCGTCGATCTGGGTGAACTTCAGGGTTACCGGCTGGCGGGGATCGAACCAGGCTTCGGCATCCCCGTTGGCGTTTCTGGCCGATGCGCCCTCGCCTCCGATGGTGACCGCGCCGTTCGCGAAGGTGACGGAGGTGTTGGCGCCGCGATAGAGCGGCGTCGGCAGGACGAATCGCTTGGTTTCCGGATGCGTGCAGTTCCGGACCGTCCCGGTCTGGCTGATGATGAAGGCCAGGCGGTTGGCATCCACCCCTTCCGCCAGCTTCTGGGCCAGAAGCTCCTGCAATCTGGCCAGCTCTCCGGTCGGCACCTCCCGCTGGAAGCGCACCTCCAGCTCGCTGGCCTTGATCTCCGCCGTCTGTGCAATCTGCTGCAATTGCGCGGCGCGCCGCTCCGCCTGCTCCTTGGCGGCGGTGAGGGTGGCAATCTCCTCCTGGAGCGCGATTTCGCGGGCCTTCAGCTGCTCCACCCCCACCAGATAAGAAAAGGTGGCGAGGCCTCCCAGGATGGCCAGGGCGAACAGGAACTTGGCCGCGCGCACCCAGAAGCGGCGACGGCGGCGGCGGTCGTAATCATAAAGCCCGTAGCTCATCCGGATAGGCTGCTATCATCCATAGGAAGTGCCGCCCGGCGCGACCGGGCGGAGTGGCCGACCCTACCGGGCTACCTGTCCGAACACAAGACGGGCTCTGCTACGCCGGGGTGTGACCAACGAAAGCCCGTCCGGCCAGCCTCACTGCTCGGACTGCTGGAACACGTCGCCGGACAGGGACGGGCTGAGGAAGGCGCCGAGGTTCTTCAAGGTCAGGCGGAAGAAGACCCGGTCGCCGGTATCGATGCCGGTCCGGCGAGTGAAGTCCCGTTCCCCGATCAGCTGGAAGGTCAGGCACTCATCCTGATAGGTGAGAACCAGACCGGTGGAGATGGGGCCTCCATCCTCGGCCAGATCGCGCCGATGGCTGACGCCTGCGGACCAGTAGCGGGAGAAGGCGGAGTTCACGCCAAGGGTCAGCTCCTCCCTGTCCTGGGAGGCCGTGCCGCTCTCCAGCGTCATGCGGTCCAGATAGAGATAGCTGCCGCTGACGCGGAACTCCGGCGGGCCGAACACGCCGAAGGCATCATGTCGGCGCTGGGCGAAGGTCTCGCTGTCCAGGCGGAAGCTGTAGGAAAGGTCCAGCCAGGGGGAGGGCGTCAGCTCGATCCGCCCCACCCAGTCCGACACCTTGTTCTCCAGGCCCGAACCTTCGGGGAAGTCGTTCTGGCGCTGAAGCCGGTAGCTCTGTCCAAGGAACAGGGTGCTGCTGCCGCCGCCGAATCCGAACAGGCCCGCACGCACGCCGTAGGTCAGGCGCTGCCCGCCTTCCAGGCGGTCGACGCCGGGGAAACGGGAGGGCAGGAACAGATTGGTGTGGTCGAACTCGACGTCCTGACTGTCCTCGTTCGGCAGGTCGCCGTCGTTGTCGGCATCGGGCGCCAGGGTCAGCGCGACGATCGGTTCGATCAACTGCTGGACCCGCCCGGTCTGGCGGGCCAGGGGGAGGCTGGTGGTCAGTTGAGCCTGCGGAAACAGGCGGATGTCCGTCCTGTCGCTGCCGGACTCGACCTCTCCGGTGGGTGAGAAGTCGCTGACCCAGTAGGCGTCGCTGCGAACCCCGGCGGACAGGGTGGAAACAAGTCCGATAGGCGCCACGAAGTCCCGGCGCCAACCCGCCTCCGCCGATAGTCGCCGGGTATCTGTCCCCCCGTCGCGGATCAGGGACAGCATGCTGGCGTCCAGCGACCAGCGCCCGCCGAGCGTCTCTCCCGGCTCTCCCAACGCGCTGTAGCCGGCGAGCGGGATGACGAAGGGCTCCTCCTCCGGATTGTTCGGGCGCAGATCCTGGAAGTCGTAGACATTGATCGAGGCGTAGCTACGTCCTTCGAACCGCTCGGCGAAAAGCCGCGTGGTCAGCAGATCGTCCTCGCTGTAGTCGTAGCGCAGCAGGTGGGTGTCGTCCGTTACCCGCGCGACGTCGAAACCCCAACGCCAGCGGTCGTCGATTTCAAAGCGCCCATTGCCGAAGATGTGGCCCCGGAATTCCTTCTCGGTCTCGACCAGGGTCCCGATCTCCCGCTCGCGGTCGGTATAGGTGGCGCTGCCGGTCAGCATCAGGCTGCCGCTGGCGAAGCGCTGCCTGTATTCGCCGCCCAGAAGCAGGCCATCCTCCGTGCTGGGCGTCACCTCCAGGGTGAAGTCCTTGTCGGGGGCGATGTCGAAGAAATAGTAGATGCGGGCGAAGGTCCCGAGGTCCGAGGACACGCCGCCGCCCGGGCTGAGAAAGCCCGTCCGCCGTTCCACGGTCGGGTCGGGATGGGCGAAGAACGGGGTGTAGGCGACGGGAATTCCCCCGATCTCCAGCACCGCGTCGCGGTAATAAACGTCGCGGGATTCCTGGTCGTGGGTCACCCGCGCGGCCCGGATCTGCCAGAGGGGAGGCCGGGACGGGTTCTCCTCGCACAGGGCGCAAGGGCTGTAGACCGCCTGCTCAAGCCGGGTGAAGCGGCCGTTGACCCGCTCACCTTGCGCGCCGGCCAGTCGGGAATTGTCCGACAGCAGCACCCGGATCTGATCGACGAAGCCCTGCTTCATCCCATCGGACAGCTCGACGTAATCGGCGAAGATGACTTCGCCCGTCGCTTCCAGGATGGAGACGTTGCCGCTCGCCACCACGATATTGGTGCGCTCGCTGAAGCGCACGGAGTCGGCCAGCAGGATGCGGGGGCCCTGTGCCAGCTCGACACCGCCGCTGGCGGTCACGATGCCCGCGGCGTCGTCATAGTCAATGCTGCCGGCGCTCACCAGCACCGGCTCCCCGCCGCCCAGATCCTGGGCCAGCGCCGTGGTGGAGAGAAGCAGGGAAAGAAGGGTCGTCCCGACGATACGCTTGGCTGGGGTCACGCCGTCTGCCCCTCCGGGCGTCTACGGGTCTGGATAGGTCGCTAGACTGCACCTATTCCCGAACCGGACGGACGTGTCAACGTCCGCCGCGCCGATGCGGCAGCTTGGCGGGCCAATCCGTGGCGCGGAGGGAGCCGAGAGGGCGGAAAACCGTCAGGCGAAGGCCTTGAAGGTGATGATGGTGAAGGTGTCTTTGACGCCCGGAAGCGTTTGGAGGCGGCCGGTCACGAAGTGCCCGATATCCGCGCCGTCCTCCAGATAACACTTCATCATCAGGTCGTACTGGCCGGAGATGGAATGGACCTCGGAGACCTCCTCCACCTCCTGCACCGCATGGTCGGCCACCTCATAGGCGCGGCCAAGCTCACACTTCATCAGGACGAAGATGGTCTGCATGGCTCACTCCTCGACCGAAGGGGCGCTCTCCGTGGACCGGGTCGGACGGGCGGCGCGCAGGATGAAAGCGGGGATATCGTCGCCGAAGCCGATGACGGGCGTACGATCCTCGACCTCCTCCTCACGGCGGCGGCGGCGCTCCTCACGATAATCGCGGCGTTCCGGACGGTGCTCATGCGCTTCCCGCTCGGGCCGGCGGGTCTCCTGCACGCGTTCCTCGACGACAGGCGCCGGCTCTTCCGGCCGGCGACGCTCGCCACGGCCGCGGCGGCCCTCTTCCTTCGAAGCTCCGGGCTTGCCGCGCCTGCGGCGCGGGTCGGCGCTGTAGTCAAGCTCCGGCGTTTCCAGCCCGTCGATCAGCACGCGCGGGATTTCCATGCCCACCAGCTTCTCGATGGCCTGGACGTATTTGCCATCGTCGGGGCCGGCAAGGGAGAAGGCGCGGCCAGCCAGCCCGGCGCGGCCCGTCCGACCGATGCGGTGGACATAATCCTCCGCATTGTAGGGAACGTCGAAATTGAAGACGTGGGAAACGCCCTTGATGTCGATGCCGCGCGCGGCCACGTCCGAGCAGACCAGCAGGTCGATAGCGCCCTGCCTGAATGCTTCCAGCGTCTCGGTCCGGACGGACTGGACCAGATCGCCATGCAGCGCGCCGGCGTTGAAGCCGTGCTTCTGCAGCGACTTGTGCAGGATCGCCACATCCTTCTTGCGGTTGCAGAAGATGAAGGCGTTCTTCACATCCTCGGTCCGCAGGAGGTGGCGCAGGGCCTGACGCTTGTCCTCGTCATAGACCACCGCCAGCGCCTGGGTCACCGTCTTCGCCGGAGAGGCGGGCGGGGCGACGCTGACTTCCTTCGGGTTCATCAGGAAGGCATCGGCGAGGCGCTTGATCTCCGGCGGCATGGTCGCGCTGAAGAACAGGGTCTGGCGAATCTTGGGCAGCAACCCGACGATCCGCTCGATATCCGGGATGAAGCCCATGTCCAGCATGCGATCCGCTTCGTCGATCACCAGGAACTTGGTGTCGGTCAGCAGGATGTTTCCGCGCTCGAACAGGTCGATCATCCGGCCCGGCGTGGCGATCAGGACGTCGACGCCGCGCTCCAGCTTCTTGATCTGGTCGCCAAAGCTCTCGCCCCCGATCAGCAGGGCCATGTTGAGCTTGTGGAACTTGCCGTACTTGTCGAAATTCTCCGCCACCTGCGCGGCCAGTTCACGCGTCGGCTCCAGGATCAGGGAGCGCGGCATACGTGCCTTGGCGCGGCCCTGGGCCAGGATGTCGATCATCGGCAGGGTGAAGGATGCCGTCTTGCCGGTACCGGTCTGGGCAACGCCCAGCACGTCACGACCCTGGAGAACCCACGGGATGGCTTTCTCCTGGATGGGGGTCGGCTGGGTATAGCCGGCATCTGCGATCGCCCGCAGGACTTCGGGCCCGAGCCCAAGTTCCGAAAAGGTCATTCGGCCTTCGATGACAAGAGTGTTGCGACAGGAACGTAAAGCAGACGAACCGCGCCATGTCCTAGGGGGCATAGATGGGACACGCTGGCATCTGATCAACCGGAACAGCCGCCTGTCGTCGCGCAGGCGGTTGAATCGGGGAGAAAACAGGGCCGTTGCATCCCCATGCCCGGCTTGGCGCAGGGCGAGGGTTCGGCTAGGGTCGCGCGGTGAATATCAACTCCTGCCACAAAGAGCAAGGATATCCCCGCCATGGCGAACGATTCCGGCTCTGAAAGACTGAGTCTCATCCTGCTGCCCGGACTTCTGTGCGACGCGGCCTTATGGGAACATCAGCGTCAGTATTTGGCCGACATTGCCGACGTCCATGTGGCCGACCTGACCGGCGGCGGCAGTATCGGTGAATTCGCCGGGAACGTGCTGAGCATGTCGCCCCGCCGCTTCGCCCTGGCCGGCCTGTCGATGGGCGGCTATGTCGCCATGGAGATCATGCGCCGAGCGCCGGAGCGGGTGCTGCGGCTCTGTCTGCTGGACACCACGGCGCGTCCCGACACGCCCGAGCAGACCGAAAGGCGGAAGGCGCTGATCCGCGTGGCGGAGGGAGGAGGCTTTGCGCGGATCATGCCGACCATGCTGCCGAACCTGGTCCATCCCGACCATCTGCGCGATCACCGCATCTCCGGCGAGGCTGTCCGGATGGCGGACCGGGTCGGTTCCGAAGCCTTCGTCCGCCAGCAGCGCGCCATCATGGCAAGGCCCGACTCCCGGCCGTTCCTGCCGTCCATCTCCGTACCGACGCTCTGCATCGCAGGGCGGGAGGACACGCTGACCCCGCCCGACCGGGCGGAGGAGATGGCGGCAGCCATCCCCGGGGCGGAGGTGGCGGTCGTTGAGAGGTGCGGGCACCTCTCGACCCTGGAGCAGCCGGAGGAGGTCACGCGGCTGATGCGGAACTGGTTGCTCCGGCCCCGCTGACATGTCGGCGGTGCTTGCCCCCACGGTGGCGGAGCGCTAACGTCCGGCCACGCAAACCGGGGTAGAACCATGTCCATCGCCGCGCTTGGAGTCTTCATCATCGTCACCGTCCTGTGCGCGGTGTGCATCACGGTCATCAAGCCGAAGGATGGCGGCGGTCACGGCCATGGCCATCACGGACACGGCCACCACTGAGTCGGCAGTCCGTCGGTCCGGCGTCTTTCAGCCCAGCGCCTTGATCAGGGGCAGGAGCTGCTTGAATTCCGGCCGATCGTAACGGCCGAGCCATTCGAACAGCACCATCTCCGCTGTGACGACATCGACCCCATGGCGGGCCGCGCGTGCCAGCGCGGCATCCTTGTTCGCCGGATCGCGGGACCCGGTGGCGTCGGCGACCATGGACACCTCGATCCCCTTGGCCCGCAGGCCCAGCGCCGTCTGGAGGACGCAGATATGCGCCTCCGTCCCGCAGAGCACCACTGTGCCGCCGGACTGAGCCCATGCCAGGAACGCAGGATCTTCCGCCGAGCTGAAGGTGGTTTTTCCGTAGCGGACCGGCACCAGTTCCGCCAACGTCTCCACGGTCGGGCCGATCCCGGCCGGGTTCTGTTCCGTTGCCACGGCGGGCACGGAAAGAACCCGCGCCGCCTCCGCCAGGACACGGCAGCGCTGCAACACGCGCTCATGATCATGCACCGCAGCCAGAAGCTTTGCCTGCACGTCGATGATGGCGAGACGGGAAGCGGAGGTGAGCAGCATCGGTCCGGTCCTGGTCAAGTGGGGACCCGTCAAGGCTAGCCCCGATCCGACGATCCGTCACGGTCCCGAACGGTCGCTTTCAGAGAAAGCTCAGCCCAGCCGGCCGAAGGCATCGGCGTAAATAACCGGCGAAGGCTCATTGGACTGCCCGTTCAGGCGAAGCGCCATGAAGCACGGGCCGGAATAGGGGCTGGAAAACAGCTCTGCGGCCTGGGCCGTGAAACCGAAACGAGTGTAGTAAGCAGGGTCGCCGAGCACGAAGACGATGGAAAAGCCCTGCTGCTGCGCCCGGGTCAGGGCGGCGCGGACAAGACGGCTGCCGATGCCCCGGCGCTGGAATGGCGGCGAAACTGCGACCGGGGCGAGCGCCAGGGCATTTTCCGGCGATTTGAGCCGTGACAGGGCCAGATGGCCGCACAGGCTGCCCTCCTGATCCGTCGCGAGCAGCGAGAGGACGAGATCGCCGTCGCGCCTGAGGCCGTCCACAAGCTCTGCCTCTCCGTCCCGGCCGAACGCCTCGGTCACCAGGAGACGAATCGTTTCCTGGTCCTCTGGCTCCTCGGGCCGGATGGCGAGGCGGGCAGGGGCATCCATCGCATCACGCCGGGTCGTCGGGTTCGGGGAAACGGGGATCAGACGTCCAGATCCTGCGCGAACTTGGCGTTCTCCGTGATGAACTTGAAGCGGAGTTCCGCCTTGCGGCCCATCAGGCTCTCCACCAACTCCTTCGTGGCGTCGGCGTCGTCCTTTTCGTCCGGGTCCTTCAGGTCCGGGACAACCACCCGCAGCAAGGACCGCTTGGACGGGTCCATGGTGGTTTCCTTGAGCTGGGACGCCGGCATTTCACCCAGGCCCTTGAAGCGGCTGATCTCGACCTTGCCGCGCGCATTCTTGAACTCGCCGGCCATCAACTCGTCCTTATGGGCGTCGTCGCGGGCATAGCGGACCAGATTGCCGGCAGCCAGACGATAGAGCGGCGGCAATGCCAGATACAGGTGCCCTTGCTGGATGAGCTGCGGCATCTCACGATAGAAGAAGGTCATCAGCAGGCTGGCGATGTGCGCGCCGTCCACATCGGCGTCGGTCATGATGATGACCCGCTCATAGCGCAGCCGGTCGGCACTGAAGTCCTTGCCAGCGCCGCAGCCGAGCGCCAGCACCAGATCGGACAGCTCCTGATTGGCGCGCAGCTTCTCGATGGAGGCGCTGGCGACATTCAGGATCTTGCCGCGCAGGGGCAGGATCGCCTGGGTTTCCCGGTTGCGGGCCTGCTTGGCGGAGCCGCCGGCCGAATCACCCTCGACGATGAAGATTTCCGTGTTGTCCGCGGTCTGACGGGCGCAGTCGGCCAGCTTGCCGGGCAGGCGCAGGCGGCGGGTCGCCGTCTTGCGCGCCGTTTCCTTCTGCGCCTTGCGGCGCGCGCGCTCCTCGGCCTTCTCGACCAGCCGCTCGATCAGGGCCTTGGCGGACGCGGCGTTGGCGGAGAGCCAGTGATCGAAATGGTCCTTGATCGCCACGTCGGTCAGGCGGCTCGCCTCCGGGCTGACCAGGCGTTCCTTGGTCTGGCCCTGGAACTGCGGATCGCGCACGAAGACGGACAGCAGCACCGTGGCGCCGTCCATCACATCGTCGGCGGTGATGGAGGCGGCGCGCTTGTTCTGCACCATCTCCCCATAGCCCTTCAGCGCGCGGGTCAGCGCGGAGCGCAGGCCCACCTCATGCGTTCCGCCGAGCGGTGTCGGGATGGTGTTGCAGTAGGTGTGGCTGAAGCCCTCGTCGTCATCGGGCCAGGCGACCGCCCACTCGACCCGGCCGGCCTCGTTCGGGAAGGTCGCCTCGCCCGCGAAGGGGGAGGGGGTGACCGTGGCCCGGTCCTTCAGCGCCCCGTTCAGATAATCCAGCAGACCGTTAGGGAAGTGCAGCGTCTCCGCGGCCGGCACGGCGCTGTCGGCGGACAGCAGCGCCGGATCGCAGCTCCAGCGGATCTCCACGCCACGGTAGAGATAGGCCTTGGAGCGGACCATGCGGTACAGCCGCTCCGGCTTGAAGGTCGCGCCCTCGCCGAAGATGTCCGCGTCGGGGTGGAAGCTCACCACCGTGCCGCGTCGGTTGTGCACCGGGCCGACATTGACCAGCGGTCCCAGCGGAACACCGCGGCTGTAAGTCTGGGTGAAGAGCTGGCGGTCGCGCGCGACCTCCACATGCAGCCGGTCGGACAGGGCATTCACGACGGCGGAGCCGACGCCGTGCAGGCCGCCCGAGGTGGCGTAAACCTTGCCCGAGAATTTGCCGCCGGAGTGCAGCGTGGTGAAGATCACCTCGAGCGCCGACTTGCCGGGATATTTCGGATGCTCATCGACCGGGATGCCGCGGCCGTTGTCGCGCACGGTGATGCTGCCATCCGCGCCGAGTTCGAGGTCGATGCGGCTGGCATGGCCGGCCACGGCCTCGTCCATGGCGTTGTCGAGGATTTCAGCGGCAAGGTGGTGCAGCGCACGCTCGTCGGTCCCGCCGATATACATGCCGGGCCGTCGGCGCACGGGTTCCAGCCCCTCAAGAACCTCGATGTCCTCGGCGGAATAGCTGTCCTGCTTGCGGGCGGTATTCTGGAAAAGGTCGCTCATACGGCACATTATATGCGCCGCCACATATACACTTCAATAGGTGCGGTATACGGGCCTAGGGCCGCCTACAAGATTTTGTAGCTTATTGATCCAAGAGGAGAAAATGGACCAGACCGAACGCGGCGATGCGACGTCGCAGGGCGCTCCGGACTTCGAGAACGAAGCGCCGGCCCTCCGCACCTTCACCATGCCGCGCGACCTGAACGGCAATGGCGACGTCTTCGGCGGCTGGGTGCTGTCGCAGATGGATCTCGCCGGGGGCGCCGTGGCCGCGAAGCGCGCCAAGGGCAAGGTGGCCACCGTCGGGATCGAGGCGATGAAGTTCCACCGTCCGATCAGCCTGGGCGATGAGGTGAACTGCTACTGCCGCATCCTGAAGGTCGGAAATACCTCGATCAAGGTCCTGATCGAGACCTGGGTGCGGGCCTGGGGAAATCCCGATGGGTACAAGGTGACGGAAGGCGTCTTCACCTTCGTCGCCATCGGAGAAGACAGGAAACCCCGGCCGGTTCCGCCTGAGTGACGGAACAGGTCCGGGGCCGTATCGACGATGCGCCGGGCGGCTGAGGCTGCCGCCCGGGCATTCGCCTGCCTGGCAGTGATTACTGACCGCCGCCCGCCGGCGGGGTCGTGGCGGGCTCCTCCTCCATCTCCTCCGGAGGAGCAGCCGGGTCCGGGGCCTCGCCGCCCGTCGTGGTCGTCGGGCCGGGGCCACCGCCGAAGGTGGTCACGTTCGGATCTTCGGTCTCGGTCGCACCCGTCGGGCCGGCGACTTCCGGCTCCTCGACCGGCGGCGGTGCGGCAGGCTCGGCCGGAGGCGCTTCCGACGTAGCGGCGGGCGGCTCAACGGCTTCGGTGTCCGCGGTATTCGTGTCGTCGCCGCAAGCGGCCAGTCCGAGGACGAGCACGCTCGAAATGGCCAAGAGCTTCGCACGCATCGTGATCTCCTTAATCCCGAGAGGTGGCAGTCTTTTCGTTCTTTTGACGCTATGCGGCCGTTCAGCGGCTCATAGCGCCCTCACGCCACCTAAACACGGGGAAAGGCAAAATATCGCGCTGCTGCCGCCCTTGATTGTTCATCTCCGCCCGTGACAAGGGAGAGACGAAGACCGGTGAACGGAAATGCCTCGGTCAGGAAGGCTCTCCGCCGTCGCCCAATCTGCGCACGGCGAGTTCCAAGGCGGATTTCAGCTGGTTGGCCGAATAGGGCTTCTGCACGAAACCCAGAGGGTAGGTCTGTGCGACGCGGCTCAAGGTCGGTTCGTCCGCATAGGCGGACAGGTAGATGGAGCGGATGTTGTATTCCGAGCGCAACCGGCGCGCCGTATCGATGCCGTCCACCGGTCCGCGCAGCCTGATGTCCATCAGCGCAAGCCGCGGATGCGTCTGATCCGCCAGCTTGATCGCTTCCGGTTCGGACGCGGCAATGCCGACCACATCGTACCCGAGTTCGGTGACGGTCAGCTTGATTCCCAAGCCGACAAGCGCGTCATCCTCCACAATCATTATGCGGGTTCGGGGGCTGCCGGATGAGGTGGAACCTTCGGGGTCCATGACGAGTGGGCGGTCCGTTCGCATCAGGTCCAAGCGACCAGGACGGTCACTATCTTAGAGTGCGTATCGGCTGATGTTTTATCCACCGAACAAGTCTCAAACTGGTTAACGCATTCAAGTTCGGGCGGCAACTCGTCCGCTCGGGTACGACCAATGGCCTAGCATATCCTTCGAGGAAGCGGAACGGCCCTTTGATGCTGTTGTATGAAGGCCAGCAGGGCCGTGGGGGGATAGCCGGCCGATACTCGAATTCACCAAAAACAGACAGGGAGAGAGATGATGAAGGCAGAGGAGCTGCGTTCCCTTCAGGCGCCTTTGAAGCAGAAATACAAGGACGCGCCGGACGCTGCCGTTCTCACATTGCGGGCCAGCGGGGATTTGGACAGCGACGCCCTGGTCTGCAAGGTCGACACCGGCCGCGCCCTGGTGGAAGCCGGCCTTCATCCGGCGACTGGAGGTCCTGGGAACCTCGCCTGTTCCGGCGACATGCTGCTGGAGGCTCTGGTCGCCTGTGCGGGCGTGACGTTGAAGGCCGTGGCGACAGCACTGGAGCTTCCGGTTTCTGGCGGGCGTGTGCTGGCCGAGGGCGACCTGGACTTCCGGGGAACGCTCGGAGTCGCCAAGGACGCGCCCGTCGGCTTCCGCGAAGTGCGGCTGCGATTCGAACTGGAGGGCGACCTCGACGAGGAGCAGAAGGCCACGCTGATCAAGCTCACCGAGCGGTATTGCGTGATCTACCAGACCCTCAAAGCGCCGCCCGCCGTCAGCGCCGTGATCGCCTGACGGCGACGATTCCCGTGGGCTTCCGGCCCGGAGAGGTTGGAGGCGTCTTTCCGGCGACCTCCTCCCCATCCGGTCCATTTCACCCAGCCGCATATGGTCAGCGGCTGGACTGGCCTTCGGCGGCCGGCACGGGTTCCCAGGTCTCGATGGCCGTCTGCGTTCCGCCGAACTGCGTATAGACGCCCAGAACTTTGCCATCCGGCGAACGGCGGTAGACCGCGACGCCGGGAATACCGGCGCCGACGAACACCGTGGAGAGCTGGCCGCCGGACAGGATGCCGGTGCCGAGATGGCTCTCTTGCCCGATCTTCCAGGCGATGGTGTAGGTGTCGCCGGTCTTGGCGACCCTGGCGACCCCCTTGTAGCCGCGACCGCCTTCCATCTCGCCCGTGACGACGTAGTCGCCCTCGAACTCGGCGGCACTCGCTGGACTGACGGTCAGAAGCAGGGCTGCAGGCAGGGCGACGGAGAGGGCGCTGGCGAAGATGCGGGGGAGGTGCATGTCGGATTCCGCCTTTCGGATGGTCGCAGATCCAAAGGGGCCGCGGCCCGGCCTCCGCGCGGCCGGTTCTTGCAGCCCCTCGGACGATACCTGTACGCAACCACCTCTCGGTCAACGCCTGCGCCGGCCCTGCGGTACGCCCCTGCCCGAAAGAGCAGGGGCGCACACCATAATCGCGACTGTCCCCGCGGCGCTCAGCTCCGCTTCGTCTCGGCGATCCAACTGTCCACCAGCGTCTCCAGCGCCGGCAAGGAAACAGCGCCGGAGGTGATGAGGGCGTCATGGAAGGCACGCAGGTCGAAGCTTTCGCCCAGCTCCTTCTTCGCCTTGTCCCGCAGCTCCAGGATTTTCAGCAGGCCGATATAGTAGCTGGTGGCCTGTCCCGGATTGACGATGTAGCGGTCCACCTCGCGCGTCGCGACCTCGCGGGAGAGCGGGGTGTTGGCGACGAAATAGTCGATGGCCTGCTGTCGGGTCCATTTCTTCGCGTGGATGCCGCTGTCCACCACCAGCCGCACAGCGCGCCATATCTGCGTGTTCAGCCGGCCGAAATCGCTGTAGGGGTCCTTGTAGAAACCCAGCTCCTTCGGCAACTGCTCGGCATAGAGGCCCCAGCCCTCCGTATAGGCGCCGAAGAAAGCGAACTTGCGGAAGGTCGGGATGTCCTGAAGCTCCTGCGCGATGGCGATCTGCATGTGGTGACCGGGAATCGCCTCATGATAGACGATGGCCTCCAGGCTCCACTTCGGCAGCTCCTTCGTGTCGTACAGGTTGGCGTAGAAGATGCCGGGGCGTGAGCCGTCGAGGGCGGGACGGTTGTAGAAGGCGGGCGGCGCCGACTTCTCCCGGAACGCCTCGACCCGCTTCACGATCAGGTCGGCCTTCGGTTTGGTGATGAACAGCCCGTCCAGCTTGGGCCGGAAGGCATCGATATAGGTCTCCGCCTGCCGGATGAAGGCTTCCTTGCCCTCGTCGGTATTGGGGTAGATGAACTGCGGGTCGGAGCGGAGATGCTCGAAGAAGGCCTGCAGGTCGCCCTTGAAGCCGACCTTGTCCTTGATGGAGAGCATCTCCTTCTGGATGGACTCGACTTCCTGAAGGCCGATGCGGTGGACCTCGTCGGGATCGATGTCGGTGGTCGTCGACTGCTTCAGCTCGAAGCGGTAGTAGTCGCGGCCGTCCGGAAGCTTCCAGACGCCGTCCTCGTCCGTTGCCTTGCCGATCTGCGATTCCACCACGGAGGCCAGCTCCTTATAGGCCGGAGCCACCTTGGTCAGCAGCGCCTCGCGGGCACGCCCGACCAGGTCGTCCTTGGCCGCCTGATCGATCTTCAGCGCGCCGACCTTCGTCTTGAAATCGGCGAAGATGGCGCTGTCGGGCTTGCCCTCCTCGAACGGCGCGCCGGAGATGACGGAGCGAACGTCGGGCAGCATCTTCTCAAGCGAGAATTTCGGGGCGATGACGCCCATGGCCTCGCTGGCCTTCGCGTTCGCGATCGTCTGGCCGAGCACATAGGGCACTTTGCCGAGGCGGGAGATATAGGCCTCCGCATCCTCCGCGCTGTCCACCCGGTGCTGGTTGATAAGGAGGGAGGGAATGCCGGTGTGGCGGCCATAGAGATGGTTCAGCGCGTAGCCGTGTCGCCGCCACTCGTGGGCCTCGATCTGCCGCTCGGCCTGCTCCTCGAAGATGCGGTAGTTGAGGCGCGCGGACTCCGGGAGCTGGGCCGGGTCCCAGCCTTCGCGGAGGTGCCGCAGCATGGCCTGCGTGCGTGCGACCTGAGCTTCCGCCATCTCGTCCGAATTGTTGTCCCAGAGGCCGTAATTGGTCTTCTGGCCGAGTTGGGTCTGGAACTCCGGCGACAGGGCAAGCCCTTCCTGGAAAGCCTGCTCGAAGAAGGCGTTCAGCGCCTGGACATCGCCCTTGGAGGAGGGCTTGGCCGCAGCGCCGATCTCCAGCGGCTGGGGCGGGGCCATCTGCGCCCAGGCGGAACCACCGGCGGAGAGAAGGGAAAGTGCGGCCGCGCCGGCGAGTGCAGCGCTGCGGAGGCGGGCATGAAGTCGCATCGGATGTTCCCTGGTTTTCTGGTCTGAGTCTGTAAAGAGTCGGTCAGGCGCGGCGGCTCGCCACCCAGTCCGCCACCACATCCTCAAGGATGGGCAGCGGGACGGAGCCGTTGCGGAGGATAGCGTCATGGAATCCGCGGATGTCGAAGCGGTCGGCAAGCGCCGTCTCAGCCTTCCCGCGTAGTTCCAGGATTTTCAGAAGGCCGAGATAGTAGCCGCAGGCCTGGCCCGGCCAGACGATGTAGCGGTCGATCTCGCGCTCAGCCGATTCCCGCGGGACGGCCGAGTTTCCGGCGAAGTAGTCGATGGCCTCCTGCCGGGTCCAGCGCTTGGCATGGATGCCGGTATCCACCACCAGCCGGATGGCCCGCCAGAGTTCGAAGGTCAGCCGACCGAAATCGGCGTAGGGGTCCTTATAGAACCCCATCTCCTTTGGCAGCCGCTCGCTGTAGAGCGCCCAGCCTTCCACATAGGCGTTGTGCCAGTCGAAGCGCCGGAAGGTAGGGAGATCGGTCATCTCCTGCGCGATAGCGATCTGCAGATGGTGGCCGGGCACGGCCTCATGGAAGGCCAGCGACTCCATCTGGAAGCGGGCCATCTCGCGCATGTTGGAGAAATTGACATAGTAGGTGCCCGGACGCGACCCGTCGGCGGCCGGGGGGCTGTAACGGGCGATGGCCTCCGATGCCTCGCGGAACGGCTCGAACCGACGGACGATCACCGGGGCCTTCGGCTTTATGCCGAACTGCCCGTCCAAGGACGCCTGCACCTCTGCCAGGATGCGCTCCGCCTCGGCGAGATAGGCCGCATGCCCTTCCGGCGTGTCGGGGTAGTAGAAGCGCGGGTCCTCCCGCAGATGGCGGAAGAAGGACTGGAGGTCGCCGCTCCAGCCGACCTGCCGCATGATGGCCTGCATCTCCCCATGGATACGCGCGACCTCGGCCAGCCCGCGGGCATGGACTTCGTCCGGGTCCAGTTCCAGCGTCGTATGCCGCTTCAGGCAGAAGCGATAGAACTCCGCCCCGTCGGGCAGCTTCCAGACACCGTCATCGTCCGTCGCCCGCGCATGGAGCGTGCCGATATGATCGGCCAGCCGCCGGTAGGCCGGACCGAACGACCGCTCGAGCGACGCTTCCGCACGTGCCGACAGTTCGGCCTTCTCACCGGCGGGAACATCCATTCCCTCGATCTTCGCCTTGATGTCGGCCAGGAGCGCGCTGTCCTCCGTCGCGTCCTTCTGGAAGGGACGACCCCGCAACGTGCCAAGCACGGCGTCGCGGGATTTCTCCAAAGAGAAGCGGGGTGGGATCACGCCCGCGCAGGCCTGCCGCTCGGCCGCCGCGATCAGTTGATCCACGGCGCTGCCGATCCGGCCGACCCGCGCTTCCCAGGCAGCGAAATGGCCGGGATCACGCACCGGCTGGCTGTTGATCAGCAGCGACGGCATCCCGCTGTGCCGGCCGTTGAAATGCTCAAGCACATAGTCGTGATTGCGCCAGCGGTAGGCGGCGATATTCTCCTCCGCCCTGTACTCCCACAGGCGGTAGTTCATGCGGGCCCGGTCGGACAGGCCAGCCGGATCGACCTCCGCCCGCATCCTGGCCAGCCGCTCCACCTCCAGCTTGTGGCTTTCGGCATCGAAAGCCTCGCTCACCTCATTCCAGCGGTCGTTCGCGGCGCCGTTCAGCCCCAGCATCGTCTCCCATTCCGGGGACCGGGAGAGGGCGTCGCGGTAAGCCTCCTCGAAGAATGCATCCAGCCAGCTTTCCGGGTCCCCGGTTTGCGCAAGGGCGGCGGCCGGCAGGGCGGGAAGGGCGGCCAGCACCGTCAGCGCCGCACCGCGCTTCAGCACTGACCGCCGCGCGATGGGTGAACCCGGCGTCATTCCATTCATCTGCCGCTCCTCTCAATTGATCTTCGGCAGAGCGCCGATGGCGGGGCGCTGGGCCTTCACCAGCGCGGCGCAGAGGCTGATCCGCTCCAGCGCCTGGGCCAGTGCGCGCGGGCCGCCGGGAATATCCGCCACGACTGGCGCGAACAGCGCTTCCACCTCGTCACGTCGTTCGGCGGTGCAGCCGTCGTCCACGGCCTGGACGATCGTACGCAGGCCGGGTTGGCCCAGTCTCTCCTGAAGCGCCGGAAGGTTCGCCTTCACCCAGTCCCACATCGGATCACGGTTTGCGGGTTCCCCTCCGTGGCGCTCCAGCAGCCGCCGAACCTCGTTGGTGCGGAGCTTTTCCCAGAAGACGAGCTGGCGGACCTCGGCGGACAATTCCGGGTCGGTGATCCCGTTGAGAGCATCCAGCGCCTGTTCACGAAGAATCGCATCCGTGGAAGTGGCAAGGATGCCCTTCAGGTGTTCGGCAAAGGGCTTCCCAAGCTCCTGCGCGGCAACTCCCAGCGCCGAACCGGCGAGATCGGGCGGAACGGCGGACGGATCGGCTTCAGTCCCCCCGAAGCCGGTATAAATCCTGGCGAGCTTCAGCAGCTCCGCCCGGACGGACGGATCACGCGCCTCGAATGCGAGAAAGGAGACGAGGCGGCCGCGCAGGAGCGCCGTGTTCTGCGGCCTTTCCCGGTCCGCCGCCCCGCCGGGCAGCAGGCCGATCCGGTCCAGCGCCGGGCGGTACAGGCCGGCCAGTTGCTCCTCCAGGAAGGGGCGGTCAGCCGGGTCGATGACCGTGTCGAGGATAATGTCCAGAGCCGGCAGCGCCGCGGTCGCCACGTCCCAGTCTCCGGAGGAGGCAAGGGCGCGGACGGCGGCCAGGAAATCCGGCATTTCCGCGCGCCCGGCGTTCAGGCCTCCCCACAGGCTGTCCAGCGCTGCGATCTGTTCCGCCGGGGGAAGTGCCGGCAGAAGCTTCAGCAGTTCCTCCTGGCTGCGACCGGCCAGATCGGCCCGGTAGTAGCCCGCGCCGTTCACATTCGGGACAAGGGCTGTCGGGCAGGTATCGACAGGCAGATCCACCTTCATCTGCGGCTTGTCCATCAGCACGCAGGTCACGTCGGCATCGGACGGGCCGGGACGCAGGCAGACGGGCAGGGACCAGCTCTGCCCCTGCCGGATGCCGGAGCCGACCGGCCGATACCGCTCCTGCCGCAACGTGACCTCGGCCTTTTCAGGGCTGGTGCAGGCCACATCCATGTAGATCAGCGGCAGGCCGGGCTGGTCCACCATGGAGCGGAGCGCCGCGACGATACGGGAATCCCCCACGGTGTCCGCAATGGACTGGAAGAAATCGTCGGAGGTGGCGACTCCGTGGGCATGGCGGGTGAGGTGGTAGCGGATGGCCTTGCGGAACATCTCCTCTCCGACATAGGCCTCCATCATGCTCAGCACGCCGCCGCCCTTGCGATAGGTGATCCAGTCGAAGGCGTTGGAGATTTCATGTACGCCCGCGACCGGCTGGCGGATCTGACGGGTGTTCTCCAGGCTGTCGACGCTCATGGCTTCGATCGCCAGCCGCTGGGTTTCCCGCCCGAACTCCTCTGTTGGCCGCCAGGCGCTGACGGCCTTGATGCTCATCCATGTGGCGAAGCTCTCGTTCAGCCAGATGTCGTCCCACCAAGCCGGCGTGACCAGATTGCCGAACCACATGTGCGCCAGCTCGTGGGCGTGGGTGATGGCGTAGCTGCGACGGTCCTGCAACGGCGTGCTCTCATCCACCAGGATGCGCTGCTCCCGATAGATGATCGCGCCGACATTCTCCATCGCTCCCGCCCCGAAATCCGGCGCTGCGATCAGGTCCAGCTTCTCGTAGGGATAGGGAATGCCGAAGTACCGCTCGATCTCGGCGAACATTCCGGCCGTATCGGCCAGCGCCGTCCTGATCCGGTCTCCCTTGCCGCGGACGGTGACGCCGCGCAGCGGCACGGGATGGTCGCGCACCTCGTTGGCCGGCAGCGCCTCCCATTCCACGATGTCCAGCGGCCCGACGGCGAAGGCGAGCAGGTAGGTGGGCAGGGGCTTGGTCCGCTGGAACGTCAGCCGACGCTGCCCGTCCGGCAACGTCTCCTCCGCGGCCAGCGGCGTGGTGGTGACCGCCTCGTGCCCCTCCTTCACGGTGAGGATGATGTCGAAGGGCGTCTTGAAGCGGGGCTCGTCGAAGCCCGGCCAGGCAAGGCGGGCTGAGATCGCCTGGAACTGGGAGAACAGGTAGCTTCTGCCATCTTCCGTGGTCTTGTAGATTCCGCGAAGCCGGCGGTCGTAATCCGCGGAATAGGCGATGGTCAGGTCATGCCGTCCGGCTGCAAGCGGTTCGGGGAAGGTGATCCGGGCCACGCCGTCCTTCTCCACCTGCTCCCATCTGCCCTGGACGGGCGCTCCGCCCGTGGCCGGGGTCGCGGTGACGGAGGAAACGCGCAGGTCCTTGCCGTGCAGCCAGACCGTCTCCTGCGGGGATGCAAGCTCCACCGTGATGACCACGGTTCCGGTGAAGCCATCCATGTCGGGATCGAGCGCAAGGTCCAGCCTGTAATGGTGCGGCGTGACCCCGTCCGGCAGCTTGCCGGTCGGAACGTCGCCATGCGCGCCGTGCGCGAAGGCGACTCCCGTCATCCCGGTGAGAAAGAGCAGCACGGCCGCAAGGGCCCGAACCATGATCCGCATATCGCTCCCCGCCCAATTTCGGAGGGGAGCCTATCGGCCCGCGATGCGGTGGAGCAAGGCGGAGACTGTTACAGGATTGAAACAGAAGCCCGGTGCGGAAGGCTGTGCCGGCCCGGGCAGGGCCTGCGCGGCAAGAGTACAATTTCAGAGAAGTTGAATGTATTTCTTCCGCTGGAGGTGATCCCCGAAGCCCCTCTGCCGCGTGGACCAGCAAGGCGTAAAGATTCCTGGGGCGTGGACCGCACGCTCAAGGAGGCTGCCATGCCCATTATCATCGACGGCGAGAACGAAGGGTTTGCTCTCTTCGGAGACACGAACGGCGACCTAGACGGACATGCCCGTGCCCGTGGACAGCGGATACGTGTTGATGGTGAAGACATCGGAGCCGGTCGTCTGATCGGCGATGCGCGTGAGCTGCACGACCATGCGCGCGGCGGCAATGATCGCATCCTGGCTGTCCGTTTCGATGAGCTTGAGGTGGTCGGCGATGCGCTGGTTATCGAGGGGCGTGCGCGCGGCGGCCATGACAGGATACGTGCCTCCGCCTTGAACGAGGCACAGGTCAGCGGCGACGCCTTCACGCTGCAGGATCGGGCGCGTGGCGGCGATGACGTGATCTGGGTAGGCGGTGAAAGGTTCGCGGCCGGCATCGGCGATGCCGGTGAAATCTCCGGCCGTGCCCGCGGCGGGGACGACATCCTGCTCGCCAGCGGCAGGGTCGCGAACAATCTCAGGGGCGATGCGGAAAGGATGTCGGGGAACAGCCGGGGCGGCGACGATGTGGTGATCGGCGCAACCGGTGCCACCAACAGCCTCGCTGGCGACGCAACCAGCCTTGTGGGGCGGGCAAGAGCTGGAAACGACCGTGTGATCGGCGCCGATGGCCGGCGGGGAGCAGGTGAGCCGGAGACGCAAAACTTCATGTATGGCGACGGCGTAACCCTGGAGGAACGCTCCAGGGGCGGAAACGATGTCCTGGTCAGCGGTACCTTTGCCGACGACACCATGTATGGCGACGCTTTCCAGGTGCGCGACATCGCACAGACCGGCAGGGACCGGTTCGTCTTCGCGCCGGACAATGGCAACGACCGGATCTGGGATTTCCAACCGGGCCGCGACCGGATCGACCTGAGGGCTTTCGACTTCGACGATTTCAGCGACGTGCGATCTCTATTCGAACGCACGACCGACGGCCTGCGGATCACCTTCGACGCGGAGAACTCGATCCAACTCGTCGCGATCGAGAGCCTCTCGGCACGGGACATCCTGATCGGCTGATCACCGGACCAGGGAAGCCGGAACTGTCCGGCTTCCTTCGCGGAGAGGAGATTATTCGGAAATGGCGGATGGGGTGGGATTCGAACCCACGGTGGGCTTTCACCCACGGCGGTTTTCAAGACCGCTGCCTTAAACCACTCGGCCACCCATCCGGCTGGGCCAACAGGTAACGATAGTCCGCGCGGACGGCAAGAGGGCTCTTCGCCGCCGCGGGCTGGTCTGCTGCGCGATGCGTGATATAAGAGGGCCGGCGGGTTGGACGGGGCGGGGCCGCCTTGCCGGCCCGGCGCGTCAAGCAGGTGGCATGCGCATGGATGGCGACGATCTGGACTCCCTGTTCCTGACGGAAGACCAGGAAGGAATCGCTCCGGACCAGCCGGCGGCGCAGGATGCACCGCCCTGGCCGATCCTCGTCGTGGATGACGACGAGGAGGTTCGCATCATGACCCGCCTCGTCCTGGGCAGGCTGCGTTACAAGAACCGGCCTCTGGAACTGCTGATGGCAAGATCCGCGCTGGAGGCGGAGGAGCTGCTGCGCCGGCGCGACGATATCGCCGTGGCGCTGGTCGATATCGTGATGGAGACGGATGACGCCGGTCTGCGTCTGGCGCGGCGCATCCGGGAGGATTTCGCGAACCAGGACATGCGGATCGTGCTCCGTACCGGGCAGCCGGGACAGGCGCCGGTGCGCGAGGTCATCCTGAACTACGACATCAACGACTATAAATCGAAGACCGAGCTGACGTCGGAGAAGCTGTTCATCACCATCATCACGGCGTTGCGCAGCTACGACAACATCCGCAATGCCCGTGCGGCCGAGTCCGCCAGCCGGCTGAAATCCAGCTTCCTCGCGACCATGAGCCATGAAATCCGCACGCCCATGAACGGGGTGCTGGGGATGCTGGAGCTGTTGTCGCATTCGGGCCTCGATGCCGACCAGCTTGAGATGCTGGGCACGGCGCGGGACTCGGCTGGGGTTCTGCTGCGCATCATCGACGACATCCTGGATTTCTCCAAGATCGAGGCCGGGCGAATGGATATCGACCGGCTTCCCGTGAATATCGGGGCTCTGGTCGAGAGCGTGGCCGAGACCGTGGCTCCCAACGCGCACGGGAAGGGGCTTGCGCTCCACGTCCATGTGGACCCCGCAATGCCGGACCTGCTGATGGGCGACCCGGTTCGGCTCCGCCAGATTCTTTTCAACCTGACGGGCAACGCCATCAAGTTCACCGAGACGGGCAGCGTCAGCGTGCGGGCCAGGATAGTGCCGGACGCTCCGTGGGACTCTGTCCGCGTGCGGGTGGAAGTCAGCGACACCGGCATCGGCATCCCCAATGAGATGCAGAGCAAGCTGTTCCAGCCTTTCACCCAGGCGGAGAGATCCACCAGTCGCCGCTTCGGCGGCACAGGGCTCGGTCTTTCCATCTGTCGCCGCCTCGTTGAGCTGATGGGCGGAGAAATCGGCCTGGATAGCCGTCCTGGCTGTGGCTCTACCTTCTGGTTCTGGCTCGATCTGGAGAGAGGGGCAGAACTGCCCGAGTCCGGCGCGGACAGCGAGCCGGCGGTGGCAGGGCTCCGGGTCCGCCTGGAAATCCCGAATCCTGTGCTGGCTGGAACCGTTGCGGATTATCTCGGCCATGCAGGCGCGGAGACGGTCAGGGCGGGGTCGGCGGACGTCATCATCCGCAGCCTGCCGCCTGGGTCCTCCTGGCCGGCGTTCGGAAATGACGGGCCGTCCGTGCTTCTTGCCGAGCACGAGGCGAAGCCTGAGGGGATGCCTGCGGACGTGCAGATCGTCGCCCGTCCCGTGCGGCGCCTGCCGCTGTTGGCGGCCGTTGCGGCGGCTGTCGGTTCCGCGGGCACGCGCCCGTGCGCCGCAACTCCGCAGGCGCCGCCTCCGCCTCCTGTCCCGCCGTTGACGGCGGACCGGCTGGTGCTGGTCGCTGAGGATCAGGAGATCAACCAGATGGTCATCCGCCGCCAGCTCACGCTGCTGGGGCTGGCCTGCGACATCCTGCCGGACGGGGCGGCCGCGCTGGAGGCATGGCGCACCGGCCGGTACGCGCTGGTCCTCACCGACTGCAATATGCCGGAGATGGACGGATTCGAGCTGACGGAGGCGATCCGACGGGAGGAGGCGGAAACCGGCCGCCGAACGCCAGTCATCGCCCTGACGGCCAGCGCAATGGCAGGGGAGGATGAGCGCTGCCTGACGGCTGGAATGGACGGGTTCCTTTCCAAGCCTGTCGATCTGGCGCAGTTGGACAGATGCATCCGCCGGTGGATTGCCGTGCCGGCCGGGCAGGAAGCGGCGGAGATGGTCGGCTAGCACCCGCACTGCCGTCGGACGGCAAGCATGCATTCCTGCGTTGCGCCAAGCTTGGAGTGCCCTGTGCGGGAAGACACAGGCCAGAAACACAGCGGTGTGTAGATGGGATCGTCATTTCCGCCGGGAGACGATCCCATGAAAACCGCCAGTGCCCTGCTCCTCGTCCTGATGCTCTCCGCCTGTGCCGGTACGGGCGGCCCGGCCATGCGCCATGCCAGCCTTGTGGATGAACACCCTGATTTCACCAATTGCGTCGCCCTTGTCCAGGCATCCTGGGCGTCGGACGCGGCCAGCCGGGCGGAGAGGCTGCAATCCTGCCTCAGCCGTCCCCAGGTCGCCCAGACCGACCTCTAACGGCCAGCTCGATAGGGAGACCAGTCCGGACCGTCATCCGTATGCCGCGGCAGGCTGTCCGCGGTCTCGAACCAGGGCAGAATGCTTGCCGTCCAGATATGATAGCGGGGCGGGAGCAGGGACGGATCATCCAGGGTGCAGATGGCGACGTCGAACTCCGGCTCCCCCTCCGTGTAGGTGAAGAAGAGCTGGGTGCCGCAGTTCGGGCAGAACTGCCGCAATGCCTTCGGCGACGATGCGTAGCTCGCCGGCGCACCGCCGGTCAGCCAGACCGCACCAGCCGGAAATGTGGCCCAGGCCATGACCGGCGCGCCGGACGCCTTGCGGCACATGCCGCAATGGCAGTAGGCAACGCCGGTCGCGGCGATGGCTCCGGAAATCCGGTAACGTACCGCGCCGCAGAGACACCCGCCGTGAAGATCGTCCGTCATGTCCGGAAATCCGGCTGGAGGCATGTTTGCGATGGCATAACACGCGCGGCGGCGCGTTGGCGTCGCGTGCTTGCGTGCCGTCCACTCTTGCCGCCCGGCGGATCGTCGCTATTAGTTAGCGTCCCGGCGCCCGCTGAAGCCCCTTGATAGACGAGCCTGTTCCGTGAAGATCGATCAAAGCCTCGCCCTCGACCCCGGTGCTCCCCGCCGCGTCCTGATCGCCGGCGCGCCGGAAG
Source organism: Indioceanicola profundi (assembly GCF_003568845.1). Lineage (NCBI taxonomy): Bacteria > Pseudomonadati > Pseudomonadota > Alphaproteobacteria > Rhodospirillales > Azospirillaceae > Indioceanicola > Indioceanicola profundi. Next base: position 1,493,827 of record NZ_CP030126.1, on the reverse strand, counting down.
GGCAGGATGCAAGGGTGCTGGCGCAGCTTGCCCGTAGCGCGGGGCCGGCCGGGCTGCTTCATGTGGCGGTGGAGGATGCGCGGGCGGCGCGGCTGGCAGAGGCGGTGGCCTTCTTCGATCCGGAGGTGGAGGTGGTGCAGTTCCCGGCCTGGGACTGCCTGCCCTATGACCGGGTCAGCCCCAATGGCGACATCGTGGCCCGGCGCATCGACGCGCTGACCCGCATGATGGAGCGGGCGGCCAAGCCGAAGGGGAAGACCGCGCCGGCGGAGACGAAGCCGCTGCTGGTGATCACCACGGTGAATGCGGCGCTTCAGAAGGTGCCGCCGCGCCTCGCCTTCCGGAACGCCACCTTCCGCGCCAAGGTGGGGGAGCGGATCAGCACGGACGAGCTGAACCGCTTCATGGCCAACAACGGCTACACCCGGACCCAGACGGTGCGGGAGCCGGGCGAATACGCCATCCGCGGCGGCATCATCGACCTGTTCCCGCCGGGATCGGCGGAGCCGTTGCGCCTGGACCTGTTCGGGGATGAGCTGGACGGGGTGCGCACCTTCGACGCCATGACCCAGCTCACCATCGAGAAGCGGGACGGCTTCACGCTCAAGCCGATGTCGGAGGTGTTCCTGGACGAGATGTCGATCCAGCGTTTCCGCAGCGGCTACCGCGAGCTGTTCGGCGTGGTGATGGGCGACGATCCGCTCTATGAGGCGGTCAGCGCCGGGCGCAAGCATGGCGGGATGGAGCACTGGCTGCCCCTGTTCCATTCCGGCCTGGAAACGATCTTCGACTATCTGCCGGATGCGGCCGTCAGCCTGGACCCGAACGCGGAGGAGGCGCGGGACCAGCGCTTGGCGCAGATCGGCGACTTCCATCAGGCCCGCCGCACCCTGAAGGAGGCGGAGAAGCAGTCCGGCAATCCGGTCTACAAGCCGGTGCCGCCCAACCTGATGTTCCTGGACGGTGGCGCCTGGGACCTGCATCTGAACGCCCGCGCCGTGGGCCAGCTCTCCCCCTTCGCCGCGGTGGAGGGCGGGGTCAATCCCGATCTGCTGGATGCGCAGGGGCGCAAGGGTCGCGACTTCGCCGAAGCCCGGGTGCAGCAGGGCGTCAATGTCTACGAGGTGCTGAAGGAGCATATCGGAGCCTTGCAGGCGGAGGGGCGGCGCGTCGTCATCGCCGGCTATTCCACCGGTGCCCGCGACCGCCTGCTGGCGCTGCTGAAGGAACATGGCGTCGATCGGGTCAAGACCGTGGAAGCCTGGGCCGAGGTGGGGGAGCTGAAGCGGAACGTGACGGCCCTGGTCGTGCTGGCCCTGGATCACGGCTTCGTCACGCCGGACCTGGCCGTCATCACCGAGCAGGACATCCTCGGCGACCGTCTGGTGCGGACGGGGGCGAAGAAGAAGCGGCGCGCCGCCAACTTCATCGCGGAGGCCGCAAGCCTCAATCCCGGCGACTTCGTCGTCCATATCGACCACGGCATCGGCAAATATGACGGGCTGGAGACCCTGACCGTCACCGGCGCGCCGCACGACTGCCTGCGCATCATCTATGAGGGCGGGGACAAGCTCTATGTCCCGGTCGAGAATATCGAGATGCTGTCCCGCTACGGCTCCGAGGAATCGGGGGCGACGCTGGACAAGCTGGGCGGGGCCGGCTGGCAGTCGCGCAAGGCGCGCGTCAAGAAGCGGCTGAAGGACATGGCGGACGCCCTGCTGCGCATCGCGGCGGAGCGGCAGTTGCGCACGGCCCAGCCGGTGGAGATTCCCGACGGCGCCTGGGACGAGTTCTGCGCCCGCTTCCCCTTCGCCGAAACCGAGGACCAGCTCAACGCCATCCAGGACGTGATTGGCGATCTCGGCAGCGGCCGGCCCATGGACCGGCTGGTCTGCGGCGATGTCGGCTTCGGCAAGACGGAGGTGGCGCTGCGGGCCGCCTTCATGGCGGTGATGAACGGCATGCAGGTGGCCGTGGTCGTGCCGACCACCCTGCTGGCCCGGCAGCACAGCCGCACCTTCGAGCAGCGCTTCGCCGGCCTGCCGGTGAACATCGCGCACATGTCGCGGCTGGCGACCACGAAGGAGGTCAACCAGGCCAAGGCCGGGCTGGCCGACGGCACGGTGGACATCGTGGTCGGCACCCATGCGCTCCTGTCCAAGACCCTGCAGTTCAAGAATCTCGGCATGGTCATCGTGGATGAGGAGCAGCATTTCGGCGTGAAGCAGAAGGAGCGGCTGAAGGAGCTGCGGGCCGATGTCCATGTGCTGACCCTGACCGCGACTCCGATCCCGCGCACGCTGCAACTGGCCCTGTCCGGCGTGCGCGAGCTGTCCTTGATCGCCACACCGCCGGTGGACCGGCTGGCGGTGCGGACCTTCGTGCTGCCCTACGATCCGGTGGTGATCCGCGAAGCGATCATGCGGGAGCATTTCCGGGGCGGGCAGAGCTTCTATGTCTGCCCGCGCATCGAGGATCTGGAGAAGATCCGCCTCCGGCTGGAGGAGCTGGTGCCGGAGGTGAAGGTGGTAGTGGCGCACGGCCAGATGCCGGCCACCCAGTTGGAGGAGGTGATGACCGCCTTCGACGAGGCGAAGTACGATGTGCTGCTGGCCACCAACATCATCGAGAGCGGGCTGGACATCCCCAACGCCAACACGCTGATCGTTCACCGCGCCGATCTGTTCGGCCTGGCCCAGCTCTATCAGATCCGCGGCCGCGTCGGCCGGTCCAAGACCCGCGGCTACGCTTACCTGACCTATCAGCCCCGCACGGTGCTGTCGGCCACGGCCACCCAGCGGCTGCACGTCATCGAGACGCTGGACAGCCTCGGGGCCGGCTTCCAGCTCGCCAGCCACGACATGGACATCCGCGGCGCAGGCAACCTGCTGGGCGAGGAGCAGTCCGGCCAGATCCGCGAGGTCGGGGTGGAGCTGTACCAGCAGATGCTGGAGGAGGCGGTGGCCGCTGCCCGCCAGGGCCGCGACGGCGGGCCGCCCATGCAGGAAAGCTGGTCGCCCCAGATCAATCTGGGCATGCCGGTGCTGATCCCGGAAGCCTATGTGCCCGATCTGGGGGAGCGGCTGACCCTCTATCGCCGCGTCTCCGATCTGGTGGACCGGCAGGAGATCGATGCGTTCGCAGCCGAAATGATCGACCGTTTCGGCCCGCTTCCGGAGGAGGTGGACAATCTTCTGAAGCTCGTGGAGATCAAGCGGCTGTGCAAGGAGGCCGGGGTCCAAAGCCTGGATGCCGGGCCGAAGGGCGCCGTCGCCGGCTTCCGCGAGAACAGCTTCAAGAATCCAAGCCGGCTGGTGGAGTTCATCCAGTCCCAGGCCGGCACGGCCAAGCTGCGCCCGGACCACAAGCTGGTTCTGCTGCGGCCCTGGGACAGCCCGGAGACCAGGATGGCCGGGACGCGGCAGTTCATGCAGGCGCTGGCGCAGATGGCGGCGGGGGAGAAGGTGGCCGACATGCCGGCCCCGCCGCCGCCTCCACCCCCGCCGCCGGAGCCGCCGAAGAATTTCCGGCCAGCGGTGCGCGGCCGGAACACCGCTCCCTGGCGGCCGATCAATTCTAGGCGCTGACGGTCGGAACCTCGGCGGCGATGTCCAGCAGGGGAAGGAAGGTTTCCACCTCCTGGGCGCCGGCGACACCGTAGCGGCGATTGAAGATGTAGTAGGGCACGGCCTGGATGCCGAGCTGGCGGGCCTGGATGTCGCTGTTGCGTACAGCAATGACGTCCTTGTCGGAGGCGAGGTACCGGGCCGCTTCCTCCCGGTCGATGCCCAGGCGGGCGGCGAGGGCGGAGAGCACCTCCCGGTCGCCGATATCCAGCTCCTCGAAGAAATAGGCCTGGAACAGCGCATCCACCATGGCGGTAGAGAGGCCGTAGCCATCGGCCAGCCGCACCATTCGATGCGCGTCGGCTGTATTCGGCGTGCGGCGCAGCCGGTCGAAGCGCACCTCCAGCCCATCGCGGCGGGCTGCCCGCTCGATCATCTGGTAGACTTGGGCAGCCCGGTCGGCGCCGCCGAACTTCATGGCCATGTAACGCGCCCTGTCCATGCCGCCTTTCGGCATGTCGGGATTGAGCTGGAAGGCGGCCCAGCGCAGATCGACGGGCATGCGCGGCCGTTCCGCCAGCGCACGGTCAAGGCGGCGCTTGCCGATCAGGCACCAGGGACAGATCAGGTCGACATAAATCTCGATCAGCATGATGGTGGGAGAGTATCCCCGGCGTGTCCGGCTGGCGAGTAGGAATGGAACGCCTGCGGCATGACGATTCCCCATTTCCGTCACGGTCGGCCTCCGGTACCTTTGGACCATGCGCGGCCGGAGGGAGTACCGAGATGGGCGACACTTACGTTACGCTCAAAGTGCGGGAGGCATTGCGGTCGGCCGGCGGAAGCCGCGGTCAGGCGCAACGCATCCTGATCGCCATGGCGCTGGAGGATGAGCAACTCCTGCGGGGCCTCGCGCAGCCATTCCTGAAGGCAATCGCCGGCAGCGCCGTTGAGCGCGTGGCGCGGGCAACAAAGGATGGCGACGCCGTTATTGCCAGGAGTTCCGCTCCGGTCGCAGCGTCCCGCGGCAGTGCGCGGCCCCAGCGCCGCCTTTCTCCCACCGCGCTCGATGCGCTGGTCGCCCAGATCGGCCAGGGTGAGCGGGCGCCGCTGGCCAATGCAGCGAGCGGCGCGGAGGTCAGCCCGGATCAGGCCAGCGCGATGAAGACGCTCGCTGCGGCATTCCGCAGCCGCAAGTGAGTGCGTTGGAGATCATGGAATGTTGAAGCGCCTTCTCGCCGCAGCTCTGCTGTTCGGGTCCGCGTGTCTCGCGGGTCCTGCGGCTGCGGTTGAGCGGGAAGTCACGTTCCAAGGGGCGGACGGCGTCCCCCTGGCCGGAACCCTGAATGTGCCGGACGGGGCGGGAAGGCATCCGGCGCTGCTGCTGATCCAGGGCAGCGGGCCTACCGACCGGAATGGAAACAACCCGCTGGTTCCGGTTAGGATCGATCTGCTGAAGCAGTTGGCCGACATGCTGGCGGCAGAAGGGATCGCCACGCTGCGCTACGACAAGCGCGGCATGTTCGCGAACAAGGCGACGATGCCAACCGATCCGGCCGCTCTTCCGAACTTCACCCGCTGGGACGCATTCGTGGAGGATGCGGCCGGCGCGTTCCGGTTCCTGGCGGAGCAGCAGGCTGTGGACCCGGCGCGGATCGGCATCGCCGGCCATAGCGAGGGTGGTCTGGTCGCGCTGGATCTGACTGCGCGCGGTACCGTAAGGCCCAAGGTCCTGATCCTTCTGTCCACGCCGGGCCGGCCGCTTGCTGCCGTCATCGAGGAGCAGCTCGAGCGGACGTTGGAAGCGCAGAATGCCCCGCCGGATGTTGCAGCGGATATGCTGGGGGCCAGCCGACGCATCTCCGATGAGATCATAAGGACGGGCAGGGTGCCGGATGACGTTCCGGCCGGCCTCAAGGCGCTCTACCCGGACTATGCCGGGCCATTCCTGCAATCCCTGCTCCGTTTCGATCCCGCCCAGGCGGCGGCCGGGCTGGACATGCCGGTCCTGGTCCTGACCGGCAAGGCCGATGCCCAGGTTTCGGTCGAGCGGGATGCCGCCGCGCTGGCCCGACCCGTCGCCAAACTGCCGGGAAGTCAGGTGACCGTTCCGGAAGGAGTCAGCCACAATCTGAAGAGCGTGGAGGAGAACGGTCCCGGCTTCGAGGGTGCAGTAGCGCCGGAGGTACTGGAGAAGCTTAAGGAATGGCTGGCCGAGCACCTGTGAAAAGCCGCTAGCGCAACAGCACGCACAGCCGGCCCACGCATCGGACCGCCACGAACACGTCCTTCTGGCCGCTGCAGGCGATCTTGTAGATCGTTTCCGCGTTGCCGCCCTGGGTCCGCTTCAGCACCTCCACCTTCCCGGGCGGGCAATTGGCGTTCCGTGCCACATCCTTCGCCTCCGCCTCCGACGCGTGGGCGGAGGAGCTGGCAAGGGCCAGGGCGGCGAGCAGTAGGGCAGGCAGGGCAGGTTTCATCCAGATCGCACGGAATGGTTGGCGAGGAGTTGTGGCAGGTCTGTCCGGTCGGAAGCAGTATAGCACGTCCCGACGCGCGCTGGGGCGTCGCCGTGCCTGGAAGCCGATGTGACCATTGCCAGGATATTCATCCGGCTGCTCGGGGCGGCGATGCTGCTGGCCATCGCGGCCCTGCTGTATCTCTATCTGATGCCGCTGCCGGAGGACCGTTTCAGCACGCCGGTCTGGATCGGACCGGCCCAGGTCGTGGATGTGGCCGCAGCGGTGGACAAACCGGACCGGGCCCTCCGCATCGAAGACGGGCAAATCGCCGGTACCGTACGGTGGTCTCAGCCGTAATTCCGTTCCATAGAGTGGAAATGAAAAGGGCCGCCCGTCGCCGGGCGGCCCTCCATGCCGATTCTGATCGGTAAGGATCAGACCGAGTAGTACATCTTGTACTCGATCGGGTGCGGGGAGGTCTCGAAGGCGAGGACCTCTTCCATCTTCAGATCGATGTAGCTGTCGATCATGTCCGCAGTGAACACGTCGCCCTTCATCAGGAACTCGCGGTCGGCGTCCAGATTCTCCATCGCTTCGCGCAGCGAACGGCAGACGGTCGGAACCTCCTTCAACTCCTCCGGCGGGAGGTCGTAGAGGTTCTTGTCCATCGCCTCGCCCGGATGGATCTTGTTCTGGATGCCGTCCAGACCGGCCATGAGCTGGGCGGCGAAGGCCAGATAGGGGTTGGCGGCCGGGTCCGGGAAACGGACTTCGACGCGCTTGCCCTTCGGGTTGTTCACGTACGGAATACGGCAGGAGGCCGAGCGGTTGCGGCTGGAGTAGGCCAGCAGCACCGGAGCCTCGTAGCCCGGAACCAGACGCTTGTAGCTGTTGGTCGTCGGGTTGGTGAAGGCGTTCAGGGCGCGGGCATGCTTGATGATGCCGCCGATATAGTACAGCGCCATGTCCGACAGGTCGGCATAGCCAGAGCCGGCGAAGAGCGGCTTGCCGTCCTTCCAGATGGACTGGTGGCAGTGCATGCCCGAACCGTTGTCGCCATAGACCGGCTTCGGCATGAAGGTAGCGGTCTTGCCATAGGCATGGGCGACGTTGTGCACCACGAACTTGTAGAGCTGCATGGCGTCGGCCATCTGCACCAGCGTGCCGAACTTCACGCCCAGCTCATGCTGCGAGGCCGCCACCTCGTGGTGGTGCTTCTCGACGGCGACGCCCATCTCCGCCAGGACGGACACCATCTCGGCGCGGAAGTCCTGGCCGCTGTCGATCGGGGCCACCGGGAAGTAGCCGCCCTTCACCGCCGGACGGTGGGCGAGGTTGCCGCCCTCGTAGTTCTTGGCGGAGGTGTAGGGACCTTCCTCGCTGTCGAACTCGTAGAGGACGCGGTTCATCGAGACGTCGAACTTCACGTCGTCGAACACGAAGAACTCGGCCTCCGGGCCGAAATAGCAGGTGTCGCCGATACCGGCGGCAGCCATGTAGTTCTCCGCCGCCTTGGCGATAGAGCGCGGGTCGCGCTTGTAGGGCTGCCCGGTGGAGGGCTCATAGACGTCGCAGAACACCGTCAGCAGCGGCTGGGCAGCGAACGGGTCCATGACCGCGGTCGAGGCGTCCGGCATGAGGATCATGTCGGACTCGTTGATCGCCTTCCAGCCGGCGATGGACGAGCCGTCGAACATGATGCCGTCGGTGAACATGTCCTCGTCCACCGTGCTGATATGCTGCGCGGTGTGCTGCAGCTTGCCCTTCGGGTCGGTGAAGCGGAGGTCGACGTACTTGACGTCATGCTCCTTGATCAGGTCGAAGAACTTGCTGGTATCAGACATAGCCTCGGTTTCCGTTGGTTTGAGGTTTTGCCGGTGGCGATTGGGACGCCGCAACTGCCGACCGGCTGAGCTGGCAGGCGGACGCCCGGGTGGTGCTACGGGCGGCTCAGGGTGGCCCAGGCTGCTCCACCCCTTGCCGATAAGAAACCCTGGTCCGGTCAGATCGCGTCGGGGCCGCGCTCACCGGTCCGGATACGGATAACCTCGTCGACTGCGGTGACGAAGATCTTGCCATCGCCGATGCGCCCGGTGTGGGCGGCCTGCTGGATGGCTTCGATGGCGCGGTCGACCATGGCGTCGTCCATCACCACTTCTATCTTCACCTTGGGCAGGAAATCCACGACGTATTCGGCGCCGCGATAAAGCTCGGTATGCCCCTTCTGCCGGCCGAAGCCCTTGGCCTCGGTGACAGTGATGCCACGGATGCCGACTTCGTGGAGCGCCTCCTTCACCTCGTCCAGTTTGAACGGCTTGATGATGGCTTCGACTTTCTTCATCGGCTCCAAAAGCTCCCTGTACCGCGCCGGTCGGAGAGGCGCGTGTTCCAAGCGCCTGATCGGCGCGCCCAACGGGGTAAGCATGCGGCATGCCACGGCCTAAAACCAGCGGAGTCCGCGCCTTCTTCCCCGTTCGAGCGTGACTTTGCCGAAATAGCGGGCAAAACACTGCACCTTTTTTCATCACTTGATCGGCGCGAGGGCATGTCGCATAAGGCAGGCTAGCAATCCTGCGCGTTTTCGGCAGGATACGTGGAAGGCAGATCTGCTCTGCCTTTGACGGAACAGACACTTTCAACAGAGGGCTTGACGAGGCAGGGCGGATTGTTGCATACGCTGGCCTCCCGGCGGCGACGGTAGCTCAGTTGGTAGAGCCCTCGGTTGTGGTCCGAGTGGTCGCGGGTTCGAGTCCCGTCCGTCGCCCCATTTTCCCGCTCCGGCGGGGCCGGGACCCCTTCATAAAATATCCCCATCATTGCCCCATGCAGCGCAGGTGACGTTCGCCTGCCGCCACGGCATGATGCCGCCGCTACCACGCATGGGCGCGGCATGGAATGGGGAGCATCGTGACAGATCTGCTGGCCAGGGCGACAAGAGCCGATATCCGCCTGGACCCGTTCCCGCATTTGATCGTGCGGGATGCGCTCCCGCCGGAGGTGTTCGAGCCGCTGCGGGCCGGACGGCCCCGCTTCGCCGACATCGGCTGGAGCGGCGAACCGCCGAGCGGGCAGCGGATGCCCTATTCCGCCTATCAGTTCCAGACGCAGGACCGGTTTCATCCGCTGTGGCGCGAGCTTACGGCGCGCATGTCCTCGTCCGACGTGCTCAGCCGCGTGGTCGATCTTTTCGGGGATCACATGCCGGTCCATGCCCCGGAAGTCTGGGGCTGGGTGGATCGCAACCCGAGCCCGAAAGTCGGGCTGCTGTCCAGGGACGGCTTCGAATCGGTCGATGTGCTGACCGACGCGCGGCTGGAGATCACGACTCCGGTGAAAGGCGCGCCGAAAAGTCACCGCAGGGCGCATCTCGACACCGCAAACCGGCTGTTCACGGGGCTGTTCTATCTGCGCGATGCGGACGACCCGTTGCCGGGCGGCGATCTGGGCCTCTACCGCTGGCGCGCCGCACCGCGGGAGACAGGGCGGTTCGAGATCGGCGAGGATGAGGTGGAACTGGCGGCGGTTGTTCCCTATGCCGCCAACACGCTGGTGCTGTTCCCCAACTCCCGTCACGCGCTGCACGGCGTGATCCCCCGCGGGCCGGGACCGTTCGAGCGGGCCTATCTGTTCTTCACGGCGGAGATCGCATCCGACCTGTGGTGAGGACCCGCCATGGCGCATGAGATTCTGACAGTCGATGAGATGTACCGGGCCGACCGGGCCGCCATGGCCGCCGGCGTACCCGGACCCGAACTGATGGAATCGGCTGGCGCCGCGGTGGCCCATGCCATCCGGGAACGATGGAGTCCATGGCCGGTCGCGGTTCTGTGCGGGCCGGGAAACAATGGCGGCGACGGATTCGTCGCGGCACGCCTTCTGGCAAAGGCTGGATGGCCGGTGCGGCTGGGGCTGCTTGGCAGCACGGAGTCGCTGAAGGGGGACGCCGCCTGGGCGGCCGGAACCTGGACCGGTCCGGTTGAGCCGCTTGGGACGGCTCTGCTGGACGAAGCGGAACTCGTGATCGATGCGCTGTTTGGCGCCGGGCTGTCCCGTCCCTTGGATGGCGTCGCCCTGGGCGTGGTCGAAGAACTGGTCAGGCGCGGAACACCGGTCGTCGCGGTGGATGTGCCCAGCGGCATCCGGGGCGACGATGGCAAGGTGCTGGGGGCCGCGCCGCGGGCTGTCCTTACCGTCACCTTCTTCCGGCACAAGCCGGGGCACCTGCTGCTGCCGGGGCGGGCGCTGTGCGGGGAGTTGGTCGTGGCGGATATCGGCATTCCCGCACGGGTGCTGGACGGAATAGAGCCGCTGTGCCGCCGAAACGATCCGGAACTGTGGGGTGGGCGGTATCCCTGGCCGAGTCTCGGCGGACATAAGTACAGCCGCGGACATGCGGTGATCCTCGGCGGGGAGGTAATGACCGGGGCGGGACGGCTGGCGGCGCGGGCGGCGTTGCGGGTCGGGGCAGGGCTGGCGACCATCGCCGCACCGCCGCCGGCCGTGCAGATTTATGCGCTCTCCATGCCCAGCGTGATCGTGCAGCCTGTAGCCGACAGCGGTGCCTTCGCCGAACTGATCGCCGATCCCCGGCGGAATGCCGTCCTGATTGGCCCCGGAGGAGGCGTGTCGGCGGAGACACGAAGCGCTGTCCGGGCGGCGGTGGAAGCCGGGAAAGCCGGCGTGCTGGATGCGGATGTCTTTGGAAGCTTTGCCGGAGATGCCGAGGCGCTGTTCTCCGGACTTTCCGACCGCTGGCTGCTGACCCCCCATGAGGGGGAGTTCGGCCGCGTCTTCGGCGGCCTGACAGGATCGAAGCTGGAGCGGGCCCGGGCGGCTGCGAGGCGGAGCGGGGCGGTGGTTCTGCTCAAAGGCGCGGACACGGTCGTCGCGCACCCGGACGGGCGGGCGGTGATCAACGACAACGCCCCGCCGGACCTGGCCACCGCCGGCTCCGGCGACGTGCTTGCAGGGATGGCGCTCGGGCTGATTGCGCAGGGGATGAGCGCTTTCGATGCCGCCTGCGCCGCTGCCTGGCTGCATGGAGAGGCCGGGCGGCAGGCGGGACCTGGGCTGATCGCTGAAGATTTGCCGGAAGCATTGCCAGCAGTTCTGCGCAGGCTCAAAGCGCAATAGCGATCGGAAGCAGTTCCCTCCGACCGCAACTGCCTCATTCGCCAGTCTGCCAGTCTCCCGGAATGCACATGCATGCGGTCTTATGCATTTGATCCGCTCCCTATCGACAGCAATCATCGATTCCGCCGTCTCCATGGGACGGCAGTCGCAGATATGGTTATCAAAACCTTGCCCGTGTTCCGAATGCGGGTTAACCTGTTTGCGTAAGTAAATTGGATTAGCCCCAGGAAACAGGGCCTGGGCGGCTACCCCGGAATCGAAAATAACCGGACAGGGGGCGGCAATGGGCATCACGCTGTTCAAGCGTGCCAAGCTGGAGAAACCGGTGGTGCCGGGCTCCGTCTACAGGCGCGTCATCGCGCGGGGCGTCACGGAGACGGCCTATGTGCTTGCCGTGACTGACACGCAGTTCAACATTCCGCATGTCCGCTTCATGGTCCACAACGACCAGTGCCGGGGCGGCGGCGGCGAGGAGGCCGCGGGTGGGGATTTGAGGACGCTGTCGGTGGACAGTTTCCAGCGCCTGTTTCAAGAACAGGTTGCCGACTGATCCCGCGGATTGCCGGCTGCACATCGGGGTAGGGCAGCGGCCCGCTGTTTCCCAGGCGGGCGGGAAGTCTTATACAGGAGTCCAACCTCCACCCATGGCCGGCGCAGATGTGCGGGCCCCGGAAGAAGAGACTCCTGGAAATGCCCGATACCGCCACCCTGCCGAAGATCGGCGACAAGGCCCCGTCCGAGCGGGAGCGCCGTCTGCATCTCTTGAAGGAGCTGGAGCGCAAGGTGCTCTGGCTCAGCACCTGGACAATCCACAATGCCAACCACCTGCGCCCCTCGCGCGACGGGTTGAAGGTCGGCGGCCATCAGGCCTCCAGCGCCTCGCTCGCCAGCATCATGACGGCGCTGTACTTCGACGTGCTGCGCCCGCAGGACCGGGTGGCGGTGAAGCCCCATGCCAGCCCGATCTTCCACGCCATCCAGTACCTGATGGGCCGGCAGAGTCGGGACAAGCTGGAGCGGTTCCGCGCCCTCGGCGGGGCTCAGTCCTATCCGTCCCGGACCAAGGATACGCCGGACGTGGATTTCTCCACCGGCTCCGTCGGCCTCGGCGTGGCGGTCACCGCCTTTGCCAGCATGGTGCAGGACTATGTGCGGCTGAAGGGCATGACCGACCAGCCGGAGGGGCGCATGGTCGCCCTGGTCGGCGATGCCGAGCTGGACGAGGGCAATGTCTTCGAAGCCATGTTGGAGGGCTGGAAGCACGATCTGCGGAACACCTGGTGGATCATCGACTACAACCGCCAGAGCCTGGATTCCGTGGTCTCCGACAAGCTCTGGGTCCCGATCGAGGGCATGTTCCGGTCGCTGGGCTGGAACGTGAACATCATGAAGTACGGCAAGAAGCTGGAGGCCGCGTTCCAGCAGCCGGGCGGCGACGCTTTGCGGGACTGGATCGACAATTGCCCGAACCAGCTCTATTCCGCGCTGACCTTCAAGGGCGGCGCGGCCTGGCGCGAGGCGCTGGTGCGCGATCTCGGCGACACCGGCGGCATCAAGGCCATGCTGGACAGCCATGACGATGCCATGCTGGGCGCGCTGATGACCAATCTGGCCGGGCATGACCTGGAAACGATCCTCGACACCTTCCACGGGGTGGAGAGCGAGCAGCCGGCCTGCTTCATCGCCTACACCGTCAAGGGCATGGGCCTGCCCTTCGCCGGCCACAAGGACAACCATGCCGGCCTGATGAACCTGGACCAGATGGCCGAGTTCAAGCGGCAGTGCGGCCTGAAGGACGGCGAGGAGTGGGAGCGCTTCGCCGGGCTGGGCGTGGACCCGGAGGAGCTGGAGGCGTTCCTGGCGGAGGTGCCCTTCGTCCAGGGCGGTTCCCGCCGGTTGAAGGCGGCTTCCGTGCCGGTGCCGAACCTGCCATCGCCGGGCGGCGACAAGGCCTCCACACAGGAGGGCTTCGGCAAGATCCTGGCGGAACTGGCCAAGTCGGATGCGGAGATCGCGTCGCGCATCGTGACCACCTCGCCGGACGTGACCGTCAGCACCAATCTGGGCGGCTGGGTCAACCGGCGAGGGCTGTTCGACCGGAAGGAGGTCATCGACATCTTCCGGGAGCAGAAGGTGGTCTCCGCCCATCGCTGGCACGGCGCGCCCGACGGCCAGCACATGGAACTCGGCATCGCCGAGCATAATCTGTTCCTGATGCTGGCCGCCCTGGGAATGAGCCACGAGCTGTTCGGCGTGCGGCTGCTGCCGGTGGGCACGCTCTACGACCCCTTCATCATGCGCGGGCTGGACGCCTTCAACTACGCGCTCTACCAGGACGCCCGCTTCATGGTGGTTGCGACCCCCAGCGGCGTCACCCTGGCGCCGGAGGGCGGGGCGCACCAGTCCATCGCCACGCCCCTGATCGGCATGGGCCTGCCCAAGCTGGCCAGCTTCGAACCGGCCTATGTGGATGAGCTTGCGGCCATCATGCGCTGGGGCTTCGAGCATATGCAGGCCGCGGACGGCGGCAGCGTCTATCTGCGTCTCTCCACCCGCAGCATCGAGCAGCCGAAGCGCAAGCTGGATACGGCGGCCGTGATCGATGGCGGCTACTGGGTGCGGGAGCCCTCGCCGGATGCCGACCTCGCCATCGTCTATTGCGGCGCCCTGGCGCCGGAGGCGATGCAGGCTCATGCGGCCCTGCTGGAGGATGTGCCGGGGGCCGGGCTGCTGGCCGTGACCTCGCCGGACCGGCTGCAGGAGGGCTGGAGCGCTGCCCGCGCCGGCCGCCAGGGCGGGCAGGGTGCCGAGAGCCATGTGGAGCGGCTGCTGGGCCGCCTCAGCCCCGATGCAAAGCTGGTCACCGTGATCGACGGTCACCCGGCGGCGCTGTCCTGGCTCGGCGGCGTGCGCGGGCACAAGGTGGCGGCGCTCGGCATCGAAAGCTTCGGCCAGTCGGCGGACATCCAGGACATCTACCGGGTCATGGGGCTGGATGCGGACGGCATTCTGGACGCAGCGGCGCGCGTGCTCCTGGATTGAACGGACGCGGCAGGCGATATCCCAACGTCGCCCTGAACCGGTCGAAGGGCGGGGGAGGGCCGGCGGACTCGGGAATCATATTCCGGCGGCTTATTGATCCATATCGCCCTTGGCGGGAGCCCGTTCCCTTGCTATAGGGACCGCTCCCGCCGGGGTGGCCCTGTTCGGGCCGTTCCGGCATGGGGCGGGCGTGGCGGAACTGGTAGACGCGCCGGATTTAGGTTCCGGTGTCGAAAGACGTGGGGGTTCAAGTCCCTTCGCCCGCACCATGATCGTAACCGCAACCACCGCGCAAGGGATGACCTTGGCGCGGGAGCTCCTGACCGGATTCGCCGGCGGGGCGACCACAGAAGAAGACAGGCACTCCTTCCCATGCAGATCACCGAGACCAGCGCCGCCGGCCTGAGCCGTGAATTCAAGGTCGTCATCCCCGCCACGGACATCGACGCCCGGGTCAACTCCAAGCTGACCGAGATCGGCAAGACCGTGCGCATGCCCGGCTTCCGCCCCGGCAAGGTGCCGATGCCGATCCTGAAGCAGCGCTACGGCCAGTCCGTGATGGGCGAGGTGTTGGAGGGTGCTGTCAATGATAGCCAGGCTCAGGCCATCGAGCAGAACAACCTCCGTCCGGCCCTCCAGCCGAAGGTGGAAGTCACCAGCTTCGAGCCGGGCAAGGACCTGGAATTCTCCATGAAGGTGGAGCTGCTGCCGGAGATCGAGCCGGCCGACCTGTCCGGCGTCGAGATCACCAAGCCGGTGGTCCCCGTCAATGACGAGCAGGTGGACGAGGCGCTGAAGCGTCTGGCCGACAGCCGCAAGCAGAGCGAGAAGGTCGAAGAGGACCGCGCCTCCGCCAATGGCGACATCCTGGTCATCGACTTCGACGGCTCCGTCGACGGCGAGAAGAAGCCCGGCATGAAGGGCGAGGATTACAGCCTGGAGCTGGGCTCCGGCACCTTCATTCCCGGTTTTGAGGACCAGCTCGTCGGCGCCAAGGCGGGCGAGCACAAGACCGTCACCGTGACCTTCCCGGCCGAGTACCATGCCGCCGAGCTGGCCGGTAAGGAGGCTGTGTTCGAGGTCGACGTGAAGGAGCTGCGGGCAACCAAGCCGGCCGAGCTGAACGACGATCTGGCCAAGGGCTTCGGCTTCGATGATCTGGAGAAGCTGCGCGAGGCCATCCGCGAGCGCATCGGCGCCGACTACGGCAACCTTTCCCGCCTGCGTGCCAAGCGCGCCCTGCTGGACAAGCTGGCCGAGCTGCACGATTTCGACGTCCCCGCCGGGATGGTCGACATCGAGTTCAACCAGATATGGAGCCGCCTCCAGCAGGAGCTGCAGTCCGGTCAGGTCGATGAGGAAGACAAGGACAAGGACGAGGAGGAGCTGAAGAAGGAGTATCGCGACATCGCGGTGCGCCGTGTCCGCCTCGGTCTGCTGCTGTCAGAAATCGGCCGCCGCAACAACGTCACCGTCAGCCGTGACGAGTTGAACAAGGCCGTGATCTCCGAGGTGCAGCGCTACCCCGGCCAGGAGCAGCAGGTGTTCGAGTTTTTCAAGAAGAACCCGCAGGCCATCGAGCAGCTCCGCGCCCCGCTGTTCGAGGACAAGGTCGTGGACCACATCCTGTCCAGCGTGAAGGTCAACGAGGTCCCGGTCACGGCCGAGGAGCTGATGAAGGACCCGGAGGAGGAGCAGGCCTGATCCGGTCTTCTTCCCACACTGGGCTGAATTGAATTCGGGGGCGGTGGTCCAAGCGGGTCACCGCCCCTATCTGTTCCGCACCCCGGTACATCCGAGGCATTGTCCGGTCCTTAGTCTTTTGCGTCAATTTCGGTCTGGCGCAACACGGACCTGACCGGCTATGACGTGAGAACGAAACATCCCGACCGGTACGCAGCGGAGCTGAGCGAGGGACATGATCGAGCCGCAGATGAATGCACTGGTTCCGATGGTGGTCGAGCAGACCAACCGGGGCGAGCGCGCCTACGACATCTATTCGCGCCTCCTGAAGGAGCGCATCATCTTCCTGGTGGGCGGCGTCAATGACGCGGTCGCAAGCGTAGTCTGCGCCCAGCTCCTGTTCATGGAGGCGGAGAATCCGAGCAAGGAAATCTCCTTCTACATCAACTCGCCGGGCGGCTACGTGACGGCCGGTCT
The DNA here is from genome assembly GCF_003568845.1 of Indioceanicola profundi. Lineage (NCBI taxonomy): Bacteria > Pseudomonadati > Pseudomonadota > Alphaproteobacteria > Rhodospirillales > Azospirillaceae > Indioceanicola > Indioceanicola profundi. Next base: position 1,477,464 of record NZ_CP030126.1, on the reverse strand, counting down.
CGCCATCTATGACACCATGCAGTACATCCGGTCTCCGGTTGCGACGATCTGCATGGGACAGGCGGCCAGCATGGGCGCGCTGTTGCTGGCGGGCGGTGCGCCGGGCCGGCGATTCTCGCTGCCGAACAGCCGGATCATGGTCCACCAGCCCTCGGGCGGCGCCCAGGGGCAGGCGGCGGATATCGAAATCCAGGCGCAGGAAATCCTGCGGATGCGCCAGCGCCTGAATGAGATTTTCCACCACCACACCGGCCAGCCGATGGATGTCATTGAAAAGGCCATGGAGCGCGACAAGTTTATGAGCCCGGAGGAGGCGAAGTCCTTCGGACTTATCGACGACGTGTTCACCCACCGGCCGAGCAGCGAGGGCTGATCTGGACGGTTCGCAGTACCTCCAATGGCGCGGGACACCTCATGAGTTCCGTGCGAAATGGGGGTGGGGCGAACAATCTGTTGATCCCGTCGCTTTCGGTGTTGTTGAATAGGCGGGCAGGGCGTTCGCGCCCGGTTGCCTCGTCGGATCCCAGGGGCGGGATCATGGGTCGGACCGCCGTAAGGCGGAATGGCTTCGGAACCGCCCCAGACTCGTTGGACGCCGGTGGCGTCCGGGCGCACGGGTCGGTGGCCATGCCGGGCCTGTCCGGTTCGTACGCTCCCCGGTGATGTACGGAGCTCATATGACCAAGTCGACCGGCGGCGACTCGAAGAATACTCTTTACTGCTCGTTCTGCGGGAAGAGTCAGCACGAGGTGCGGAAGCTCATTGCCGGCCCAACCGTGTTCATCTGCGATGAATGCGTCGAGCTGTGCATGGACATCATCCGCGAGGAGAACAAGACCACGCTGGTGAAGTCCCGGGACGGCGTACCCTCGCCGCGGGACATCTGTGCCGTACTGGACGACTATGTGATCGGCCAGGAGCATGCGAAGCGGGTGCTCTCAGTCGCCGTACATAACCACTACAAGCGCCTGGCCCACAGTGCGAAGCACAACGACGTGGAGCTGGCCAAGTCCAACATCCTGCTGATCGGTCCGACCGGTTCGGGCAAGACGCTGCTGGCGCAGACGCTCGCCCGCATCATCGATGTGCCCTTCACCATGGCCGACGCCACCACCCTGACGGAGGCGGGCTATGTCGGCGAGGATGTGGAGAACATCATCCTCAAGCTGCTCCAGGCCGCCGATTACAATGTCGAGCGGGCGCAGCGCGGCATCGTCTATATCGACGAGGTCGACAAGATCAGCCGCAAGTCCGACAACCCGTCGATCACCCGCGACGTGTCGGGCGAGGGCGTGCAGCAGGCCTTGCTGAAGATCATGGAGGGCACCGTCGCCTCCGTGCCGCCGCAGGGCGGGCGCAAGCATCCGCAGCAGGAGTTCCTGCAGGTCGACACCACGAATATCCTCTTCATCTGCGGCGGCGCTTTCGCCGGGCTGGAGAAGATCATCGGGGCGCGCGGCAAGGGCACCTCGATGGGCTTCGGCGCGGATGTCCGTGCGCCGGAAGATCGCCGCACCGGTGAAATCCTGCGTGAGGTCGAGCCTGAGGATCTGCTGAAGTTCGGTCTGATCCCCGAATTCGTCGGCCGTCTGCCGGTGGTCGCCACCCTGCACGACCTGGACGAGGATGCGCTGATCGAAATCCTGACCAAGCCGAAGAACGCGCTGGTGAAGCAGTATGCGCGGCTGTTCGAGATGGAGGATGTGAAGCTCGGCATCCATGAGGAGGCTCTGCGCGCCATAGCGCTGAAGGCCATCCAGCGGAAGACCGGCGCCCGCGGCCTCCGCTCGATCATGGAGTCCATCCTGCTGGAACCGATGTACGACCTTCCCGGCCTGCAGGGCGTGGAGGAGATCGTCATCAACAAGGAAGTGGTGGAGGGCCGCGCGAAGCCGCTCTACATCTACTCCGACCGCCGGAGCGAGGCTGCGCCAGGGGCGTAATCGCCGACCCCAGGCCAGTACGTCATCAGGAGGGGCGGCCCGCGCGGGCCGCCCTTTTTGTTTGCGGTGCAACAACTTGCCGGGACTTTCCACCCCTGGGTTAGCCCGTCGGCTCCACCGACACATCCTGTGACATGCGCATTAGGGTCAGTCGGCCTCAGGTCAAGCCCTTGAAGGGGGTGGGGGCGTGTGCCACGTTAGCCATGTAGCCGTCGCCGGAAGCGCCGTGCCCAGATGGGGCGGCCGGATGGACATGGCCCAGAGTGGGCTGATGGCGCGACAAGAAGAGAAGGCACGCAAATATGCTGGATATCCCCCGTGGTGTGCTCTACCCGGTCCTGCCGCTGAGGGACATCGTTGTCTTTCCGCACATGATCGTTCCCCTGTTCGTCGGCCGCGAGAAGTCGGTGAAGGCGCTTGAGGACGTCATGAAGGACGACAAGCAGATCCTGCTTGTTACCCAGAAGAACGCCAGCCAGGACGACCCGAGCCCTGCCGACATCTACACTGTCGGAACCGTGGGCACCGTGCTCCAGCTGTTGAAGCTGCCGGACGGCACCGTGAAGGTGCTCGTCGAGGGCGGCCGGCGCGCCGTGATCTCCAAGTTCGAGGAGAACGAGGAGTTCTTCCAGGCCTATGCCGACGTGATCGAGGAGAAGGTTGGCGAGCAGCAGGAGCAGGAAGCCCTGAGCCGCGCCGTCGTCTCCCAGTTCGAGCAGTACATCAAGCTCAACAAGAAGATTCCGCCCGAGGTGCTGGTCTCGATCAACCAGATCGACGACGCCGGCAAGCTCGCGGACACCATCGCCTCCCACCTCCAGCTCAAGATCGCTGAGAAGCAGCAGCTCCTCGAGACGCCGAGCGTGGCGGAGCGGCTGGAGAAGGTCTACGCCTTCATGGAAGGCGAGATCGGCGTGCTGCAGGTCGAGAAGCGCATCCGCAACCGCGTGAAGCGCCAGATGGAGAAGACCCAGCGCGAGTACTATCTCAACGAACAGCTCAAGGCGATCCAGAAGGAACTGGGCGAGTCCGAGGACGGCAAGGACGAGGTCGCCGAGATCGAGGAGCGCATCGCCAAGACCAAGCTGTCGAAGGAGGCGCGCGAGAAGGCCATGGCGGAGGTCAAGAAGCTCCGCTCCATGAGCCCGATGTCGGCCGAGGCCACGGTGGTTCGCAACTACCTGGACTGGATACTGTCGCTGCCCTGGAAGAAGCGCACCAAGATCAAGAAGGACATCCGCCACGCGGAGGAGATCCTGAACTCCGATCATTTCGGTCTGGAGAAGGTCAAGGAGCGTATCCTCGAGTACCTCGCCGTGCAGCAGCGCATGGACAAGGTGCGCGGCCCCATCCTCTGCCTCGTCGGCCCGCCGGGCGTCGGCAAGACCTCGCTCGGCAAGTCCATGGCCAAGGCCACCGGCCGCAACTTCGTCCGCATGTCGCTGGGCGGCGTTCGTGACGAGGCCGAGGTGCGCGGCCACCGGCGGACCTATATCGGCTCCATGCCGGGCAAGGTCATCCAGGGCATGAAGAAGGCGAAGTCCTCCAACCCGCTCTTCCTCATGGACGAGATCGACAAGCTCGGCGCCGACTGGCGCGGGGACCCGTCGTCCGCCCTGCTGGAGGTTCTGGACCCGGAGCAGAACGGCACCTTCGCCGACCATTACCTGGAGGTGGATTACGACCTTTCCGACGTGATGTTCGTCTGCACAGCCAACACGCTGCGCATGCCGCAGCCGCTGCTGGACCGTATGGAGGTGATCCGCATCGCCGGCTACACCGAGGACGAGAAGGTCGAGATCATCAAGCGGCATATCCTGGACAAGCAGGTGAGGACGCATGGTCTGAAGCCGTCCGAGTTCAGCATCACGGACGACGCGCTCCGCGACCTGATCCGCTACTACACCCGGGAAGCCGGCGTGCGTAACCTCGAGCGCGAGGTCGCCAACCTCACGCGCAAGGCCATCAAGGAGATCCTCATGGAGGGTCATGCCAAGGTGGAGGTCACGCCGGAGAACCTGGAGAAGTATGCCGGCGTCCGCCGCTTCCGCTACGGCGAGGCCGAGGCGGAGGACATGGTGGGCGTGGTCACAGGTCTGGCCTGGACTGAGGTGGGCGGCGAGCTTCTGTCCATCGAGAGCGTGATGCTGCGCGGCAAGGGCCGGGTGGTCACCACCGGTAAGCTGGGCGATGTCATGAAGGAGTCCGTCCAGGCGGCGGAAAGCTATGTCCGGTCCCGCGCTCCGCAGTTCGGCATCAAGCCGACGCTGTTCGAGAAGAAGGACATCCACGTCCACGTTCCGGAAGGGGCAACCCCGAAGGACGGGCCGTCGGCAGGCGTCGCCATGATCACCTCCATCGTTTCCGTGCTGACCGGCATTCCGGTCCGCAAGGACGTGGCGATGACCGGCGAGATCACCCTGCGCGGCCGTGTGCTGCCGATCGGCGGCCTGAAGGAGAAGCTGCTCGCCGCGCTCCGCGGCGGGATCAAGACCGTGCTGATCCCGAAGGACAATGAGAAGGACCTGGCGGACATCCCGGAGAACGTCAAGAAGGGGATGGAGATCGTCCCTGTCTCCGTGGTGGACGAGGTTCTGCAGCGTGCGCTCACCGCCGCTCCGACCCCCATCGAGTGGTCGGAGGCGGAGGAACTGGCCCAAGTGCCCGCAAAAGCTGGGGATGAGGACCGCGACGAGGTGATTCGCCATTGATGTGACGCGCAAAATCGTGTGAATTGAGGTTCCGTCGTAACCCCTTCGGCTAGGGAGTGCGGCGGAACCCGGTTTCACAGCGCGCTACGTCCATGGACGCCGCCTGATCCTTTTCTACCTGGCTTTAGAGGGGGGCCTTAAGTGAACAAGAATGATCTCGTTGCCTCGGTTGCCGAAACTGCCGGCCTGACCAAGGGCGATGCCGGCAAGGCCGTCGACGCTGTGTTCGATGCCATCGCCGGCGCCCTGAAGAAGGGTGACGAAGTTCGTCTGGTCGGTTTCGGGACCTTCGCCGTTGCGGAGCGCGCCGCTTCCGAGGGGCGCAATCCCCGCACCGGCGAGAAGATCTCCATCCCGGCCTCCAAGCAGCCGAAGTTCAAGGCCGGCAAGGGCCTGAAGGACGCGCTGGTCTGAATCGGAAGGGCAGGGTTTGCTGTGGGTGCATCGCACCTTTGGGCAGACCCTGCCGACGGCCCCGGATACACCGGAAATGCGGCCGGATGAATTTCTGTCTTGCGGACGGGTCGCCTGCTGGCGTACCCGTCTTTTTTATCGCCCCGCGGCATCGCCGGACGGGAGCGGGTCGGGCGGTTAGCTCAGGGGTAGAGCTTCGGTTTTACACACCGCGGGTCGGGGGTTCGAATCCCTCACCGCCCACCATCATCCTCCAGTTACATTCAGCCATTCTTGCCATAACCGGTGAGAATCCGCCCATTCGCGTCCTGCGCCTGCCGCCGGCTCCGCTGGATGCATGTCCGGCATAATGCCGTCCGGAAAGCTGTGGAGGAGGGGCCGCCTGTTGCCCGGCCGGCCTATCTGCAACGTGGTCCGGAAATAAATCATTTTCCTGTTTGACAAGCCCGGCTAAGGCCCCTATACAGCGCCCCACCCCACGGCGGTAAGGGGCGGTGCAGCGCACCGCGGACGGTTCGAAAGGCCGGTCCGAGCCGTTGTCGGAAGCAATGCGGGTGTAGCTCAGTTGGTTAGAGCGCCGGCCTGTCACGCCGGAGGCCGCGGGTTCAAGTCCCGTCACTCGCGCCACTTCCGAACCGGGGTAGAAGGTATTCTGCGCGGGTGTAGCTCAGTTGGTTAGAGCGCCGGCCTGTCACGCCGGAGGCCGCGGGTTCAAGTCCCGTCACTCGCGCCACCTTTCAAATCCAATGCGATCCATCAGATCGATGCCCGCCGGCAGTCCGCCGTAGCGGGCGATGTGCTTTTTGCGCCAGCGAAGCGGCCCGCCGGCAACCTCCCGGAAGGCTCCCGCGCCGGGCGGCCATGCATCGCCGCTCCCCCTGCTGCGCCGCCAGGGTTGAGGCATTTCGCGTCCAACCCTCTGATTCCGCGAGGCTCGCGGGGGCATGCCGCAGTGCCACGATAAGGGCGTAATTTGCTTTCCTTGAGGGTGGCGGACGCCTATATTCCCCCGGGCCCCGGAAGGGGTTCTCCGTTCATGAACCGCTGGCTTGGGTGTGCGCGCAGCCGATGGCCGCTCTCACGCCACAGCCGGCCGCAAGGTTTTGACCATGCCGAACCCGCTTCTGAACCCGATGTTGGTCGAGTACCTGCCGATCATCATCTTCCTCGGAATCGCGACCGTGATCGCCCTGCTGATGGTGGTCATGTCCCTGGTCGTGGCGAAGCAGAACCCGGACAGTGAGAAGCTGTCGGCCTATGAGTGCGGATTCGAGCCGTTTGCCGATGCCCGCAGCAAGTTCGACGTCCGCTTCTATCTGGTCGCTATCCTCTTCATCATCTTCGACCTTGAGGTTGCCTTTCTGTTCCCGTGGGCCATATCTCTGGGCGACATCGGGATGTTCGGCTTCTGGTCGATGATGGTCTTCCTCGGCATCCTGACCGTCGGCTTCATCTACGAATGGAAGAAGGGCGCGCTGGAGTGGGAGTGATCCCCTGCCGGACCCGCGATCTTTGCACTCAGGCCGTGAGCAGCCAGTCATGAGCAATCTCATCACCCCCGTCACTTCGAGCCTGCCGCAGGGCGCATCCTCGCCCCTGCCGCCGGGCCCGGCGCAGGACGCCTACATGAAGGCCGTCACCACGGAGATCCAGGACAAGGGGTTCATCGTCGCCAAGTACGATGCGCTGCTGGATTGGGCCCGTACCGGCTCGCTGTGGCCGATGACCTTCGGCCTGGCCTGCTGCGCGGTCGAGATGATCCACGCCTACATGGCGCGCTACGACCTGGACCGCTTCGGCGTGATCCCGCGTCCCAGCCCGCGCCAGTCCGACGTGATGATCGTCGCCGGCACGCTCTGCAACAAGATGGCCCCGGCCCTCCGCAAGGTCTATGACCAGATGGCGGAGCCGCGCTGGGTCATCTCCATGGGCTCCTGCGCCAATGGCGGCGGCTACTACCACTACAGCTACTCGGTGGTGCGCGGTTGCGACCGCGTCGTGCCGGTGGACATCTATGTTCCAGGCTGCCCGCCGACCGCGGAGGCGCTGGTCTACGGCATCCTGCAGCTCCAGAAGAAGATCAAGTCGGGCAACCGCCTGATCCGCACCTAAGCCTGTCCGGCGGGGCCGACGGGCCCCGCGCAGAAGAAGACGCCGCCATCATGAGTGACCAAGCCCTTCAGGAACTCGGCGATCACGTCCAGTCGGCCATCGGCAACGACGTGATCAGCGTGGAGGTGAAGCTCGGTGAGCTGTGCGTGACCGTCGAGCGGCACGCGATCCTCCGGGTTCTCCAGTTCCTGCGTGACGATTCCACCTGCCGGTTCCAGCAGCTCATGGACATCTGCGGCGTGGACTATCCCGACCGCCCGGAGCGGTTCGAGGTGGTCTACAACCTGCTGTCCGTGAAGCACAACAACCGCATCCGGGTGAAGGTCAACACGGATGAGGATTCGGCGGTTCCCTCCGTCGTCGGGCTGTTCCCGGTCGCCGGCTGGTTCGAGCGGGAAGCCTGGGACCTGTTCGGCATCTTCTTCAGCGACAATCCGGACCTGCGCCGTATCCTGACCGACTACGGCTTCGAGGGGCATCCGCTTCGGAAGGACTTCCCGCTGACCGGCTATGTGGAGATCCGCTACGACGACGAGCAGAAGCGCGTCGTCTACGAGCCGGTGCGGCTGACGCAGGATTTCCGCAGCTTCGACTTCCTCTCCCCCTGGGAGGGCATGACCGACGTCCAGTTGCCGGGCGACGAGAAGGCCGTCATTCCGCTGGGCGCGGTGAACCCGACCCAGCAGGAGATGGCGAACAATCCGGCCGCCAAGGCTGTCGCCCACGGCGGCGATGCCGGCGCCACGAACGTGAAGAGCTGAGGAGGCGGCACCATGTCCCAGATCGCCCCGCCGGCCGTCGGCGCCAAGTCCGACGAAACGCAGATCAAACCCTTCACCGTCAATTTCGGACCGCAGCACCCGGCTGCCCACGGCGTGCTGCGCCTGGTCCTGGAGATGGACGGCGAGATCGTGGAGCGCGCTGATCCGCATATCGGCCTGCTGCACCGCGGCACCGAGAAGCTGATCGAGTACAAGACCTATATCCAGGCGCTGCCCTATTTCGACCGGCTGGATTACGTCTCCCCCATGAGCCAGGAGCACACCTTCGTGCTGGCCGTGGAGAAGCTGCTCGGGATCGAGGCGCCGCCGCGCGGTCAGTACATCCGCGTGCTCTATGCCGAGCTCACCCGCATCCTGAACCATCTGCTGAACATCACGACTTTTGCCCTCGACGTCGGCGCCATCACGCCGTCGCTCTGGGGTTTCGAGGAGCGTGAAAAGCTGATGGAGTTCTATGAGCGCGTGTCCGGCGCCCGGCTCCACGCCAACTATTTCCGCGCTGGCGGCGTGCACCAGGATCTGCCGGCCGGTCTGGCCGACGACATTTGGGAATATACCGAGCGTTTTCCGGCCTTCATCGACGATCTGGACAACCTGCTGACCGGCAACCGCGTGTTCAAGCAGCGCACCGTCGATATCGGCGTGGTCAGCTCGGACGATGCGCTGGCCTGGGGCTTCTCCGGTCCGATGCTGCGCGGCTCCAACGTGGCCTGGGACCTGCGCAAGTCGCAGCCCTACGACCGCTATGAAGAGTTCGACTTCGACATTCCCGTCGGCCTGACCGGCGACTGCTGGGCCCGATATCTCGTCCGCATGGAGGAGATGCGCCAGTCCAACCGCATCATGCGCCAGGCGCTGGAGAAGCTGGCCGTCACGCCGGGTCCGGTGATCGTGAACGACCGCAAGGTGGCGCCGCCGCCGCGCGGCGAGATGAAGCGCTCCATGGAGTCGCTGATCCACCACTTCAAGCTCTACACCGAGGGCTACCACGTGCCCGCCGGCGAGACCTACACGGCTACCGAGACGCCGAAGGGCGAACTCGGCGTGTTCCTGGTCGCCGACGGCACCAACCGCCCGTACCGGTGCAAGATCCGGCCCACCGGCTTCTCGCACCTGCAGGCCATGGAGTTCATGTCCAAGGGGCACATGCTCGCCGACAGCGTGGCGATCATCGGTTCCATGGACATCGTGTTCGGAGAGATCGATCGATGAGTGCGACCAACGGCGCTTCCCAGCACGAGCCGGGGTCTTTCGAGTTCACGCCCGAGAACCTGGAACTGGCCAACCGCATCATCGCCAAGTATCCGCCGGGACGCCAGCAGAGCGCGGTGATGCCGCTGCTCGATCTGGCGCAGCGGCAGAACGGCAAGTGGCTGTCCACCGTCGCCATCGACTATGTGGCCGACATGCTGGGCATGCCGCGCATCCGCGCGCATGAGGTCGCGACCTTCTACACGATGTACAACCTGAAGCCGGTGGGTAAGCACTTCGTGCAGGTCTGCACGACGACGCCCTGCTGGCTGCGCGGGTCGGACGACATCGTGCATGCCTGCGAGAAGAAGCTGGGCGTCCGCCTGGGCGAGACCACGCCGGACGGGCAGTTCACCGTGATCGAGGTGGAGTGCCTGGGGGCCTGCGTGAACGCGCCGATGGTGCAGATCAACGACGATTATTACGAGGACCTCACGCCGGAGACGATGGAGAAGGTCCTGGACGCGCTGGCCCGCGGCGAGACCCCGCCGGATGGTCCCCAGAACGGCCGCATCCGGTCCTGCCCGGCGGGCGGACCCACGACGCTGATCGAGCAGGCCAGGCGCGTCGGCGTCAAGCCGGCCGGTCAGGCCTGAGCGAGGGAAGGGAGTAGCGCCATGCTGCGCGATGAAGACCGCATCTTCACCAATCTCTACGGCTTCGAAAGCCCGTTCCTGGATGGCGCCCGCGTGCGCGGCGACTGGGACGGCACCAAGGAGCTGCTGGACCTCGGCCGCGACAAGATCATCGAGCTGGTGAAGGAATCCGGCCTGCGCGGCCGCGGCGGCGCCGGCTTCTCCACCGGCATGAAGTGGTCCTTCATGCCGAAGAAGACGGATGGCGGTCCGGTCTATCTGGTCATCAACGCCGACGAGGGCGAGCCCGGGACCTGCAAGGACCGGGAAATCATGCGCCACGATCCGCACAAGCTGATCGAGGGCTGCCTGATCGCCGGCTTCGCCATCGGCGCCACGGCCTGCTACATCTACATCCGCGGCGAGTTCTACGACGAGGGCGCCAATGTTCAGCGCGCCATCGACGAGGCCTATGAGGCCGGCCTGATCGGCAAGAACGCCTGCGGCTCCGGCTACGATTACGACATCTACCTGCACCGCGGCGCCGGCGCCTATATCTGCGGTGAGGAAACGGCGCTGATCGAAAGCCTTGAAGGCAAGAAGGGCCAGCCGCGCAACAAGCCGCCATTCCCGGCCATGGCCGGCCTCTACAGCCGTCCGACCACCGTGAACAATGTCGAATCCATCGCGGTGGTCCCGACCATCCTGCGCCGCGGCGCCTCCTGGTTCGCCAATCTGGGCCGGCCCAAGAACAGCGGCACCAAGCTGTTCAGCGTGTCGGGCCATGTCAACCAGCCCTGCACCGTGGAAGAGGAGATGGGCATCCCGCTGCGCGAGCTCATCGACAAGCATTGCGGCGGTGTGCGCGGCGGCTGGGACAACCTCCTGGCGGTGATCCCCGGCGGCTCCTCCGTGCCGGTGCTGCCGAAGGAGACCTGCGACACGGTGCTGATGGACTTCGACTCGCTGCGCGAGGTGCGGTCTGGTCTCGGCACCGCGGCCGTCATCGTGATGGACCGCTCCACGGACATCGTGAAGGCCATCGCCCGGCTGTCGAAGTTCTACATGCATGAGAGCTGCGGCCAGTGCACCCCGTGCCGTGAGGGCACCGGCTGGATGTACAGGGTCATGCAGCGGATGGTGAAGGGCCAGGCGCGCGTCGAGGAGATCGACATGCTGCTGGACGTCACCAAGGAGATCGAAGGCCACACGATCTGCGCCCTGGGCGACGCGGCCGCTTGGCCGATCCAGGGTCTGATCCGCCATTTCCGGCCGGAGATGGAGCGCCGAATCATGGATTACCGCAGCCGCGCCGACCGCGGCGGCGTGCCGATGGCCGCCGAGTAAGGGCGGGAGGACCGAAATGCCAAAGTTGACCATCAACGGTACCGAGATCGAAGTTGCGCCCGGCACTTCCGTGCTGCAGGCCTGCGAGCAGCTCGGCATCGAGGTTCCGCGCTTCTGCTACCATGAGCGCCTGTCCGTTCCCGCCAACTGCCGCATGTGCCTCGTCGAGGTGGAGCGCAGCCCGAAGCCGGTGGCGAGCTGCGCCATGCCGTGCGGCGAGGGCATGGTGGTGAAGACCGACACGGAGCTGGTCCACAAGGCCCGCAAGGGCGTGATGGAGTTCCTGCTGATCAACCACCCGCTGGACTGCCCGATCTGCGACCAGGGCGGCGAGTGCGATCTGCAGGACCAGGCCGTCGCCTATGGCTTCGACCGCGGCCGCTTCTCCGAGAACAAGCGGGCCGTGCGGGACAAGAACATGGGTCCCCTGATCAAAACGATCATGACCCGCTGCATCCATTGCACCCGCTGCATCCGCTTCATGGATGAGATCGCCGGCGTGAATGCGCTGGGGGCCGTTTATCGCGGCGAGCACATGGAGATCACCAGCTACCTTGAGCAGGGCATCGATTCGGAGATGTCGGGCAATCTGGTCGATGTCTGCCCGGTTGGCGCGCTGACCAGCAAGCCCTACGCCTTCACCGCCCGCCCTTGGGAGCTGCGGAAGACCGAAACCATCGACGTCATGGACGCGGTCGGCTCCAACATCCGCGTCGACACCCGCGGCCCCGAGGTGATGCGCGTCCTTCCCCGCCTGAACGAGGCGGTGAACGAGGAATGGATCGCCGACAAGACCCGCTATTCCCACGACGGCCTCAAGCGCCAGCGGCTGGACCGCCCCTATGTACGGGGCGAGGACGGTAAGCTGAAGCCGGTGAGCTGGGGCGATGCCTTCGCGACCATCAAGGCGCGGCTGGCCGGAGTTTCCGGCAACCGGATCGCGGCGCTGGCAGGCGACACGGTCGACGTCGAGTCGACCCTGGCGTTGAAGGAGCTGATGACCGCTCTGGGCAGCGCGAACCTGGAATGCCGGCAGGACGGCGCCAGGTTCGACGTGACCAACCGCAGCGGCTACATCTTCAACACCACCATCGCCGGGCTGGACCAGGCCGATCTGGTGCTGCTGATCGGCAGCAATCCCCGCTGGGAAGCGCCGCTTGTCAATGCCCGCATCCGCAAGGCCTATCTGGCCGGCAAGATCAAGACCGTGGCCAATGTCGGCCCGGCCTTCGACCTCACCTACCCGGTCACCCAGCTCGGCGCAACCGGTTCGGTGCTGGCGGAACTGGCGGCCGGAACGCACGCCTTCTGCGATGAGCTGAAGGCGGCGAAGAACCCGGTCATCATCCTCGGCATGGGCGCGCTGAAGCGGCCGGACGGCATGGCGGTCCAGGCCGCCGTGGCGAAGCTGGCCGAGAGCTGCAACGTGGTCCGCGAGGACTGGAACGGCTTCAATCTGCTGCACACCGCCGCCGGTCGCGTCGGCGCGCTGGAAGTCGGCTTCGTGCCGGGGCAGGGCGGGCTCGACCTGGAAGGCATCCTGGCCGGCTGCCGGTCCGGTGAGATCGAGGTGGTCTACCTGCTTGCCGCCGACGAGATCCCGGCCGAGAAGCTGGGCAACGCGTTCGTGATCTACCAGGGCCACCATGGCGACCGCGGCGCGCACCGCGCCGACGTGATCCTGCCGGGCGCGGCCTATACCGAGAAGAATGCCACCTACGTGAACACCGAGGGCCGCGCTCAGCACGCGCGACTCGCGACGTTCCCGTTGGGCGAGGCGCGCGAGGATTGGAAGATCGTCCGCGCCCTGTCGGCCGAACTGGGGCATGTGCTGCCCTACGACACGCTGTCCCAGCTCCGCCAGCGGCTGGCGAAGATCAGCCCGGTCTTTGCGGCCGTGGACAGCGTGGTGCAGGCCGGCTGGACCCCGCTTTCCGCGACGGTGAACGTTGAGCCCGCAGCGTTTGCGCCGGCGATCGAAAACTATTACATGACCGACCCGATCAGCCGCGTCTCCCCGACGATGGCGAAGTGCACCGAGGCGTTCGTGAAGCCGGCCGCGCCGGCCATCGCGGCGGAGTAAGCGACGATGGTTGAGCTCTGGAACGACATCCCCCTGGTCATCCGAATCATCGTGTCGATCGTCGCGATCGTCGTTCCGGTGATTGTCGGCATGGCGATGCTGACCTGGTTCGAGCGCAAGGTCATGGGCGCCATGCAGCTCCGCCAGGGTCCGCAGCTCGTCGGCCCCTTCGGTCTGCTGCAGCCCTTCGCGGACGGCATCAAGCTGCTCCAGAAGGAAACCATCGTCCCGGCCGGCGCCAACCGGATCGTCTTCCTGGGCGCGCCGATGCTGACCTTCCTGCTGGCTCTGGTGGCCTGGGCGGTGATCCCGTTCGGGGCCGGGCTGGTGCTGGCCGACATCAATGTCGGCATCCTCTACCTGTTCGCCATCAGCTCCATGGGCGTCTACGGCGTCATCATGGCGGGCTGGGCGTCCAACTCCAAATACGCCTTCCTGGGCGCGCTGCGCTCGGCCGCGCAGATGGTGAGCTACGAGGTCTCCATCGGCCTCGTCATCATCACCGTGCTGCTCTGCGTCGGTTCGCTCAATCTCTCGGCCATCGTGATGGCGCAGGAGGACCTCTGGTTCTTCATCCCGCTCTTCCCGATGTTCATCATCTTCTTCATCTCGGCCCTGGCCGAGACGAACCGCGCGCCCTTCGACCTGCCGGAAGGCGAGTCGGAACTGGTCGGCGGCTTCCACACGGAATACTCGTCGATGGCCTTCGCCCTGTTCTTCCTGGGCGAGTACATCAACATGATCGTGATCAGCGCGATCACGACCGTTCTGTTCCTTGGCGGATGGCTGCCCCCGTTCGACTTCTTGTCGTTCATCCCTGGGCCGCTGTGGTTCATCCTGAAGATCGTGTTCTGCCTGTTCGTGTTCGTATGGGTGCGCGCCACGCTGCCGCGCTACCGGTACGACCAGCTCATGCGTCTGGGCTGGAAGGTGTTCCTGCCGTTCTCCCTGCTCTGGGTGGTTCTGACGGCGGGCGTGCTGGTGGCCTTCGACTGGCTGCCGACGTAAGAACGACTGTTTTTTCGGATGCCGGCCGGTGGCGCGGAGGGCGCGCCACCGGCCGGAACGCGCAGGGGCCCAGGGTCCCGCGCGAGAAATGGAGGCAATAGCATGGCCCTGCTCGATCGCACCGCGCGCGGCCTGTTCCTGTGGGAGCTGGTCCAGGGTCTGTCCCTGACGCTGCGCTACTTCTTCAGGCCCAAGGTCACGCTGAACTATCCCTTCGAGAAGGGACCGATCAGCCCGCGCTTCCGCGGGGAGCACGTGCTGCGACGCTACCCCAACGGGGAAGAGCGCTGCATCGCCTGCAAGCTGTGCGAAGCGGTCTGCCCGGCGCTGGCCATCACCATCGAAGCGGAACCGCGCGAGGACGGCTCGCGGCGAACCACCCGCTACGACATCGACATGACGAAGTGCATCTACTGCGGTCTCTGCCAGGAGGCCTGCCCGGTGGACGCCATCGTCGAAGGTCCGAACTTCGAGTTCGCCACCGAAACCCGCGAGGAGCTTTTCTATAACAAGGAGAAGCTCCTGGCGAACGGCGACCGCTGGGAGGCGCAGATCGCCTCCAACATTGCAGCGGACGCCCCGTACCGCTAAAAAGGCGGCGCTGCACAATACCACGGCGCCCGGGGTAATCCCCCGGGCGTCAGCCCTTCCCGAGACGGAGTTCCCTCCGTGCCCAGCTCAAGAACACGATCCGCGCCGGAGGCGGCGTAAACCATGGCTTTGACCGCAATCGCGTTCTACGCGTTCGCCGCCATCCTGCTGGCATCCGCCGTGATGGTGATTTCCGCGAAGAACCCCGTCCATTCGGTGCTGTACCTGATTCTGGCCTTCTTCAATGCGGCCGGTCTCTTCGTGCTGATCGGCGCCGAGTTCGTGGCCTTCATCCTCGTCATCGTTTACGTCGGCGCCGTGGCGGTGCTGTTCCTCTTCGTGGTGATGATGCTGGACATCAACTTCCAGGAGCTGAGGCAAGGGTTTCTCCAGAACCTGCCGATCGGCATCCTGGTCGGCCTCGTCCTGGCGGCTGAACTGATCTTCGTGGCGGGCGCCTGGTACGTGGCGCCGGAAGCGATCGTGCAGGCCGCCGTGACCGATGGCGTGGTCATGACCAACACCGAAGCGATCGGGGCGGTGCTCTACACCCGCTATGTCTATGCCTTCCAGGCCTCGGGCCTGATCCTGCTGGTGGCGATGATCGGGGCCATCGTGCTGACGCTCCGGGCGCGCACCGGCGTCCGCCGCCAGACGATCACGCAGCAGGTGGCGCGCACCCGTGAAGAGGCGCTGGCCGTGCGCAAGGTTCCGACGCGGGGAGGGGTGTAAGATGGATATCGGGCTTTCCCATTATCTGGTCGTCTCGGCCCTGCTGTTCACGCTGGGCGTGTTCGGCATCTTCCTGAACCGCAGGAACGTCATCATCATCCTGATGTCGGTCGAGCTGATCCTGCTGGCCGTCAACATCAACCTGGTGGCCTTCTCCGCCTTCCTGGGCGACCTGACCGGACAGATTTTCGCGATGTTCATCCTGACCGTCGCGGCCGCTGAGGCCGCGATCGGGCTGGCGATCCTGGTGGTCTACTTCCGCAACCGCGGCTCCATCGCGGTCGAAGACATCAACATGATGAAGGGCTGAGGCGGGTCCGATGGAAACGATGGCAATCGCTGCGGTCTTCCTGCCGCTGCTCGGCGCCTTCATCGCCGGCTTTTTCGGCCGGCTGATCGGCGACCGAGGCTCCCAGATCGTCACCTGCACGCTGCTGGTCATCTCGGCTGTGTTCTCCGTGATCCTGTTCACCGAGATCGGCTTCGGAGAGGCCGGCGGCACCGTTCCGCTCTTCACCTGGATCGACAGCGGCACGTTCGACGTGTCCTGGGCGTTGCGCATGGACACGCTGACCGCCATCATGCTGGTGGTGGTGAACGGCGTCTCCTCCATGGTGCACATCTACTCGGTCGGGTACATGAGCCACGACCCGTCCAAGTCGCGCTTCATGGCCTACCTGTCGCTCTTCACCTTCATGATGCTCATGCTGGTGACGGCCGACAATCTGCTGCAGATGTTCTTCGGCTGGGAGGGCGTCGGTCTCGCCTCCTACCTGCTGATCAATTTCTGGTACGAGAAGAAGAGCGCCAACGACGCCTCCATGAAGGCCTTCCTGGTGAACCGCGTCGGCGATTTCGGCTTCGCCCTCGGCATCATGGCGATCTTCGTGATCTTCGGGACGATCCAGTTCGACGAGATCTTCGCCCGCGTGCCGGAACTGGCGGATCTGAGCTTCACCTTCCTTGGGTTCGAGGTGCATGCGCTCACCACGGCCTGCATCCTCCTGTTCATCGGCGCCATGGGCAAGTCGGCCCAGCTCGGCCTGCACACCTGGCTGCCGGACGCGATGGAAGGCCCGACCCCGGTGTCGGCGCTGATCCACGCGGCCACCATGGTGACGGCTGGTGTGTTCATGCTGTCGCGGATGAGCCCGGTGTTCGAGTATGCGCCGGACGCGCTGGCCTTCGTGACCGTGATGGGCGCGCTGACCGCCATCGCCGCGGCGACCATCGGCATGACCCAGTTCGACATCAAGCGGGTCATCGCCTATTCGACCATGAGCCAGCTCGGCTACATGTTCTTCGCCATCGGCGTCGGCGCCTATCCGGCGGCCGTGTTCCACCTGATGACGCACGCCTTCTTCAAGGCGCTGCTGTTCCTCGGCGCCGGCTCCGTGATCCACGCCATGTCCGATGAGCAGGACATGCGCAACATGGGCGGCATCTGGCGGCTGATCCCGGTCACCTACGGGCTGATGTGGATCGGCAATCTGGCTCTGGCGGGCATCATCCCGTTTGCCGGCTACTACTCCAAGGACATGATCCTGGAGGTCGCCTATGCGGACCATAGCTGGTACGGCACCTTCGCCTTCTGGATCGGCCTGCTGGCGGCGCTTCTGACGGCCTTCTACTCCTGGCGTCTCCTGCTGCTGACCTTCCACGGACAGCCTCGCGCCAATGAGCGGGTGATGGCCCATGTGCATGAGAGCCCGCTGGTGATGCTGGTCCCGCTGTTCGTGCTGGCCATCGGCGCGCTCTTCTCCGGCTACGTCGCCTACGACTGGTTCGTCGGGCACGACATGGCGGAGTTCTGGGGCGGCAGCATCTTCATGCTGGCCGGCGAGCACGGGACGATCATCGAAGAGGCGCACCATGTGCCTGGATGGGTCCCGGTGGCGCCGCTGCTGGCCGGCATCCTGGGCATCGCCCTGGCCTATGTCTTCTACATGTTCAAGCCGGATCTGCCGGGCCGGGTCACCGCCGCGATCGGCGGCTTCTACCGGCTGGTCTTCCGGAAGTACTATTTCGACGAGCTGTACAACGCCCTGTTCGTCCGCCCCGCCGGCAAGCTCGGCTACGGGCTGTGGAAGGGCGGCGACGAGGCGGTGATCGACGCCTTCGGACCTGACGGGGCCGCCCGATTGACCCGCGGCCTGTCCGTGGTCACGAGCCGCCTGCAGACGGGCTATGTGTACCACTATGCCTTCGTGATGGTGATCGGCGTGGTTCTGCTGGTCGGCTGGTTCTATTTCGCGCGCTGAGTGAGGGAGTAGTCTAAAGATGGCTGACTGGCCGATCCTGACACTGACGACGTTTCTTCCGATCGTCGGCGCGCTGTTCATCCTGGTGATCCGGGGCGAGCCCGACATGGTCGCGCGCAATGCGCGCGCCGTGGCGCTGTGGACGTCGCTGATCACCTTCGTGATCTCTCTGTTCATCCTCTTCAACTTCGACCCGGCCAACCCCGGCTTCCAGCTGGTGGAGGAGTATGCCTGGATTCCCAGCTACAACATCTCCTACCTGAAGGGGGTGGACGGGGTTTCTGTCTGGTTCGTCCTGGCCTCCACCTTCCTGACGCCGATCTGCGTCCTCTCCGCCTGGGAGTCGGTGCAGAAGCGGGTGAAGGAGTTCATGATCGCCTTGCTCGTGCTCGAGACCATGATGGTCGGCATGTTCACGGCGCTGGATTTCGTGCTGTTCTACCTGTTCTTCGAGGGCGTCCTGTTGCCGATGTTCCTGCTGATCGGTGTCTGGGGCGGCCCGAACCGGGTCTATGCGGCCTACAAGTTCTTCCTCTACACCTTCATCGGCTCCGTGCTGATGCTGCTGGCCATCCTGACCATGTACCTGGCCACCGGCAGCATGGACATGCGGGTGATGATCGAGCATGAGTTCGCCCGCGACATGCAGGTCTGGCTCTGGGTGGCGTTCTTCATCGCCTTCGCGGTGAAGACCCCGATCTGGCCGCTGCACACCTGGCTGCCCTTCGCCCACGTGGAGGCGCCGACCGCCGGTTCCGTCATGCTGGCCGGCGTCATGCTGAAGATGGGCGGTTACGGCCTGATCCGCGCCAATGTGCAGATGCTGCCGGAAGCCACCTTCATCTTTGCCGACTTCGTCTTCGTCCTGTCGGTGGTGGCGATCATCTACACCTCCCTGGTGGCGCTGGCGCAGAGCGATATGAAGAAGATGATCGCCTACAGCTCCGTGGCCCACATGGGCTATGTCAGCATGGGCATCTTCACCATGAACCAGCAGGGGCTGGACGGCGCGCTGTTCCAGATGCTCAGCCACACCTTCGTGTCGGCTGCGCTCTTCCTCTGCATCGGCGTGGCCTATGACCGGCTGCACACCCGTGAGATCGCGCGCTATGGCGGCATGGCGATCAACATGCCGCGTTATGCGGTGGTGTTCGCCGTGTTCATGTTCGCCTCCGTCGGCCTGCCGGGCACCAGCGGCTTCGTGGGCGAGTTCCTGACCATGATGGGCGCGTTCCAGGTCAACACCTGGGTGGCGTTCTTCGCGGCCACCGGTCTGGTCCTGGGGGCGGCCTACATGCTGCTGCTGTACCGCAAGCTGTTCTTCGGCAAGCTGGACAAGCCGGATGTGAAGGCGATGACGGACCTGAACTGGCGCGAGGTAACGATGTTCGCCCCGCTGGTCGCCATCGTCCTGATCATGGGCATCTATCCGGCCTCTTTCAAAAACGTCTATGACGCCACGGTGGCGGGGATCATCGCCGACCACCAGGAGTCCCTGCGCGCGGCCGGCCTGATCCAGGCTGATCCGCAAGTCGCGGTCGCGCCCGCGGACGCCGGCAACGCGAACGAGAATTGAGCCATGGAAACGGTCATGCTTCCAGTCCCCAACCTGACTCCGGCGCTGCCCGAGATCTTCCTGGCATGCGCCGCGATGGCGGCGCTGCTGGCGGGCGTCTTCCGCGGCGAAGGGGGCACGCGCGTCGTCTCCTGGCTCAGCATCGGCGCCCTTCTTGTCACCGGCGTGCTGCTGGTCACCGGTCCCACGGGCCGCGAGGTCACATTCAGCGGCCTGTTCGTCAATGACAGCTTCGCCGTGTTCTCCAAGGTCCTGATCCTGACCGCCACGGCGCTGTCGGTCATCCTGTCCATGCGGTACCTGGAGCAGGAGCAGATTTCCCGTTTCGAGTATCCGGTGCTGATGCTGCTCGCCACCGTCGGCATGATGGCGATGGTCTCGGCCAACGACCTGATCTCCCTCTATGTCGGGCTGGAGCTGCAGAGTCTGTCGCTCTACGTCATCGCCGCCTTCCGGCGCGATTTCGCGAAAAGCAGCGAGGCGGGGCTGAAGTACTTCGTGCTGGGGGCGCTCAGCTCGGGCCTCCTGCTCTACGGTTCCTCGCTGGTGTACGGCTTTGCCGGTTCCACCAATTTCGACACCTTGGCGACGGTATTCCGGGCGGGCGAGACGCCGAGCCTGGGCGTGATCATCGGCATCGTCTTCGTGGCGGCCGGCCTGGCTTTCAAGATCTCCGCCGTTCCGTTCCACATGTGGACGCCGGACGTGTACGAGGGTGCGCCGACCAGCGTGACCGCCTTCTTCGCGGTTGCGCCCAAGGTGGCGGCCATCACGCTGTTCATCCGCGTGCTGGTCGATCCGTTCGGCGATCTGCTGCCGCAGTGGCAGCAGGTGATCTGGTTCTGCTCCGTCGCCAGCATGATCCTGGGCGCGCTGGCCGCGATCCAGCAGACCAACATCAAGCGGCTGATGGCCTACAGCTCCATCGGCAATATCGGCTATGCGCTGGTGGGTCTGGCCGCCGGTACCGAGGACGGTGTCCGCGGCGTGCTGATCTACATGGCGATCTATCTCGCCATGAATGTCGGCGCCTTCGGCATCATCCTGTCCATGCGCCAGAACGGCCGCATGGTGGAGAGCATGGACGACCTCAAGGGGCTGTCCCGAAACCATCCCGCCATGGCGCTGGCGATGGCGGTGTTCATGTTCTCCATGGCAGGCGTTCCGCCGCTGGCCGGGTTCTTCGGCAAGTTCTACGTCTTCATGGCGGCCGTGAATGCCGGGCTCTTCGCCCTGGCCATCATCGGCGTCGTGACCAGCGTGGCGAGCTGCTACTACTACATCCGCATCGTGAAGCTGATGTACTTCGACGATGTGGTTGAGCCGCTGGAGAAGCCGGGTTCGGCCGTGGCCGTGGTGATCGGCGCTACTGCTCTGTTCATCTTCCCGCTGTTCTATGTCTTCGCCAATCCGATCCTGAACAGTGCGGCCGCGGCAGCGGCCAGCCTCTTCCGGATGTAGGCCCATGGGCGGGACAGGTGTGGCAGAGGCGGAGCCCGTCGGCAGGCGGGTCCCGGACCTGCCCGCCTTCTACCGCCTCGTAGCCCTGGAAAGCTGCGGAAGCACGAACGACGAAGCTCGCGCCCTGGCCCAGAACGGCGCGCCGGAGGGGACGTTGGTCTGGGCCCGTCGGCAGGATGCGGGCAGGGGCCGGCGCGGGCGCGCCTGGTCCTCGCCGGACGGCAATCTCTACATGACCCTGGTGCTCCGCCCGCCGGTCCCGCCGGCGCAGGCAGCCCAGGTTTCTTTCGTGACCGCCGTGGCGCTCGGCGAGGCCATCGCCGCCCTTATCCCCGGCGCCCCTCGGCTGAAATGGCCGAACGACGTGCTGATCGACGGAGCCAAGACCGCCGGCATCCTGCTCGAGTCCGAACCGGGCAGGACTGGCGCGGTGGACTGGCTGGTGCTGGGGATGGGCGTGAATGTGCGGCACTACCCGCCCGATACCGAGTACCGCGCGACCTCCATCTCCGCGTCGGGCTCCCCGCAGGTGACAGTGGAAGCCGTGCTCGAACGCTTCGCGCAGAGCTTCGAGGCCTGGTACCTGCGCTGGAGCACCCAGGGCTTCGCCCCGGTCCGGGCGGCGTGGCTGAATGCGGCGCATGGGCTGGGCGGACCGGTGACGGTGCGGCTCGCCGGGGAGAGTTTCTCGGCACGCTTTGTCGATCTGGACAGCGACGGCGCCCTGGTGGCCGATACGGGGAACGGCATCCGCCGGGTCACCGCCGGCGATGTGTTCTTCGGCTAGGAAGAGACGCCATGCTGCTCGCCATCGACGCCGGCAACACGAACGTGGTCTTCGCCGTCTATGACGGGGACGAGAAGCGCGGACAATGGCGCATCTCGACGGACGGTCGGCGAACCTCCGACGAATACGCGGTCTGGCTCGTCGCCCTGATGGAAATGAAGGGGCTGCGGCCGGCGGACATCCATGCCGCCATCCTGTCCAGCGTGGTGCCGTCGCAGACTCATACCCTGATCAAGCTGTGCGAGGAACATTTCGGCGCAACACCGATGCGGATAGGCGACCCGCAGGTGAAGCTCGGCCTCGAGGTCAAGCTGGAGAACCCGAAGGAAGCCGGGGCTGACCGCCTGGTCAACGCCGTGTCCGCTGTCGCGCTCTACCCGCCGCCGCTGGTGGTGATCGACATCGGCACCGGTACGACGTTCGACGTCGTGGATGCCGATGGCAACTTCGCCGGCGGAGTGATCGCGCCGGGGCCGGTACTGTCGCTGGACGCGCTGCATCGGGTTGCCGCCCAGTTGCCGAAGGTGGACATCGCCAAGCCGGGCGCAGCCATCGGGCGTAGCACCGTGGGGGCCATGCAGTCCGGCATGTTCTGGGGCTATACCGGAATGATCGAAGGCATCCTGAAGCGGATCAGGGCGGAACTGTCGCCCACCGGAACGCCGAAGGTGACGGTAATCGGGACGGGTGGGCTGGTGCGCCTGTTCGCAGAAGAGTCGGATCTGGTCGACCACATCGACGGGGACCTCACGCTGCGGGGCCTTCTGGTGATCCACAAACGCAACGCAGGCCGGACGGATTGATGAGCCACGATCTCATAATCGACGACGAGGAATTCGAACACGAATCCCTGTACTTCCTGCCGCTCGGCGGGGCCGGGGAGATCGGGATGAACCTGAACCTCTACGGCTATCGCGGCAAATGGCTGATGGTGGATCTGGGCATCACCTTCGGCGACGACAGCACCCCCGGAATCGATGTCATCCTGCCCGATCCCGAGTTCATCGCCGATCGGGCGGAGGATCTGGCCGGGCTTGTCCTGACCCATGCGCATGAGGACCATCTCGGCGCGGTGCCCTATCTCTGGCCCGAGCTCGGTTGCCCCGTCTACTGCACGCCCTTCACCGCCACCGTGCTGCGCACGAAGCTGCAGGAGCGTGGCATGGCGGGCGATGTGCAGATCATCGAGATCCCGATGTCCGGCAAGTTCCAGGTCGGCCCCTTCGACCTGGAGTTCATCACTGTCACCCATTCCATCCCGGAACCCAATGCCCTGGTGATCCGCACGCCGACCGGCACCGTTCTCCACACCGGCGACTGGAAGCTCGATCCCGATCCCGTGATCGGCGCTACGGCGGACGAGGCGGCGCTGAAGGCGCTCGGCGATGCCGGGGTCACGGCGATGATCTGCGACAGCACCAACGCCCTGGTGCCCGGTCACTCCGGGTCTGAGGCGGAGGTTCTGGAGGGCCTGACCGAACTGTTCGGGCAGTATGACTGCCGGATCGCCGTTGGATGCTTTGCCACCAATGTCGCCCGCCTGCACTCCATCGCCAAGGCCGCCGAAGCGAACGGGCGCAGCGTGGCCCTGGTCGGCCGCTCGCTCTGGCGCATCGATGCGGCAGCACGGGCCAACGGCTATCTCACCGATCTCCCGGCCTTCGTTACCGAGCATGACGCCGGCTATCTGCCCAAGGACAAGGTTGTCCTCATCTGCACGGGCAGCCAGGGGGAACCGCGGGCGGCGCTGTCCCGCATCGCCAATGGCGACCACCCCGAGGTGGTGCTGGAGCGGGGCGACGTGGTCGTCTTCTCCGCCCGCGAGATTCCGGGGAACGAGAAGTCCATCGCGCGTATCCAGAACGGCCTGTTGAAGCGCGGCGTGAAGATCATCACCGCCGACGATGCCTTCGTCCACGTCTCCGGCCACCCCTACCGGGATGAGTTGGTGAGCATGTACCAGTGGGTGCGGCCGTCTGTGGCGATCCCAGTGCATGGGGAGCAGCGGCATCTGGAAGCCCACGCGGAACTGGCCCGCGACTGCCAGGTGCCGGAGACGATCATTCCGGAGGATGGGGCCGTGATCCGCATCGCACCCGGGCAGGCGGAGATCGTGGGCTACGTGCCCACCGGCCGGCTCTGCATCGATGGCAAGCGCATCGTTCCCCTGGGCGGCACGGCCATGCGGTCGCGGCAGAGGATGATGAGCAACGGCGCCGCTGTCGTGACCCTGGTGGCCACGCGCGCGGGCGAGCTGGTCGCCGATCCCCAGGTGGCCGTGATGGGCCTGCTGGAAGGGGAGGAGGATCAGGCGGACCGGCTGGAGCTGATCCGCCTGATCCGCAACGCCGTGGAAGGGCTTCCGCGCCCCTCCCGCCATGATGATCAGGCCATCCGGGAGGCCGCCCGCCTGGCGGTTCGCAGGGCCTTCAATTCCTGGCAGGGGCGCAAGCCGCTGACCGAAGTGCATCTGATCCGGGTATAACCGGGCAGGCGGCGACAAGGACGGGCAGGGGAGAGAACGATGATCGGGCGGCTCAATCATGTGGCTATCGTGGTGCCGGACCTGGCCGCCGCCACGGCGACCTACCGCGATACGCTGGGGGCGAAGGTGAGCGAGGCTTTGGACCTTCCGGCCCATGGCGTGACCACCGTTTTCGTGGAACTCCCCAACACGAAGATCGAGCTGCTGCACCCGCTGGGAGAGGGCAGCCCGATCGCCAGGTTCCTGGCCTCCAACCCGTCCGGCGGCATGCACCATGTGTGCTATGAGGTGGAGGATATCCTGGCCGCCCGCGACCGGCTGAAGGCCGACGGGATGCGCGTGCTGGGCGATGGGGAGCCGAAGATCGGCGCCCATGACAGGCCGGTGCTGTTCCTGCACCCCAAGGACTTCATGGGCACGCTGGTCGAGTTGGAGCAGGTGTGAGGCGGTAGGAATGGGTTGGCCGACGCTGATTGCGATCTACTTCACGATCTGGTGGATCGTGCTGTTCGCCGTGCTCCCCTGGGGCGCCCGCCCGCCGGAGGAGGTGGAGCCGGGAATGGCGAGCAGCGCCCCGGCGCGGCCCATGCTGGTGAAGAAATTCATCTGGACGACGGTGCTGACCACGATCATCGTCGTGGGCGGCCGCTGGCTTTTCACCAGCGGCCTGATCGACTGGGCGGAGCTGATGCGCATCGAATAGCTGGCGCGCTGACGTGCTCCCGGCCCGTCCTAACAACCGGCGCCCTACCGTGACACTGAGCTATTGCGACGTTGCCCCCGGCCATGAATGGCACGGCTCCTATCACGATGCCGAATACGGCCTGCCCCTGACCGGGGAGGCGGAGCTGTTCGCGCGGCTGGTGCTGGAGATCAACCAGGCCGGCCTGTCCTGGCTGACCATCCTGAAGAAGCGCGACGGCTTCCGCCGGGCCTATGACGGGTTCGAGGTCGACCGGGTCGCTGCCTACGGGCCGGAGGATGTGGCACGGCTGATGGCCGACCCCGGCATCATCCGGAACCGGCTGAAGATCGAAGCGGCGATCCACAATGCAGGCGTGATTCGGCGGCTGCGGGAAAGCCATGGCGGCTTCCATCCCTGGCTGCTGGCCCACCATCCGCGCACGAAGGCGGAGTGGGTAAAGCTATTCAAGAAGACCTTCCGCTTCACCGGAGGGGAGATCGTGGGCGAATTCCTGATGAGCATCAGCTTCCTGCCGGGTGCCCACCAGCCGGGCTGCCCGGCTTATATCCGCCTGACTCGGGTCGGCGTCCCCTGGATGCAGGCCCGTGACACCGGTTTCTCCGATTTTGCTGCCTTCTGATTAGGCAGCCGGCAGCTCAGGACCTGAGCGAATGCACGCATCGTGTGCAAATGGCGAAAAAAACGTCCAAAAAAGAAAGGCAAGCCTGTTTTCGGCTTGCCTTGCGTGAAGAGTGGTATCAATCTGATTCATGTCGAGAGGTTGATCCCTCTTGACAGACGCCTGGTGGCGATTCCTCCCTAAACTCAGGCCGCGCCGTTTCATGGCGCGGTCTTTTTGTTTGTGTGACCGGACTATAGACAATCTGTCGCAGCCGGTCACGCTCTATTTTGCCTTTTTATCGGGCGATGTGAATTTTTTAGTGCAGCGGCTTAGCCAAAGCATAGGCAATCGGCTCCTACCGAGCCGCTGCACCTGAATCCGGTCAAAGGATCGCGAACTTCACGATGAACAGGCCCGCCAGCACCAGCACGGCCGGCCCGACCTCCCGGAACCTGCCGCTCAGCAGCTTGATCGCCGCATAGGCGATGAAGCCGAAGGCGATGCCGTTGGCGATGGAGTAGGTGAGCGGCATGGTCACCGCAGCGACCACCGCCGGCACATATTCCGTGATGTCGTCCCAATCCACCTCCGTCAGGCCGCGCGCCATCAGGCAGGCGACATAAAGCAGGGCGGGCGCCGTGGCATAGGCCGGGATGTCGCCGGCCAGAGGCGCCAGGAACAGGCAGGCCAGGAACAGCACCGCCACGGTCAGCGCCGTCAGCCCGGTGCGCCCGCCCACATTGGTGCCGGCCGCCGACTCGATGTAGCTGGTGACGGTGGAGGTGCCCAGCGCCGCCCCCACCATGGTCGCCGAGCTGTCGGCCAGCAGGGCGCGCTTCAGCCTTGGCAGCTTGCCCTCCGGCGTCAGCAGCCCGGCCCGGTGGGACACGCCGATCAGCGTGCCCGCCGTATCGAACAGATCGATGAACAGGAAGGTGAAGACGATGGTCACCAGCCCGGCCTGTAGCGCGCCGCCGATATCCATCGCCAGCAGCGTAGGTGCCGGGCTGGGCGGCAGGGAGAAGATGCGCCCGCCGAACGGGCTCACCCCCAGCATCATGCCGATCACGGCCGTCACCAGGATGGCGATGATCACGGCCCCCGTAACCCGCCACGCGACCAGCGCCACCAGCAGCACGAAGCCGAAGCCGGCCAGCATCGCCGCCGGGTTCGCCAGATCGCCCAGCGTCACCAGCGTGACCGGATGATCCACCACGATGCCCGCGTTCTGGAGGGCGATGATGCCCAGGAACAGCCCGATGCCGGCGCTGATCGCCATTTTCAGGCTGTGGGGGATGGCGTTGATCACCCACTCCCGAACGGGCAGCACGGTCAGGGCCAGGAAGACCACGCCGGACAGGAACACCGCCCCCAGCGCCACCTGCCACGAATAGCCCATCTGCCCGACAACCGTGAAGGCGAAGTAGGCGTTCAGCCCCATGCCGGGGGCAAGGGCGATGGGGTAGTTGGCGACCAGCGCCATGATCCCCGTGCCCACCGCCGCCGCCACGCAGGTGGCCACGAACACCGCCCCCGCATCCATCCCCGTCGTCGCCAGGATCTGCGGATTGACGAAGATGATATAGGCCATCGTCAGGAAGGTGGTCAGGCCGGCCAGGACCTCCGTGCGCACGTTGGTGCCGTGTTCACGGAGTTTGAAGTATGATTCGAGCACGGGGACACTCCGTAAGGGCGGAGCCAAGGGGGAAGGCCATGCGAGTATTTCGCGGATGCGGCAGGATTGCCAGCGGCTTGGCCGCCGCTCTTCTCATGCTGGGCGGAGCGCCCGCCGCGGGGCAGAAGGTCATCTGGTCCCCTCCGCCAGCGGAGAGCAGCTCCGCGGCCCCGGCGCACAAACCCGCCATCATCATGGACCGCGCGGTCTGCCGCTATCTGCCGCGGCATGTCCCGGCGGCGGATGTGGAGTACCGGCCGGGCGTGGACATCCAGGGCCGCCCCATCGCCCCGGCCGACCTGCCCGGCGGCACGCCCCTCCTGCCGGAGGTGATCGAAGTCGCCGTTACCGTGCCCATGGCCGGACATTTCGGCATTCCCGCCGACGCACTCCACTTTCCCGAGGCCTATCTCGGCTCCGTCCTCGTGCAGGGCGATCAGGTTCTGTTCAACGGCCAGCCGATCGGGGAAGCCGCGGCGCATGAGCTTGTGGCAGTATGTGCCCGACACGGTGATCGTTGAGAGGATTGGTACGATGGAGCGGGCGGCGGCGAAGGCGGTTCTGAAGCGGCGGATCGATCAGGCGCTTGGGCGCGGCAAGGCCGATCTGGTCGTGAAGAACGCCCGCATGCTGAACGTCGCCACCGGGGAGCTGGTGGAGACCGACATCGCCATCTGCGGCGACACCATCGTCGGCACCTATGACCGCTATGACGGGGTGGTGGAGATCGATGCCAGGGGCCGCTTCGCCGTGCCCGGCTTCATCGACACCCATGTGCATTGTGAAAGCACCTGCGTGGTACCGGGGGAGTTCGACCGCTGCGTCCTGCCCCGCGGCACCACCACGGCCATCTGCGACCCGCATGAGATCTGCAACGTGCTGGGCGATGAGGGGCTGCGCTACTTCCTGGACAGCTCCCTCCATATGGCGATGGACCTGCGGGTCCAGCTCTCAAGCTGCGTGCCGGCTACACATCTGGAAACGGCGGGGGCGCGGCTTCTGGCGGACGATCTGGTCCGGCATCGGGACCATCCCAAGGTGATCGGCCTTGCCGAATTCATGAACTTCCCCGGCGTGCTGCTCCAGGATGATGAGACGCTGGAGAAGCTGGCGGCCTTCCACGGCGCGCATATCGACGGGCACTGCCCGCTGGTCACCGGCAAGGACCTGAACGCCTATCTCTCCTGCGGCATCCGCAACTGCCATGAAAGCACCAGCGTGGCGGAAGCGCGGGAGAAGCTGTCCAAGGGCATGCAGGTCCTGATTCGCGACGGCAGCGTGTCCAAGGATGTGGATGAGCTGGCGCCCTTGGTGGACATGACCACCAGCCCCTTCCTGGCCTTCTGCACCGACGACCGCAACCCGCTGGACATCGCGGAGGAAGGGCATCTGGACCATCTGATCCGCCGCGCCATCACGGGCGGGGCCGATCAGGTCGCCGTCTACCGCGCCGCCACCTGGTCCGCCGCCCGCGGCTTCGGCCTGACCGACCGCGGCCTGATCGCGCCGGGCTACCGGGCGGACATCGTGCTGCTGGACGATCTCGTGGAATGCGCCGTGTCCCAGGTGATCGCCGCCGGCCGGGTGGTCACCCCCGACATCTTCGCCGGCCGCACCCAGCCGCCGCCGGTCGGCCTGGACAGCATCAAGCGGGCCAAGGTCTCGGCCTCCGACTTCGCCGCACCGGGGCAGGGGCCGACCACGCCGGTGATCGGCGTACTCCCCGGCAAGATCCTGACGGAGGCGCAGACCGGCGCCGTCCCCTACCGCAACGGCCTCCGCCACGCAGATCCGGAGAACGACATCCTGAAGATCTGCGTGGTGGAGCGGCACGGCAAGACCCGCAACATCGGCAAGGGCTTCGTCCGCGGCTTCGGCTTCAAGTCCGGCGCGCTCGCCAGCTCCGTGGGCCATGACAGCCACAATATCTGCGTGGTGGGGGCGGCGGATGAGGACATGGCCGTGGCCGTGAACCGCCTGATCGAACTCGGCGGCGGCTTTGTGGCCGTGGTCGGCGGCAATGTCGTCGGTGAAATCGCCCTGCCGGTGGCCGGCCTGATGAGCCTCGACCCGTTCGAGGCCGTGGAACACAAGCTGGAAGCCTTACGCCGATCCGTCCGCCAGATGGGCTGCCCCCTGGCCGAACCCTTCCTTCAACTCGCCTTCCTCCCCCTGCCGGTGATCCCGCATCTGAAGATCACCGACATGGGGCTGGTGGATGTGGACAGGTTCGAGTTGGTGGCCGCCTGATGTGCCTCGCGAACCCGTAGGTCGGATTAGCGGCAACGCCGCGTAATCCGACGCGGTGGTGAGGACCGGCGGCGGTGTGTCGGTGTTCGACAAACCCGCGCCCCGCAACCTCCCCCTCGCCCTTCGACAAGCTCAAGGTGAGATAGAGGTTGCTGATCATCTTGGCCTTTCCGGGATTTCGAAACGGGTTTGATTTGTGAGCAGGGAGGGTAGCCCCCAATTCCTCACCCTGAGCTTGTCGTTGCCGCAGGCAGACGCCTAAGGCGGCTAGGGCGAGGAATTGGAGGCGGGAGCTTGCCTTCCGAGCTTTCCAACCCGGCACCACCGGGGAAGACCGGCCACAGTGTGTCGGATTACGCTTCGCTAATCCGACCTACGGTTCCCCCGACGAAAACCACCGGGCTGACAACGTTCCTCAATTGTTCCATTCTGTCCGAACCGGCCAAGCGCCGGCGGCTTGCACATGGTGAACTCCGAGACAGGCTAACGCGACTCCTGGCGATCATGGTGCGTTATGCGGTGCCTTTGGTGCGTTAAGGGATGCGTTAGGTGCGTCAAGGCCCGCTGTTCCCGGCATGGCCGCCCCGGCTGCCACGCCCGTTGCCTCCCGCCGTGCGAATCCCTAAAGTCCCGCGCGACTTTCCACCCCGCACGACGAGTGCCCGCCCATGCGCATGTCCGCCTTCTTCCTGCCCACGCTGAAAGAGAACCCCGCCGAGGCGCAGGTGGTCAGCCATCGGCTGATGCTGCGCGCGGGCATGATCCGGCAGACCTCCGCCGGCATCTATGCGTGGCTGCCGCTGGGCTGGAAGGTGTTGCAGAAGGTCAGCCAGATCGTGCGGGAGGAGCAGGACCGGGCAGGGGCCCAGGAAATGCTGATGCCCACCATCCAGTCCGCCGACCTGTGGAAGCAGTCCGGCCGGTACGAGGCCTATGGCAAGGAGATGCTGCGCATCACCGACCGGCATGAGCGGGAGATGCTGTACGGCCCCACGAACGAGGAGATGATCACCGACATCTTCAAGACGTTCGTGAAGAGCTACAAGGACCTGCCGAAGAATCTCTACCATATCCAGTGGAAGTTCCGGGATGAGATCCGGCCGCGCTTCGGCCTGATGCGGGGCCGCGAGTTCCTGATGAAGGACAACTACTCCTTCGACCTGGATCGGGCCGGGGCGGAGCTGTCCTACCGCCGGATGTTCCTGGCCTATCTGCGCACCTTCGCCCGCATGGGCATCAAAGCGATCCCGATGCGCGCCGACACCGGCCCCATCGGCGGCGACCTCTCCCACGAATTCATCATCCTGGCGGAGACGGGCGAGAGCCAGGTCTTCTGCGACAGGCAGTGGCTGGAGATGGACGTGCTGGCCGACGATCCCGGCTATGGCAGCGACCTGAAGGACTTCTTCGAGAAGTACACCAACATCTATGCCGCGACGGAGGAGATGCACGATCCCGCCACGGCCCCGGCGGAGCTGGAGACGGCGCGCGGGATCGAGGTCGGGCACATCTTCTATTTCGGCACCAAATACTCCGCCCCCATGGGCGCCGTGGTCGCCGGCCCCGACGGGCAGCCGGTGACGGTGGAGATGGGCAGCTACGGCATCGGCGTCAGCCGCGTGGTCGCCGCCATCATCGAGGCCAGCCATGACGAGAATGGCATCGTCTGGCCGGACCCGATCGCGCCCTTCAAGGTGGCCCTGATCAATCTCAAGGCCGACGACGCCGAATGCGCCCGCGTCTGCGATGAGCTCTATGGCAGGCTCCAGGCCCAGGGCGTCGACGTGCTCTATGACGACCGCAACGAACGGCCGGGCGCCAAGTTCGCCGACATGGACCTGATCGGCATTCCCTGGCAGCTCACCATCGGCCCGCGCGGGCTGAAGAACGGCGTCGTCGAGGTGAAGCGCCGCGCCACCGGGGAGAAGCTGGAGCTGCCGGTGGAAGAGGCGCTGGCGAAGGTCACGGGCTGAGGCGGCGATGTCGGAACAGAAGGGGCTGATACCGGCGCGCTATGCGCCGGTCCTGTTCGGGTTCCTGCTGTCGGGGCTTATGTCCCTGATCGTGTCGGGCATCGCGACACTCCGCGCCACCGGGCTGCCGCCGAACTTCCCGGCGATCTGGTTCCAGGCGTGGCTTCCATCCTGGGGCGTCGCCTTTCCCACCGTGCTGGTCGTGGCCCCGCTGGTCCGTCGCGTCGTCGCCCGCCTGACCCTCCCGCCGCCCGCCGCCTGAGCCAGGGGATTTTCCGAATGCCGAAGCGGTGGACCGCCGGCCTGTCCGGCTATCCGCGCGGGGTCTGGGTGCTGCTGGGCGGCGTGCTGCTGCTCCGCATCGGCTACATGGTCGCCCCGTTCCTCACCCTGTTCCTGACGGAGGCGCGGGGACTGACGCCCGACCGGGCCGGGCTGATCGTGTCCGGCTACGGGGCCGGGGCGGTGCTGGGCAGCGTTGTGGGCGGGTTGGTGGCCGACCGGCTGGGCCGGCGGCCGGCCATGCTGATCTCCCTGCTCGGCGCCGGCTGCCTGTTCCCGCTGGGACCGTTCGTGGAGGCGCCCTGGCTCCTGGCCGTCGGGCTGTTCTTCACCGGCCTGTTCGCCGACATCTACAAGCCGGCCGCCATGGCGGCGATGGCCGACATGGTGCCGGAGGACAGGCGGGTGAAGGTGTTCGCCCTGAACTACTGGGTCGCCAACATCGGCTCCGCCATCGTGCCGGTGCTGGGCGGGGCGCTGGCCATGCTGGGCTACGGCGCGCTGTTCTTCGCCAATGGTGCCGTCATCCTGGCCTATGCCGTGATCCTGGTGCTGCTGTTCCGCGAGCCGGAGCGGCATGTCGCCGGCGGCGGGCCGGGGCTGACCCGGCCCAACGCCTGGCGGGTGCTGCGCGACCCGGTGGTGTGGACGGTGTCCGGCGGCTCGATCCTGACCGCCATCCTGTTCTTCCAGTCCTACTCCATGCTGCCGCTGGCCATGCGGGCGGACGGGCTGTCCAACACCGATTACGGCATCGCCATCGCCCTGAACGGTCTGACCGTCGTGGCCCTGTCCCTGCCCATCGCGCAGTGGGTCGCGAAGGTCGAGCCGCGGCTGGCCCTGGCAACAGGCGCGCTGCTGTTCGGCGGCGGCATGGCCCTGACCGGGGCCGTGGAAACCCTGCCGCTCTACTGCGCCACCGTGGTGCTCTGGACCTTCGGGGAGATGATCATATCGCCAGTCGCGCCGGCCCTCCTGGCCAGGGCGGCCCCGCCGGGACGGCGCGCCCTGTACCAGGGCACGCTGAGCGCCAGTTGGGGCTGGTCGTCCCTGCTGGGCCCTGCCGCCGGCGGCGCACTCTATGCCGCCGATCCCAACCTGCTGTGGCTGGCCTGTGGTGGTCTGGGCATCCTCGCGGCGGTGATCTTCGCCTGCGCGCCGACGCGACGGGCGGCGGCTATCGCCGTGGCGGAGTAGAAGGCGGGGTGGACAGGCCCCGTCGGCAGTGCCAGATTCACGGAAGGTTTCCGCTCCGAGAGTCGCCCATGCCCGTTCTCGACTTCTCTCACCTGACGCCGCAGCAACGCCTCCAACTCATCGGTGAGCTTTGGGAAAGCCTTGAGAAGGACCGCCTGTCTCTGACCGATGCGCAAGCCGCAGAGCTTGAGCATCGCATGGAGCTGGCCGAATCCGGGCAGACGGACTGGTTCACATGGGACGAGTTGGAAGCCGATCTGGAACGTCGGACCCGCTGATCATGCGCGTGGTCTTCTCCGCCGAAGCAAAGGCGGACATCGCATCAGCCAAGGCGTGGTACGACGACCAAGGCGAGGGGCTGGGAAGTGAGCTGCTGGAGGATTTGAGATCGCTCGCCCAGCGCCTGTCGATGCATCCGTTGGCATTTCCGATGGCTGAGAAGGGCGCCCGGCGCGCCTCACTCCGGCGCTTTCCCTATGTTCTCTACTTCTACGTCTCCGAACGGAGCGTGCGCGTGGTCGCCTGCTTCCACACCAGCCGTGATCCCGCCCACCGGCAGCAACGGTTCTGACCGCTGGAGATTGTTGCAGACGAATGCAGCCCTGAGCGCCATATTCGCGCCCTGTTGAGGCGGCATCTCCCGGGATGCGGCTGGTTCCGTTGTGAAAGCGTCCATGGTCTTTTCCGCATTCGAACGCCTGGTGGCGCTCCGCTACCTCCGCTCCCGCCGGCAGGAAGGGACGGTGTCGGTCATCGCCGGATTCTCCTTCCTGGGGATCGCGCTTGGCGTCGCGACGCTGATCATCGTCATGTCGGTCATGAACGGCTTCCGGGCGGAGCTGATCGGGCGCATCCAGGGCATCAATGCCCATGCCGTCCTCACCGCCCAGCAGGGCAACCTCCGGGATTACGGGCCGGTACTGGAGCGGGTGCGGACCGCACCCGGCGTGGTCCAGGCCATGCCGGTGATCGAGGCGCAGGCGCTGATAACCGTCGGCGGCCGGGCGACCGGGGCGCAGGTGCGAGGATTGGCCTCCGAGGATTTCGCCAAGCGGCCCATCGTGGGACGGTCGGTGATGATGGGCCTTCCCGACCTGGGGGAGGATGGGGTGGCGCTCGGCATCGGGCTGGCCCGTCAATTGGGCGTCGGAGTCGGGTCGGAGATCACGCTGATCAGCCCGCGCGGCACGCCGACGCCCTTCGGCGTGATCCCGCGCAAGCGCACCTTCACCGTCTATGCCGTGCTGAACCTGGAAATGGCGGAGTTCGATCAGAGCCTGCTCTACATGCCGCTGGAAACCGCACAGACTTTCTTCCGCATGCCCGAAGCGGTGACCGGGATCGACGTGTTCGTCACCGATCCGCAGGATCCGGAGGCCATGCGCGCGGCGCTGGAGCCCGCGGCCGGGCCGGAGCTGCGGGTGCGGGACTGGCGCGACCTGAATGCCAGCCTGGTCACCGCCCTGGCGGTTGAGCGGGTGGCGATGTTCATCGTGCTGACCCTGATCATCCTGGTCGCCAGCTTCAACATCATCAGCAGCATGGTCATGCTGGTCCGCGACAAGGGGCCGGACATCGCCATCCTGCGCACCATGGGTGCTGGCCAGGGCAGCATCATGCGGGTGTTCCTGCTGGCCGGGGCCTCCATCGGCGTGGTGGGCACGCTGGCCGGGTTCGGGCTGGGCATCGCGGTGACCGAGAATCTCAGGCCCATCGGTGCGGCGATCACGGCGCTCTCCGGCGGCGGAGCGCAGGCGGAGGTCGGCTTCATCAGCGACCTGCCGGCGGTGATCGACTGGGGCGAGGTGGCGCTGGTGGTGGCTATGGGGCTTGTGCTCTCCGTCGGGGCGACGGTGTACCCGGCCATGCGCGCAGCCCGGCTCGACCCGGTGGAGGCGCTGCGCTATGGCTGATGCCATGAACAAGGTCGGCATCTTCTCCGCGGCGGAGCGGATGATCGCCTTCCGCTATCTGCGCGCCCGCCGGCAGGAAGGCTTCATCTCCGTCATCGCCGGATTCTCCTTCCTGGGCATCGTGCTGGGGGTGGCGACGCTGATCGTCACGCTGGCCGTGTTCAACGGGTTCAGCAAGGACCTGCTGGCCCGCATCCTGAGCTTCCAGGGACATGTTCTGGTGCATGGGATGGGCGAGCCGATTGCCGATTACCGTGGCTATGCGGACCGGCTGACAGGCCTGCCGGGCGTCACGGCGGTCACCGCCTCCCTGGACCGTCCGGCCCTGCTGTCCTACCGGGACCTGTCCGCCGGCGTCGCGGTCAAGGGCATCCGGGCCGAGGATATCGAGCGGCGGGCGGTCTTCGCCGACGCGATCGAGGAGGGGAGCTTCCCTGAGGCCGATGGCATCGTGATCGGCCGTCGGCTGGCGGATCAGGGCGGCATCAAGCTGGGCGACCGCGTCACCATCCTGAGCCCGCAGTCCGGCGGAGAAGGAGCGGTTCCACGCTCCCGGGCCTACCCCGTGACTGGCATATTCCAACTGGGCGTGACCCAGATCGATGGCGGCGTCGTGCTGATGCGGATGCAGGATGCGCAGGCCTTGTTCGAGACCGGTGACCGGGCAAGCACGCTGGAGGTTTATCTGGCCGACCCATCCAATCCCGGTCCGGCCCGCGATGCCGTGGATGCGGCGCTGCCGCCGGACGTGGCGGTGCTGGACTGGCGGCAGATCAACGGCTCCTTCTTCGGCTTCATTGAGACTCAGCGCAACGTCGTGTCCTTGATCCTGGGGCTGATCGTGCTGGTCGCGGCGCTGAACATCATCTCCGGAATGATCATGATGGTGCAGGACAAGGGGCGGGAGATCGCGATCCTGCGCACCATGGGGGCGACCCGCGGCATGATCATGCGGATATTCTTCATGTCCGGCGCCTCCATCGGCGTGCTGGGCACGGTGGCGGGCGTAGTGCTGGGCGTGGTGGTGGCCGGGAATGTGGAGGGGCTGCGCCAAGCGGTCCAG
This sequence comes from Indioceanicola profundi, assembly GCF_003568845.1. Taxonomy (NCBI): domain Bacteria; kingdom Pseudomonadati; phylum Pseudomonadota; class Alphaproteobacteria; order Rhodospirillales; family Azospirillaceae; genus Indioceanicola; species Indioceanicola profundi. Next base: position 1,441,685 of record NZ_CP030126.1, on the reverse strand, counting down.
GCACTGACCGGCACCGACCTGTTCAATGCCGACATCTATTTCCTGTCCGAACTGCCATCCGACGTCGACCCCTGGCAGGTGGCGCAGGTGGCGCTGATGGCCGTGGGGCTGTGTTTCCTGGCCACGCTGTATCCGTCATGGCGCGCGGCGCGGCTGGAACCTGTGGAGGTGCTCCGTCATGAATGATCCCGTGCTGATCCTCGACGATCTACGGCGCAGCTTCACCCAGGCCGGGCAGCGGCTGGACGTGCTGCAGGGAGCTGCCTGCACGATCCAGCCCGGTGAGCTGGTGGCGCTTGTCGGGCCGAGCGGTGCCGGCAAGTCCACGCTGCTGCACATCGCCGGCCTGCTGGAAAAGGCGGACGGCGGCGACGTGGTCGTGGACGGGCGCTCCACGAAGGGGCTTTCGGATGCGGACCGGACGGCGCTGCGGCGGAACCGGATCGGCTTCGTCTACCAATTCCACCATCTGCTGCCCGAGTTCAGCGCGGAGGAGAACATCATCCTCCCGCAGATGATCGCCGGTGTCGGGCGGGGAGCCGCGCGGGAGCGAGCGCTGGATCTGCTGGGCATGGTGGGGCTGAGCGCACGGGCCAGCCACCGCCCGGCGAAGCTGTCGGGCGGCGAGCAACAGCGCGTCGCCATCGCCCGCGCCCTGGCGAACCGGCCGCAGGTTCTGATCGCGGATGAGCCCACGGGCAATCTGGACCACGCCACGTCGGAGATCGTGTTCGCCATGCTGGCCGATCTGGTGAAGACCCAGCGGGTGGGCGCCCTGGTCGCGACCCACAATCTGGAGCTGGCGCAGCGCATGGACCGGGTGCTGGAGATGCGCGACGGGCTGCTGGTGGAGCAGTGAGCACGATCCGCATCCCTTTGCCGCCCCGCTACCGCCCCGACTGGGCACTGTCCTACCAGGGCCGCGACCGGCAGAGCCCGGCGGAACGGGTCGAGGGGAATACCCTGTCGAAGGTGCTGGAGGTTCAGGGGGCGGCACTGGGGCTGCACATCGCGCTGGAGGATGGGGCCGCGGCAGTCGACTGTGACGTGCCGGGATTTCCCGATATCGCGGAGCGAACGACGCGGCGGATGCTGGGCCTGCTGCATGACCCGGGGCCGCTGGAGGCGCGGGCCGCTTCGGAACCGGATGTGGCGCGGCTGCTGGCCGGGCGGGAAGGTCTGCGCTTCCCGCTGTCCGCCACGGTGTTCGAGGGGCTGTGCTGGGCCATCGTTGGGCAGCAGGTCAACCTGACCTTCGCCGCCACGCTGCGGCGGACACTGATCGAGCTGGTCGGGCTGCCGCATCGCAATGGGGGGATCGCCCATCCGACGCCGGAGCGGGTGGCAGGGCTGAGCCCCGATCTGCTGACTGTGCGCAAGTTCTCCCGCTCCAAGGCCGACTATCTGATCGGCGTCGCCCGCCACATCGCCGAGGGGCGGCTGGACATCGAAAGGCTGCCCGAGCTGTCGGCGGAAGAGGCGGAAGGCAGGTTGACCGGCATCCGCGGGATCGGACCCTGGACCCGCCAATATGTGCTGATGCGGAGCTGCGGCTTCCCGGACTGCGTGCCCGCGGGCGATGCCGGGCTTGCTGCGGCCCTGCAGCGGTTTCATCGTTGGGAGCGGCGGCCGACCCCGGCGGAGCAGGTCGCGCTGATGCAGCCCTTCGCCCCCTATCGCAGCCATGCGACGGCCTGTCTCTGGGCCAGCCTGTCGGATTAGGGGCCGGTCTGCGGCTTTCTGTCTTGCCACCCCGGCAGGGTGCGGCCAAAAAGGGCCGCATCGCGTTCCAGTACAGAAGCAAAGCAATGAGCAGCGGCACGAACCGCCCGAAACTGATGGCCAAGGCGGATGCCGGCCCCGACGCCACCAGCCAAGGCGGCCCGGTCATCATCCTGGTCGAGCCCCAGATGGGGGAGAATATCGGGACCTGCGCCCGGGCCATGCTGAACTGCGGCCTGACGGAGCTGCGGCTGGTCAACCCGCGCGACGGCTGGCCCAACGAGAAGGCGGTCAGCGCCTCGGCAGGGGCCACGCTGGTGCTGGACAAGGTGAAGGTGTTCGAAACCACGCAGGAAGCCGTGGCCGATCTGCAGAAGGTCTATTCCACCGCGGCGCGCGTGCGCGACATGGTCAAGGACATCGTCACTCCCCGGCGTGCCGCCCGCGACATCCGCGCCCATGAGGCGGCGGGCCGGCAGGTCGGCATCCTGTTCGGGCCGGAGCGCACCGGGCTGGTGAATGACGACATCGTGCTGTCCGACACCATGATCTCCGTCCCGCTGAATCCCGGCTTCTCCTCCCTCAACCTCGCCCAGGCGGTGCTGCTGGTGGCCTATGAGTGGTGGATGGCGAACGACCGGACGGAGGAGTTCTACACCCATACCGGCCAGAGCCGCCCGGCCACCAAGGAAGAGCTGCACAACCTGTTCGACCATCTGGAGGGGGAGTTGGACCAGACCGGCTTCTACACCCATCCGGACAAGAAGCCGTCCATGGTCCGCAACGTGCGCAACACGCTTCAGCGGGCGCACATGACGGAGCAGGAAATCCGCACCTTCCATGGCATCATCGCCGCCCTGATCGGTCGGAAGAAGCAGCGGACGGAATAAGCAGGCCGGCAGGCCACGATTGATCCGTAGGATCATTTCTGCAAGGGTAGGTGATCCGCTCCCTGCAAGAAGGCATCAACCGTGCGCGTGGACGCCAGGATGGCCGCCTCGCTTCTCCGCCAGCCATCTAGCCAAGCCGGGACTGTTTCACGGCTGCCCGGCACTCCTGGCGCGGATGGAACGGGGCTGCCGGCAGCGACGGAGGCGGAGCAGACCGCGCTCGGGCGACTGAAGCAGGTGCGCGAGCAGAGGGCGAGAGACACCAGCGACCTCTCTGAACTCGACAAGCAGGCCAAGGCGAAACGGCGTGAGGCGCTGACCGCTGAATTGCAGAGGCTGATGGCCTTGGCAAAGGCCATGAACGGGGTGATGAACCCGAAGGCGGCGGCTGGACAGGCGGCACGGATCGCCAAGCAGATCGCCGCTGTGGCAAAGCAGCTTGCGTCCCTCGCGGAGCGGGGATCGGTAAGTGCGATACACGCCGTGGCGGTATCGGTACCCGGTGTGGCGAAGGGGCAGGACCAGACAAGCGTTGCCGATCCGGCCGCGGATGTCGCTGACATGGAAGCGGTAAGGGCGGAGGCCGACGATCCAGCCAAAGAAGCAGATGATATCGCCGCCAGGGGAGAGGGTGAGGCCCGGCAGGCGGCGGAGGCTGCAGGCACTCGTGCTTCAGGATCACCGCCCCGTAAAGATGGAGAGGCAAGGGGGCCTCAGGACGCGGCAGCGGAACAGGAGGAGGAGCGCGGGCGCAATGCGTCGTCAGGCGATGGCTCCACCCGTACCCTTCTGCGCGATGCCGCCGATACCATACGTCTGCTCAAATTCATCATCCGCCTCGCCCAGGAGCAGGACAGGGCCGAGAACGGGCGTGCTGCCATCTTATATGGCCGTGAGCAGGATGATCTGGAGAAGGAAGCAGCCAAGGTCGACGCGGCCGCTGCTTCCATGGACTCCGGCATTGCGGCTTCCCTGTCATTCGGCGGCGTGCTCGACATCCGGGCTTAGGCGGCGTCCGGCAAGGCAGGGCTGCGCCGGCCAGCCGTTCCGACGTTTGACAAGCAAAGTCTGATCCCCTATATCCCGCCCCACTCCTGGGAAGGCGGGTGCCGAACGGTTCGGCGCCCCGTCTCCGGCTTTGCCTATTCCGGCTTTCGGGCCATGGGCAAGGGGCGTGGGAACTACCGGGACAACAAGTGCCGCACCGCCGATCAATGCGTGGGCGGCCAATAGGAGCAAAGATGAGCAAGCGTCAGGAAGCCAAGTACAAAATTGACCGCCGCCTTGGCGTGAACCTGTGGGGCCGTGCGAAGTCCCCGGTCAACAAGCGCGAGTACGGTCCGGGCCAGCATGGCCAGCGCCGCAAGAAGCCGTCCGACTTCGGCCTGCAGCTGATGGCCAAGCAGAAGCTGAAGGGCTACTACGGCAACATCGGCGAGAAGCAGTTCCGCAAGCTGTATGACGAGGCCGTGCGCCGCAAGGGCGACAGCGGCGAGAATCTGATCCAGCTGCTCGAGCGTCGCCTGGACGCCGTGGTCTACCGCATGAAGTTCGCGCCGACGCCGTTCTCCGCGCGCCAGATCATCAACCACGGCCATATCAAGGTGAATGGCAAGCGCGTCAACATCCCGTCCTACATGGTGAAGGATGGCGATGTGATCGAGGTGCGCGAGAAGGCCAAGCAGTTCGCCCTGATCCTGGAAGCCGCCCAGTCCGGCGAGCGTGACGTTCCCGACTACATCTCCGTGGATACCAAGGAGCTGAAGGGCACCTTCGTCCGTGGTCCGGCGCTGGCCGATGTGCCGTACCCGGTCCAGATGGAGCCGAACCTGGTGGTCGAGTTCTACTCGCGCTGATCGGCGCGGGACATCCCACCTGCACCATGGAAAGGCCGCTCCCGAAAGGAGCGGCCTTTCTGCTTTTTAGCAATCATTCAGGCAGCGGTGATGGAAGCCCCTGGATTAGAGCCTGGCGGTTGAGTATCGCTTGAACGGACGCAAGATCCGAACTGAAGGGGGAATCATATGCTTCACCGGGCATTAGCTCAGCTTCTGGCGCCGCTGGCCGTGGCCGCTTGGGCATCGGCGTCTTTCGCGGCCGATCCCGCGGCCTTCAAGAGCGAGCGCATCAGCGTTGAAACCCGTGGCTCAGGCCCAGACGTGATTCTGATCCCGGGGTTAGGTTCATCTCCCGAGGTCTGGGAAGGCACACTGAAGGCGGTCGAGGGCTACCGCTACCATCTGGTGCAGGTTGCCGGCTTCGCCGGGGCATCTGCAGGCGCCAATGCCGACGGCCCGGTTATCGCCCCCGTGGCGGAGGAAATCACACGCTATATTGAAGAGGCGGAGCTGGATGCCCCGGCACTGGTTGGCCACTCCATGGGCGGCACGCTGGCAATGACGGTGGCAACGCGCCACCCGGATGCGGTGTCCAAGGTCATGGTCGTCGACATGCTGCCCTTTCTAGGCATCCTGTTCGGCCCGCCGGGGACCACGGCGGAAACGGTTGAGCCCGTTGCCGCGCAGATGCGCACCCGCCTCGCCAATCTCGCCGGGCAGGAACGACGTACGGCGGTAGAGGCGGCAATTGCTGCGATGGTCCGGGATGAGAGCCAGCGTGAGCAGCCCGTGACCCACTCCTTGGACAGCGTGCCCGCCGTTAGCGGGCAGGCCATGTACGACCTGATCACCACCGATCTACGGCCGGAGCTGAAGAAGCTGGAGAAGCCGCTGACCGTGCTCTGGGTTCGTGCGCCCAACGCGCCGATCACGGAAGAGCAGATGGGGATGATCTACCGGATGTCCTACGCCAATGCTCCGCAGGTGGAGCTGAAGCACATCCCGGACGCCTATCACTTCATCATGTTCGACGCGCCGGAGCGATTCCAGTCGGAACTCCGCTCGTTCCTCGCCGGCAAGTGAGCGCCTCGGTCTGCTGAAAGCAGATCGGGCCGCGCCCCTGCAGGGAGCGCGGCCCGATCTCGTCTTGGAGGGCAGGTTACGCCGGGACGGCGACGCCCTTTTCCTTGAACAACTCCTGAAGCTCGCCGCTCTCATACATTTCGCGGATGATGTCGCAGCCGCCGACGAACTCACCCTTCACATAGAGCTGGGGGATAGTCGGCCAGTTGGCGAAGTCCTTGATGCCCTGGCGCAGGGACGGATCGACCAGAACGTCGATGCCCTTGAACTTCACGCCCATGTGGCTAAGCACCTGTACGACGGCAGCGGAAAAGCCGCACTGCGGGAAGACCGGGGTGCCTTTCATAAAGAGGACGACGTCGTTCTCGGTGACTTCACGCCTGATGCGCTCGTTAACGGTCTGGTCCATTGATCTCTATCCTCGTCATAGGTCGGGACTGGAACTCCTTTCCAGCCTGACAGAATCTCTGCGCAGATGGCGCTTCCGATAGTGGTTCGCAAGGGGCGGCCCTTGCTTGCGTCGGCAAGCCAGCCCCTGTGGTCAGCCCTTCGGCGCTGCGGTAGTCAGAGCCAGAGCGTGCAGTTCATTGCCCATGCGGCCCTGAAGGGCTGCATAGACCATCTGGTGCTGCTGCACCCGGCTCTTACCCGCAAAGGCGGAGGATTCGATATAGGCTGCATAATGGTCGCCGTCGCCGCGCAGATCGTCGATGCGGACCTTGGCATCGGGAATGCTCTCCCGGATCAGCCGCTCGATCTCACCTGCATCCATCGCCATGGCTATCTATCCCCTGGTTCGTGTTTGGCCGGCCGCCGCCGATCACTCGGCGGCGGCACCCTGCATCCAGCCGGGCATCCAGCCCTCGTTGATGCGCTTAAGCTCCTGAACCGATATGGCCGTGCCGGAGATGCCTGTCAACGCAGTCCCGGCAACCGTGCCAAGCTTGGCCAGCGGCACGCCGAGATCGGCGGCGCGCTTCACCACATCGGCGGCATGCTCCGGCCGGACGGTGAGGACATAGCGGGACTGGTCCTCTCCGAAAAGTGCGCCGGCATCGGCGTCGGCCAGTACCGGCAGATCGGCACCCAGGCCGGACGCCATCGCCATCTCCGCAATGGTGACCAGCAGTCCGCCATCAGCGATATCGTGGCTGGCAGTCACCAAGCCATCGTTGATCAGGGCGCGGACAAAAGCACCGTTACGCCGCTCCGCCATCAGATCGACGGGCGGCGGCGGACCATCCTCCCGGCCCAGAACCTCACGCAGATAAAGAGACTGGCCGAGATGACCGGCGCCTTCGCCCACCAGCAGGATCACATCGCCTTCCGCCTTGAAGGCGATTCCGATGGCGGTATCCGCGTTCTCCAGAAGACCAACGCCTCCGACCGTGGGGGTGGGAAGGATGCCCTCGCCATTGGTCTCGTTGTAGAGGGAGACGTTGCCGGAGACGACGGGGAAGTCCAGCACGCGGCAGGCCTCGGCCATCCCCTCCACGCAGTTGGCAAACTGGCCCATGATCCGCGGCTTTTCGGGGTTGCCGAAGTTCATGTTGTCGGTGATGGCCAGCGGCAGCGCGCCCACGGCGCTGACATTCCGGTAGGCCTCCGCCACGGCCTGCATGCCGCCCCGGTAGGGATCGGCGTAGCAGTAGCGCGGGGTCACGTCGGAGGTCATGGCCAGCCCTTTGTCCGTGCCAAGGACCCTTACGACGCCGGCATCGGCCTGACCCGACAGGAACTTGGTGGAAGCGCCGACCTGGCTGTCATACTGCTCCCAGATCCAGCGCTTGGAGGCGAGGTCTGGGCAGCCGATCAGGGTATTCAGCGCCGATGCGGCGTCGCCTGTCAGTACGCGCACATCGGCCGGCAACTCCTCACGCGGGGGCGTCGGCTCGGTCGGGCGGGTGTAGAGCGGGGCGGCGTCGAACAGCGGAGCAAGCTGCAGGTCGCACCAGGTCTTGCCATGCATGTTGATGACAAAGCGGCCGGTGTCGGTCAGGCGGCCGATGATGGCGAAGTCCAGCTCCCACTTCTCGAAGATCTTGCGGGCAAGCTCTTCGGAGCCGGGCTTCAGCACCATGAGCATGCGCTCCTGGCTTTCCGACAGCATGATCTCGTACGGAGTCATGCCGGTCTCACGCTGCGGCACCAGATCGAGGTCGAGTTCGATGCCGAGGCCGCCCTTGCCTGCCATCTCCACGGAGGAGGAGGTGAGGCCGGCGGCGCCCATGTCCTGGATGGACTGGATGGCGTCGGTGGCCATCAGCTCCAGGCAGGCCTCGATCAGCAGCTTCTCCGTGAAGGGGTCGCCGACCTGGACGGTCGGGCGCTTCTCCTCCGTATCTTCGGAGAATTCAGCGGAGGACATGGTGGCGCCGTGGATGCCGTCGCGGCCGGTCTTGGAGCCGACATAGACCACCGGATTCCCGACGCCGGCGGCCTTGGAATAGAAGATCTTGTCCGTCGGCGCGATGCCTACGGTCATGGCGTTGACCAGGCAGTTGCCGTTGTAGGCCTTGTGGAAGTTGGTCTCACCGCCGACGGTCGGCACGCCGACGCAGTTTCCATAGTGCCCTATGCCGGCCACAACGCCGGAGACGAGCTGCTTCGTCTTCGGATGCGACGGCTCACCGAAGCGCAGGGCGTTCAGGTTGGCGATCGGGCGCGCACCCATCGTGAAGACGTCGCGCAAGATGCCGCCGACACCGGTCGCGGCACCCTGGAACGGCTCAATGTAGGAGGGGTGGTTGTGGCTCTCCATCTTGAAGATGGCGGCCAGCCCGTCGCCGATGTCGATCACGCCGGCATTTTCACCGGGGCCGCAGATCACCCACGGGGCGGTGGTCGGAAACTTCTTCAGCCAGACGCGGGAGGACTTGTAGGAGCAATGCTCCGACCACATCACTGAGTAGATGCCAAGCTCGGTAAAGGTCGGCTGCCGGCCCAGAATCTCCAGCAGGCGGGCGTACTCGTCCGCCTTGATGCCGTGTTCGCGGGCGAGCGCCTCGTTGACCTCGGGCTCCTTGGGAAGGTTCACAGCGGTCACGACAGGCTCTCCACCAGGCTATCGAACATGGCGCGGCCGTCGGTATTGCCGTGCAGCGGCTCGAAGGCGCGCTCCGGGTGCGGCATCATGCCCAGCACCGTGCGGGTCTCATTGAAAATGCCGGCGATGTTGCGGGCAGCGCCATTGGGGTTGCCCTCCGCATCCGCCGCACCGGCCGGGCCGATATAGCGGAAGGCCACGCGTCCATCGCCTTCCAGCCGGTCCAGCGTGTCCTCGTCGGCGACATAGTTGCCCTCGCCATGACCGACGGGAATTCCGATCGTCTGGCCTTCGGCATATCCGGCGGTGAAGTCGCTGTCCGTGCGTTCGACCCTGAGCCCGACCGTCTTGCAGATATACTTCAGCGTTCTGTTCCGGATCAGTGCGCCCGGCAGCAGCCCGGCCTCCGTCAGGATTTGGAAACCGTTGCAGATGCCGATCACCCGGACACCCTTGGCCGCCCGCTCCTTCACCGTGCGCATGATCGGCGAGTGTGCCGCCATGGCGCCGCAGCGCAGATAGTCGCCATAGGAGAAGCCGCCGGGCACGGCGATCACATCCACTTCCGGCAGTTCCGTGTCCTTGTGGAACACGATGTGGGGTTTGCGCCCGGACGCGCGTTCGAGCGCCACGGCGATGTCGCGGTCGCAGTTCGATCCGGGAAAGACGATGACGGCGGACTTCATGCCGCGGACCTGTCCGTTATGTGGCTGCGCGGGAAGGCGGGCACGAGTGGGATCGCGTCCGGTTGGCCGGGAAGCTAATGCCCTGAACCGCGGAATGCAAGGCACGGGGCCTTACGCAAAGCACCGGACAGGTGCCCGGAAATCACAGCCTCGCGCCAGCCGGCAGGTTCTGTATCAGAAGTGCCGCTCTCGCGCGATGAGTTCCATGGCCATGTTCGAACGCCGGATGGCATCGTCGAGCGTCTCGATCCCGCGTTCTTCGAGCAGATCGATGAAATGGAGGAAGATGGCTGCAGTCGCCAGCGCATCGCCCAGGGCCGAATGCCGGTCCATGATTGGAAGCCCCAGACGGGCTGCGATCCCGTCAAGCGTATGGTCACCATCCTCGCCCTGAATCTGGCGGGACAGGATCATTGTATCCAGCACTGGCACGTCGAACAGAACGCCCGCCGCCTTCTGTTTCATCTTCAGGAACTTGAGATCGAAAGCGGCATTGTGGGCCACGAGCACGCTGTCGCCGATAAAGGCCCGGAACTGGGGCAGGACGTCCTCCGCCTTCGGCGCGCCTTCGACCATTGCATCGGTGACCCCGTGGATCGCGGTGGAGGATGCGGGAATCGGACGGCCGGGATTGATCAGACTCTGAAAGGTTTCGCCGGTCAGGATGCGGCCATTGATGATCCGGACGCCGGCAATAGAGACAAGCTCATCGCCCTGGCTGGGAGCGAGCCCGGTCGTTTCGGTATCGAAAACGACGAAAGACAAGGCCTTCAGCCGTGTGCGGCCATGTTCCCCTTCCTGCAAGGGCTGATGCAGAAGGTCGAAATCGAAGAATTCCGGCCGGGGGGTGACCTGGGTGGTCCGGCGGCCATGGACTTCCTGGGCGGGCGGCAGCGGCAGACGCAGGCGCGAACATCCCTGGGCCGCCCGTTCGCTCCACATATCGCTGCCATGATGGTCCAGAAGGTCACCAACGGTGAGGCCGGCCAGCGCATCGGCGAGAGGTTCAGACCGCCAGGTGTCCAGCGCATCGGAGGGCAGGGGATCGCCCTTCCAGGACAGGTCGGCATAGACGAAGTGTCCCTTGGGGTCCGGCTCCGCCGACACGTCCATCGACTTTGCCCCGGTCGCTGCCGAGATCCGGTTGGACAGGCGGGAGAGCAGGACGACAAGGCTGTAGCTGTCCCCATGCAGCCAGTGGGGCAGGCCGGTAACCGTGATTTCCGGTCCGCCGCGCCGGGCCGTCCGCTCTGCCAACAACGCGAAGAGATTGCCGGTATGAATGTCGTCCATGGGCCAGGCAGCAGAAATTCCAGCCCGGTATTCCGTGGTAATTCTCTCCAGGCTGGCGTTCAGTTGCCTGGATGCGGAGATGATGATCCTGTCGAAACTCGCCCGCTCATCCGGGGACAGGTCGGGGTGGGCTTCCAGCATCTCCGCCGCAGCGGCAAGATTGGTGAGCGGGCTGCGTACGTCCTCAGTCGCTGCCCGTAGCAGCATGTCGCGCCGCGCCAGCGTCGCCAGTTCACGAGTGGCATCGTCCAACGTTACGACATAGCCGGTTATACGTTGTTCATCCGCCAGGATCACGGCCATGTGCCCCTGTAACAGCCGGCCGTCCGCCGTGCTGGTCACGAAGCCGGCGGTGGTGCCGTCCACATGTGTATGATGCCGCCCGTCGGCAACGCGGCGGGTGAGACGCTCCAGCGTGTGCTGGACGGGCTCTCGGGTCACAAGTCCCGCAAGAGAGCGGCCAAGCCCGAGCTCGGGAGCCTGGAGAAGAGCACGAGCGGCCTCGTTATAGAGAAGGATCTGGTGCTTCAGATTGCAGACCAGCACGCCCTCGTGCAGATCGCGCAAGAGAGCGGCGAACTGGCCAGCTTGCTCATCGGCTCGGCGGGTAGCCTCGGCGATACGGCGGTCGGTATCGGTGCGCAGGGTCCTGAACCGGCCCGCCATGTCCTTGAAGGCGTGGGCAACGGGGGCGATCGGGCCGAACTGTTCGGGGATCAACTCGGCCCCGTTGCCGACGGTGACCATGGATGCTTCCGCCGCCAGCGCGCGGGCCTTGCCCAGGATCAGCCGATCCACAGCCAGCCACAGGAGCAGAATGGCACATGCGGCAATCAGGGCGCTGCCCCAGCCGGCGGCCGCGCCCGGAGCGACGCTGCCTGCCACCCAGCCTGGAATGAGGATCAGGAGAACAGCCACGATGGCTGCAGCGCCCAGGAACAGGATCGCGGGCAGCCGCCGGCCGCTCATGCAGTTGCTCCCAGCCGGGCCTTGCCGTCGAGGTGACCCCGGACTTTCTCCACGAGCTCACGGGTGGAGAACGGCTTCACGACATAGTCTGTCGCGCCCAGCGCCATGCCTTTCTGGCGGTCCACTTCACGGCTCTTCGCAGTCAGCATGATGACGGGCAGGTCCGACCATGCCGGATTGCTGCGGATCTGCTGACAGGCGGAGAATCCGTCCAACTCCGGCATCATGACATCAAGGAGGAGCAGATCCGGGGCCTCGTCCGCCATGGACTGCAGCACCTCCTTGCCATTACAGGCGGTGCGAACCCGGAATCCGGCCTTCAGCAGAAGGAATTCCAACGACATGAGGATGAACGGCTCATCGTCCGCCACCAGAATCGTCCGTTGCGGGGGCGCTCCGGTCCCTATGCAGTTCTGCCCCTCGGGCGCAGTCATCGCGAATTCCTCCAGCCGCCCGTGCGAGCCGGAGTCTTCCGGCTGTCTCGTTGGGAGCGGCTCGGCAGGAGTTTAGGGCTTCGCCGGAAGCCGGATCAAGCCTCCGCCCGGATGGGGCGTTCAGGTGACCTGCTCCACCACGCCGCCGACCACGGCGAAGATGGTGATGAGTACCGTCATCGCGATCACGACCGAAAGAAAGCCGGTCACATAGCCGATGATCAGGGTGAGGCCGTCATGCTCCATCAGGCCGAGCGCGATGATTGCAATGGCGATGGCGGGGAACAGATTGCCGAAGGGGATCGGCGCGGTCAGGACGATGGAGAGAATGAAGAGTACGATGCCGAGCGCCCGTTCCCACGCGCCACGCATGATCCAGGTCATGCGTGGCTTTGAAAGCTTCTCCAGCCGCCGCAGATAGGGCTGGGTGACCCGCATGACGCGGAGAAGGTCGGTTCTCGGAAAAGAGCGGCGGGCCAGGAAGCCGGGCAGCCATGGCCGATCACGGCCAATCATCATCTGCCAGGCCACGAACACGACGGGAATGCCGGTGAGCGTCGCCAACCCCGGTGGACCGGGGACGCAGTTGGGGAGCGCGAAAAGCAGAATCAGAATGCCGAATGCACGGTCGCCCAGCCTGTCAACGAACTCGCCGATGGTGAGCCGGGGCTGATCGCTGGCGTCGAGAATCCGGATCAGTATGTCCGAGGTTCGTTCCTGCGGAACCATGTCGATCCGGTCACTCCGTGTGCATGGGGGTGTTCAGGGGCCGGTACAGGGCGGCGTCAGGCCCGGGCTGCTTCCTCGTCGGGCCTGTCTTCCTTATCTCCGCGGCGGATTTGCGGCAGGTAGAGCAACAGCGCACCAGCCACATAGACGGAGGAGAAGGTGCCGACCAGAATACCCCAGAACAGGGCGATGGTGAAGTTGGCAAGCGCGCTGCCCCCGAACATCAGCAGCGGGAGGATAGCAAGAAGCGTGGTGCCGCTGGTCAGGATCGTGCGGCCCAGCGTCTGGTTCACGGACATGTTGATGATGGTTTTCAAATCCGCGCTCTTATGCTTGCGCATCTGCTCGCGCATGCGGTCGAACACCACCACGGTATCGTTGATCGAATAGCCGGCAAGGGTCAGCAGCGCCGCGACCGCAGTCAGGTCGAACTCAAGCTGAAGGACGCAGAACAGCCCAAGCGTCACGAACACGTCGTGAAAGGTCGCCAACAGGGCCGAGACACCGAACTGCCACTCGAAACGAAACGCCACATAGGCGGCGATGGCCAGCAGCGCCAGAGCGGTGGCGATGATGCCGTCCCGCATAAGCTCCCCGCCGACACGGGGGCCCACCAGTTCTACACGGCGATATTCATAGCCATCGCCGAGTGCGGCGCGCACCTGTTGCACGGCCTCATTCTGGGCGGCATCGCCGCCGGTCTGCTGGCCAATGCGGACCAATGCATCATTGGGGCTGCCGAACTGCTGGATCTGGACCTCGCCGAGACCGAGACCATTCAGGTTGCCGCGGAGCTGCCCAACATCAATCGGCTGCTCCGCCCGAATCTCCATCAGGATGCCGCCCTTGAAGTCGATGCCAAGGTTCAGCCCGGGCCAGACGAGGGCGACCGCAGTCCCGAGAATGAGAATTGCCGAGACCAGCAGCCCGAAGAAGCGCAGGCGCGCGAAATCGATATCGGTGTTTTCGGGCACAAGGCGGATCGGCTTCATCACTGACCTTCAGATAGCGGCAGTACGCGGCGTGCAGTGGAACGGCGCGGCACTATAGCGACAGCCATCGCCGTACGCGATGGATTTCGACCGATGGGAACGAGGGAACGCGGTGGCTGTTTTACTGGCAGCGACGCACGGTCCTCTGACGCGAGGCCGTCATATCCAAAGAACCGGAAGGTCTTCTCATGATCCGCATGCCTGCGACTGCGATCCTTACAATGTTCCTGCTCGCTTCCGGCACAGCCCTCGCACAGACCGAGGGAGCAAGCCAGCAGCCCCAGCGGGAAACCGACTCCACGGCCGCTACGAACGCTCTAATTCCGGATCAGGACGATCCGGGCACGACGGACGTCGAGCCGCCGGGCACGGAGGATGCCGCAGTTGGAACGGGTGATGAGGCCGGTGAGCATGATGGCCGGACGCAGGAAACGGGCGTGAGCCCGCCGCAGGGGAACCGCACGGACTCCTTCGGACAGATGCCGGTGCCTTCAGATCAGCGGCGACAGCCGGACCCCAGTGAGCAGGGCCGTGATCCGGCCCGCGCCGTTCGTAGCGCCGATCCGAACGCGGAGACCAGCCAGCAGGACCCGCGCATGTTCCCGGGTCAGATCGCCCCGGATAATGTCGGGCCAACCGGCAGTGGACGCGCTTCGGCCGATGAGCTGACGGAATATACGGTCCATCTGGCGGATGCCGAGAAGTTCGGGAAGGTCGAAGGATTGATCATCAATCTGGAGACCGGCGCCGTTGAGCAACTCGTGGTCTCGACCGGCGGCGGCATCCTTGGCATGGGCAGCGCCCGGTACGAAATCCCGTTCGACCAAGTAGCGGCCATCAACACCGGCACGAAGGAAATGCGGGTGGCGGTCAGCCGCAATCAGATCGAACTTCCGGGCGATACGGCGGAGTCGGCCAACCGCGCCGAGTAATACGAGCGTCGACCGGTGCTGCGGATATGGAAATGCCCCGACCGTGAGGTCGGGGCGTTCTTCTTCAATGTTCCAGCGGCAGGACGGATCAGGCGGCGAGCCGCTTGATCTCCAGCCGGCTCCAGACATCCAGCAGCGCCTCCACCAGATGCTCCATCCGGGCATCGTCGTGGAACGGCGTCGGGGTGATGCGCAGCCGCTCCGTTCCGCGCGGAACGGTGGGGTAATTGATCGGCTGGACATAGATGTTGTGACGAGTCAGCAGGTCGTCGCTGGCCTGCTTACACAGGCGCGGATCGCCCACCAGCACCGGCACGATGTGGCTGACGCTCGGCATCACCGGCAGGCCGGCGGAGGCCAGCAGGGTTTTCAACCGGCGCGCCCGCTCCTGATGCTTCTGGCGCAGCTCGTCATGCTCCTTAAGGAAACGGACGGAGGCAAGCGCGCCGGCAGCCAGGACTGGGGCGAGGGAGGTGGTGAAGATGAAGCTGGAGGCGAAGCTGCGGACACAGTCCACCAGCGCTTCCGAGCCGGTGATGTAGCCGCCCATGACGCCGAAGGCCTTGCCCAAGGTACCCTCGATCACGGTCAGCCGATCCATGACGCCGTCGCGCTCCGCAACGCCGGCGCCGCGCTTGCCGTACATGCCGACGGCGTGAACCTCATCCAGGTAGGTCATGGCGCCGTGCTTATCGGCCACGTCGCAGATTTCCGCGATCGGGGCGATGTCGCCATCCATGGAATAGACGCTCTCGAACGCAACCAGCTTGGGCTGGTTCTTCGGATAGCGCGACAGCAGCTCGTCCAGATGCTCCACATCATTGTGGCGCCAGATGTGCTTCTTGGCCCCGCTATGGCGGATGCCCTCGATCATGGAGGCGTGGTTGAGCGCGTCGGAGAAGACCACGCAGTCCGGCAGCAGGCGGGGCAGGGTGCTGAGCGTCGCCTCGTTGCTGATGTAGCCGGAGGTGAAGAGCAGCGCGGCCTCCTTACGATGCAGGTCGGCAAGCTCCTTCTCAAGCAGCACATGATAGTGGTTGGTGCCGGAGATGTTCCGGGTGCCGCCGGCTCCGGCGCCGCACTTGTGCAGCGATTCGATCATCGAGCCGATGACGACCGGGTTCTGGCCCATGCCGAGATAGTCGTTGGAGCACCACACCGTCACGTCCCGGGCCGGAGAATCCGGTTCCGGGAAGAAGGAAGCCGTCGGAAACTCGCCAACCCGGCGCTCAAGATCGGCGAACACCCGATAGCGGCCTTCGCGGCGGAGGCCATCGATCTGGCTCTTGAAGAAGCTCTCGTAGTCCATCGGGCGTGCTTCCATCGTGGGCTGAACAGTGTCTATCCGACACGGCTGGATGTCCACATGCTATGTAGACTACCGGCGGCCGGACCCGAAGCGATGCGCGGCACCGTGTCGCGCAACCCTCCCCGTACCGTAACCATTCTTACCCCATATACGGCACGCGGCATTGATTTCAGTCAATTCATCATTAGGCCAAGATCGGATCGCCCGCTGGCCCTGCGGCTCATCCCCGCCAATGCCCCTCGCGCACAAGCCAGTCCGTCGTATCGTCCAAGGCGCGTCCAAAACGGGCCAGCAGCTCGTCCAGTTCGTCGGCGGAGATGACCAGCGGGGGGGAGAAGCCTACCGTATCGCCGATGGGGCGCAGAATGGCGCCGTGCTGATGGGCGAACTGCACCAGCTTGGCCGCGACAGTCAACTTCGGGTCGAATGTCGTGCGCGCAGCTTTGTCCCAGACCAGCTCGATCCCTCCGATCAGGCCGACGCCGCGTACCTCTCCCACCAGCGGGTGATCCCTGAACCGGCGCAGTCCCTCCTGCATCCGAGGGGCGAGTGCGCGGACATGGCCCAGGATGTCGCGATCATCGTAGATCCGCAGCGTCTCCAGAGCGACGGCGCAGCTGACCGGATGGCCGGAATAGGTGTAGCCGTGACCGAAGACGCCGATCTTCTCGGATTCCGCCACACAGGCCTGGTAGATGCGTTCATTCACCAGAACGGCGGACAGGGGCAGGTAGGCGGAGGTCAGGGCCTTGGCAGAAGTGACGATGTCGGGTCGCATGCCATAGGTCTGGCTGCCCCACATGTTGCCAGTGCGCCCGAAGCCACAGATCACCTCATCCGCGATCAGCAGCACATCGTACCTGGCCAGTACCGCCTGGATTTTCTCGAAATACGTTGCTGGCGGCAGGATCACGCCGCCGGCGCCCATCACTGGCTCGGCGATGAAGGCGGCCACGGTCTCGGGCCCTTCGCGCAGGATCAACTGCTCCAGATTGTCGGCCAGACGGCTCGCGAACTGCTCCTCCGTCTCGTCCTCCTCATGGAAGCGATACCAGTGCGGGCAGTCGGTATGCAGGATGCCGGAGATCGGCAGGTCGAAATCACGGTGGTTGTTCGGCAGCCCGGTCAAGCTGGCCGCGGCGACGGTGACCCCATGATAGCCCTTGGTGCGGGCGATGATCTTCTTCTTCTGCGGCCGGCCGAGCGCGTTGTTATAGTACCAGACCAGCTTCACGGCCGTGTCGTTCGCCTCAGAGCCGGAGCAGGCGAAGAACACCTTGCTCATTGGCACAGGCGCCAGCTCGATCAGCTTCTCTGCAAGGTCGATGGCCGGCTCATGCGATTTGTGGGCGAAGGCGTGATAGAAGGGCAGGGTCTTCATCTGCCGCACCGCGGCCTCGATCAGGCGCAGTTCGTTGAAGCCCAGCGACGTGCACCAGAGCCCTGCCACCCCCTCGATGTAGCTCTTGCCCGTCTCGTCCGTGACGGTGACGCCTTCGCCCTTGGCGATGACCAAGGGGCCTGCGCTCTCATGCGCCTTCAGGTTCGTATAGGGATGCAGGTGGTAGGCCTTGTCCCGGCTTGCGGGCGAGTTGCCGAGGTGGTGCGTGTCCATGATGCGCTTCTTCCGTCCCGAAGGCTTATCGTTCTAAGGGTGGAGGATGCGCCGGGAGCGGGGCGGGTGGCAAGAGCCGCCCTGAATCGAAAACGCCGCCGGGAACCTTCCCCGGCGGCGCTTCCGTCGCAGCGTTGACGCCCGATTACTGCTTCAGCGGCGCGTAGGTACCGTTGGACCAGCGATAGACGATGTAGTCCGTCTCTTTACGGTCGCCCTTCTCGTCGAAGGCAAGTGGACCGATCACCGTGTCGTAGCTGCCGTCGCGCAGCGCTTCCGCCACGTCCTCACCTTCCACGCTCTTGGCCTTCTCCGCGGCCTTCGCCCATGCCTGCACGGCGGCATAGGTATAGAGGGTGTAGGCTTCCGGTTCGAAGCCCTGCTCCCGGAAACGCTTCACCACGTCCGCAGCGGCCGGCGTGTCGCGGTAATCCTGGCCGAACGTAACCAGGGCGCCTTCGCCGCTGGGGCCGGTGATGTTCCAGAACTCCTGGTTCACCGTGCCGTCGCCCGACATGAATGTCGCCTTCATGCCCTTGTCGGCCATCTGGCGCACCAGGAGGCCGGCCTCGGTATGCAGGCCGCCGAAATAGACCACATTGATGCCCTGGTCCTGCATCTTGGTGATCAGGGCGGACATGTCGCGGTCGCCGACATTCACGGCGTCATACATCGCCTCGTCCTTGCCGCCCGCGTTCAGGGCCGCCTTGGTAGCGTCGGCCAGACCTTTGCCGTAGGTGGTCTGGTCGTGGATGATGGCGATGTTGTCGTTGGCGTGATTCTTCAGCAGATACTTCGCTGCCACGTCGCCCTGCTGGTCATCCCGGCCACAGGTGCGGAATACGGTATCCAGCCCCTGTTCGGTGAGCTGCGGGTTCGTGGATGCCGGGCTGATCATCAGCAATCCCTCATCCGCATAGACCACCGAAGACGGGATCGAGACTGCGGAGTTGAAGTGGCCGAACACGGCCACCGCCCCGTCTGTCGCCAGACGGTTCGCCACGGCAACGCCCTGGCTAGGGTTGGATGCATCATCTACCTGGACGAGGCGGAGCTGTTCGCCGAGCACGCCGCCTTTGGCGTTGATGTCCTTCACCGCCATATCGGCGCCGCGGCGCATCTGCTCCCCGAACACGGTATTGGGACCGGTCAGCGGGGCGCCCAGCCCCACAACGGTCTCCGCCTGAGCCGGAGCTGCGCTCACCGCAGCCAACGCGGCCAGAGCGAGGAAGGACGTCCTGATCTTCATGTTATGCGCTCTCCCTAGGGAAGCCTCTCCTGAATGGTGGAGGCTAACACAGGTCGGAGGGCATGATTAAGGCTGTGTTGACGGGATTTCAGGCGCGTAGCGTGCGCCACAGGCTGATGCCCGCGAACCACAGGCTGCTTAGGCCAAGCAGGCTCCAGGCCCAGGCCGGCGATTCCTGATGTGCATAAACCAGGGCGACCACCGCCACGATCCAGATTACCGACATCGGGATGGTCACCCGCCGCAACCGCTCCACCCGGAAGGGATGGACGAACTTCGCCGGCACGAAGGTCAGAACGATGAGAACCACCACGAGCGCCGCATTCGTCCAGGAGGCGGTTTCCAGGATGAAGAAATAGAGCACCGCCACGTTCCAGATGCCGGGGAACCCGACAAAATGGTTGTCGTCGCTCTTCATATCCAGCTTGGCGAAGAGGTGGAGCGAGCTCAACAGGATCAGGGAGCATCCAAGCAGTTCAAGGTTCTGCGGCAGCATGTCGAATTGCCACACGAACATGACCGGAACGAAGACATAGGTCAGGTAATCGACGATCAGATCCAGTGCCGCGCCATCGAATTGCTTTACCCGCGTCTTCACATGCGCCCATCGCGCCAGCGGCCCGTCGATGCCGTCCACGATCAGCGCGACGCCCAGCCAGAAGAAGCACAGCCGCGCATCACCCTCGATCACGGCGATAAGGGCGAGCAGCGCCCAGATGGCGCCTGTCGCAGTCAGGAGATGGACCGCCCAAGCGGACCACGGAAAGACGGAGGGGCGGTCGGACATGTCCAAATCATAGCGGTGAAAAAGCGGCGTGGCGAGCCCGCTCCAGCGTATTACGCCGACCGCCAAGCCCCGAACAGAGCGGCGAACGCGCGCCAGCATTGTGTGACGGACGCAAGCGGCCGTAGGCCGCAGACATGACGCAAGGATGAAGCATATGCGGCCATCGACATCTCACATCTTCGCAACCCTCCCGGAATGCAGTGGGAGGGTTGCGGTGGCAACGGTTTACGCCCGCTTCTTCGCCTTTGGCTTCACCGTCAGGTAGGGCCGGAGATATTGACCGGTATAGCTGCGGGGGCTGTCGGCGACCTGCTCCGGAGTGCCGGAAGCGACGATCTCGCCGCCGCCCGAGCCACCCTCGGGACCGAGGTCGAGGATGAAGTCGGCGGTCTTGATCACCTCCAGATTATGCTCGATCACGACCAACGTATTCCCCTGGTCCACCAGCGCCTGCAGCACTTCGAGCAACTTACGGACATCCTCGAAATGGAGGCCAGTGGTTGGCTCATCCAGAACATAGAGGGTGCGGCCGGTGGCGCGGCGAGACAGTTCCTTTGCGAGTTTCACACGTTGCGCCTCGCCGCCCGACAGGGTCGTGGCCGGCTGGCCGACCTTCACGTAACCAAGGCCGACCCGGGCCAGCGTATCCATCTTGTCCCGGATCGACGGTACGGCGCGGAAGAAATCAGCAGCCTCTTCCACTGTCATTTCAAGGACATCGGCGATGCTCTTGTCCTTGTACATGACCTCCAGCGTTTCGCGGTTGTAGCGCTTGCCATGGCAGACGTCGCAGGTCACGTACACGTCCGGAAGGAAGTGCATCTCGATCTTGATGACCCCGTCGCCCTGGCAGGCCTCGCAACGACCGCCCTTCACGTTGAAGCTGAAGCGGCCAGGACCGTAGCCGCGGGCCTTCGCCTCCGGCAATCCGGCAAACCAGTCGCGGATTGGGGTGAAGGCGCCGGTGTAAGTGGCTGGATTCGAACGCGGAGTCCGGCCAATCGGGGACTGGTCAATGTCGATGACCTTGTCCAGGTTCTCAAGACCGTAGAGCGAGTCGAACTCGGCCGGATGCTCGCGAGCCCCCATCAGACGCTTGGCCAGCGACTTATAGAGGGTCTCGATCACAAGTGTGGATTTGCCGCCGCCGGACACGCCGGTCACACAGGTGAAGGTGCCAAGCGGAATCCTGGCGCTGACATTCTTCAGATTGTTGGAGCGGCAGCCGGTCACCTCAAGGAACTGGCCGGGATGGCCTGGGCGGCGCTGCGCCGGGACGGGGATGAACTTGCGGCCGGACAGGTACTGGGCGGTGATGCTGTCCGGGTGCTGCTGCACCTCCGCCGGCGTGCCCGCGGCCACGACAGTGCCGCCATGGACACCGGCGCCCGGACCCATATCGACCAGATAGTCGGCCTGTCGGATTGCATCCTCGTCATGCTCGACCACGACCACGGTATTCCCGATATCGCGCAGACGCTTCAGCGTGGCAAGGAGCCTGTCATTGTCGCGCTGGTGCAGACCGATCGAGGGCTCATCAAGGACATAAAGCACACCTGTCAGACCAGATCCGATCTGGGAGGCGAGTCGGATGCGCTGACTCTCGCCGCCGGACAAGGTTCCGGACGCGCGGTTCAAGGCCAGGTAGTCCAAACCCACATTGTTAAGGAACCCCAGCCGCTCATTGATTTCCTTCAGGATTCGGGCGGCAATTTCCTGATGCTTCTGGGTCAGGCGCTCATTCAGGCCGGAGAACCAGTCGGCCGCTTGGCGGATGGACATGGCGGAGACCTGGGCGATGTTCAGCCCATTGATCTTCACCGCCAGCGCCTCCGGCTTCAGGCGGGCACCACCGCAGGCCTCGCAAGGCTGAGCGGATTGATACTTGCCCAACTCCTCCTTGACCCAGGCGCTTTCGGTTTCCTTCCAGCGGCGCTCCAGATTGCGGGCCACGCCCTCGAACGGCTTATTGGTCTCATAGGACCGCAGCCCGTCGTCATAGCGCATCGTGATGGGCTTACCGCCGGACCCGAACAGGATGGTGTCGCGCACCTGCTCCGGCAGGTCCTTCCAGGGCTTGTCCACGCTGGACTTGAAGTGGCGGGCGATGCTGTCCAGCGTCTGGAAATAGTACTGGCTGGTGGAGTTGGCCCAGGGTGCGACAGCGCCTTCCTTGAGGCTCAGCCGCTCATCCGGAACCACCAGCATGGGGTCGAAATAGAGCTTCTCGCCCAGCCCGTCACAGGCCGGGCAGGCGCCGAAGGGATTGTTGAAGCTGAACAGGCGAGGTTCGACTTCCTCAATGGTGAAGCCGCTCTCCGGGCAGGCGAACTTGGCGGAAAAGACCGTGCGGGCCCCGCCATCCGCATTCTCCGCGAACAGCAGCCCGTCGGATAGCTCCAGCGCGGTCTCGACCGAATCGGCCAAGCGGTTGCCCAGGTCGGGACGGACCACGATGCGGTCCACGACCACTTCGATGTCGTGCTTCAGTTTCTTGTCGAGGCTGGGAGCATCCTCGATCTCGTACATCTCCCCATTGATCTTCACACGGGTGAAGCCGCGCTTGCGCAGTTCCGCCAGTTCCTTCTTGAACTCGCCTTTCTTGCCGCGGGCGATGGGAGCAAGAAGGTAGAGCCGGGTCCCTTCGCCCATGGCCAGGATGCGGTCCACCATCTGGCTGACCGTCTGGCTTTCGATGGGAAGTCCGGTGACCGGGGAATAGGGGACGCCGACCCGAGCGAACAGCAGGCGCATATAGTCGTAAATCTCCGTCACCGTGCCAACGGTGGAGCGGGGATTTCGGCTGGTCGTCTTCTGCTCAATGGAGATAGCGGGGGACAGACCTTCGATGCTGTCCACGTCCGGCTTCTGCATCAGTTCCAGGAACTGTCGGGCATAGGCGGACAGGCTCTCCACATAGCGCCGCTGTCCCTCCGCATAGATCGTATCGAAGGCCAGCGACGACTTGCCGGAGCCGGACAAGCCAGTGATCACCACCAAGCTGTCTCGCGGAAGGTCCACATCGACATTCTTGAGGTTGTGCTCGCGCGCCCCGCGGACGCTGATCGACTTCATGTTCATGCTGGTTCTGTATCGCAGGGTCCGCCGCAGGGAAGGGAAGCGCGGCCGGAGCAATATGGGAGGGAAAGCCGGTAAGAGAAACCCGCCCACCCTTGCTTGCGCGGAATGACGCCCTATCGAATGCACATGGTCAAGCGCCGGCAGGGGTGGTTGTGTGTTGTTTTAACCCTCTTCCATATGTTCTGCAAATGTTCTATATAGCTGGGCGATAGGAAGGGCTGTCGTCTCCGCAACGTCGGAACGGTGGAGCGGCAGCCGTTGTCCGAGCGCAGGTCTCCCGACTGTTCACCTTGTTGCCGGGAGCGTGTAGGCTGCCGGCTTCCACGGACCCCGACAGGGCGGCACGCCCAGGGTCCAGGTCGCCGCAGCCATCGGATGATTGGCAACGGAACGATACGAGAGCGAAAGAACGACCCATGGCAGGTAGCGTCAACAAGGTCATCCTGGTCGGAAACCTGGGCAAGGACCCGGAAATCCGGAACATGCAGAGCGGCGGCAGGGTCTGCAATCTGTCCATCGCCACCTCCGAGAGCTGGAAGGACCGCAACAGCGGGGAGCGCAAGGAGCGCACCGAGTGGCACCGGGTGGTGATCTTCAACGACAATCTAGCCCAGATCGCCGAGCGCTATCTGCGCAAGGGCTCCAAGGTCTATATCGAGGGCCAGCTTGAGACCCGCAAATACACCGACCAGTCCGGCGTGGAGAAGTACACGACCGAAGTCGTGCTCCGGCAGTTCCGTGGCGAGCTGACGCTGCTCGACGGGCGTGAAAATGCCGGCGGCGGCGGCGGCGGTTACGGTGGCGGCAGTGGCGGCGGGGGCTACGAGGACCGCGGCGGTGACTATGGCGGCGGCGATTACGGCGGCGGTGGCGGCTATGGCGGCGGCCAGCGCAGTGGTGGCACTCAGCGTGGCGGTGGCGGCGGTGGCGGACGCCCGGCTCCGACCGAGGATCTGGACGACGAGATTCCGTTCTGATGGCGGGAAGCCGCACTTGGCTGGGGGGCGGCCTGTTGGCCGCCCTGCTGGCATTTCCACTGTCGGCTTTGGCGGATGACGCCGGAGCGCTGGCCAAGATACTGACGGGCAACTACAGCACCGAGAGACAGGCCAGCACTGACCCGGCGCGGCCGGCGGAGCTACTGCGCATCACACCCATCTGGACCGGACGGTCAGATGGTCCCTGGATGTATGTGGAGCGAGCGGATGCTGCTGCAGCCAACCAGCCGACGCGCCAGGAAATCTGGCAGCTGAAGTTCCAGCCTCACAAGGGTGGGACGGAGATCCGCATCCATACGCTGCCTGACCCGGAGGCCGTATCCGGCGCTTGGCGGGAGCCGGAGAAGATTCGGGCCGTACTGCCCGAGCGGCTGACCCGGGTGGAAGGATGCGAGTTGCTGCTGCAACGACGGCAGGAATTCGCCTTTTCCGGGGGTACGCCGGGCATGGGCTGCAAGCCATCCTACAGCGATGCGGATTATGTGCTGATACAGGCCAGCATCGAGCCCCAGGGGCTTCGCCTGGCTGAGCGGGGCTACGATTCGTCCGGTCGGCAGATATCCGGCCCCAGGGAAGAGGGGCTGCGATTCGACAAGGTCGCCATCGGCGACGTTCCGATCAAGGAATAAGCTGGTCCAGGCACAAGCGGCAGCACCAAGTGGTCCGCCGCTTGTGATCTTCAGCCGCGCGGACTTGGCGTTCCTGGCGTCGGCACGTCGGGTGGGCTGGCCGGTCGCGGCATGTCAGGGCTCGGCGTCTCACCGGGCTGTTCAGGCGGGTGCACCGGCTGATCTCCGGGAGGGGGCAGTTCCGTCTGACCGGGCGGCGAACTGCCCGGCGGGGTCGGGGCAATGGCCATGGCAATGCTCCATTCGTTCCCATGGATATGTCTGATTTCAACTTCTCATCCGGTGATCGGTTCCGGTGTAGGTCCGTGGTCGCGGATGTCCTGTTTGCAAGGCAGGACCGACGGCAGCCGTTCTTGACGGAGTACCGGTTCCTGGAGGATGGTCCTCAACCATTCCGACCCCGGATGATTTCCCATGCCTGCGCTCCAGACCCAAAACAGTTCGACAGCGATCCGGCTGAGGGGCCATGCCATGGCACTGCTTGCCCTGGCGGTTCCGGTAATGATCGCCCGCGCCGGTCAGATGACCATGGCCGTGGCGGATACGCTGTTCGTGGGCCGGTTCAGCGCGCTGGAACTTGCGTATCTGGGGCTGGGCGCGCCACAGGGCGTGATGCTGGCAGTCCTGGCAGGCCTGCTGCTGGGTACCATCGTGCTGACCGCCCAGGCAACGGGAGCCGGGAAGGAGGAGCAGGCCGGCCTGTTCTGGCGGCGCTCCTTGCCTTATGCGCTCACACTGGGAAGCGTCATGGCGGCTCTGTGTCTGTTTGCAGAACCGTTCTTTCTTCTGACGGGCCAACAACCGGATCTGGCCGCGGGCGGCGCCGAAGTCATGTTGATCTATGGCTTGGGGATGCCGGGCGCGGCCCTGTTCTTCACGACGACCTTTTTCCTGGAAGGGCTGAAGCGGCCGGTGCCCGGCATGGTGACCATTGTCCTGGCCAACATACTCAACCTTTTCCTGGATTGGATTCTGGTGTTCGGCGGCCTGGGCCTTCCTGCCATGGGCGCGGAAGGCTCGGCCTGGGCCACGACGATCATCCGCTGGGTCACCGCCATTGGCCTGCTGCTCTATGTCTGGCGGATGGCGGACCGGGACCGGTACGGCGTCCGCTCCGGCGGGGTGCGGCCCTGGTGGCCAGCGCGGGAGCAACGTCACCTCGGCATGGCAGCAGGGGCCAGCAACGGTCTGGAGGCGTCGGCCTTCGCGGCGCTGACCCTTTTTGCGGGGTTGATCGGACCGTTGGCACTGGGCGCCTATACAGTCGGGCTGAACCTGATTGCGCTGCCCTTCATGGCGGCATTGGGGCTGGCTTCCGCCACTGCGGTTCTGGTGGGCAATGCGTACGGCACCGGGGATCGGCGGAACACCCAGTTGGCAGGCTGGACCGGCCTTGGAGTAACGGCTGCGCTCCTCAGCGTCGTCGGGCTGATCTTCGCGGTCTGGCCGGAGGAAATCGCGATGGCGTTCGCCACGGAGGACAGGCTGATCGCCGTAGTCGCCCCCGTGGTGGCCTTCAGCGCCTGGATTCTGGTGGCCGACGGCGGGCAGGTGGTGATGGCGCAGGCGTTGCGCGGCAGGGGCGACGCCTGGGTGCCGACCGTGCTGCACTTCGTCAGCTATTACGCTGTCATGATGCCTGTGGCTTACGGCCTCGGCATCTGGGCGGGGCGGGGCGTGCTGGGACTGTTCGAAGGGATATTCATCGCCAGCATGGTATCGGTGGCAATCCTGTCTGGACGGTTCTGGTGGTTGGGCCGCAAGGTGTAGCGGGTTCAGGCCCGTTACGTTGTTTAAAGCTCCGAAAGATGCTACATATTTCCGTGGCTCGGTACCGACCAGCACGCGCGTGCTCGTGGTGCCGGGCTTTTTTGACTTCCGCAGACGATTGAGCCCTTTGTGGTGACTTCCCCGACCCCGACCCCGTCCGATATCGCGCCCGTCACCATCGAAGACGAGATGAGGCGCAGCTACCTCGATTACGCCATGAGCGTGATCGTGAGCCGCGCCCTCCCGGATGTGCGTGACGGCCTGAAACCCGTTCACCGCCGCATCCTCTATGCGATGAAGGAAGGCGGGTACGACAGCACCAAATCCTACAAGAAGTCCGCCCGTATCGTCGGCGATGTGATGGGTAAGTACCATCCGCACGGCGACAGCGCGATCTATGACGCCATGGTCCGCATGGCGCAGGACTTCTCGATGCGGCTGATGCTGATCGATGGCCAGGGCAATTACGGCTCCATGGACGGCGATCCTGCGGCGGCGATGCGCTACACCGAGGCGCGTCTGTCCAAGGCGGCGGAGTTCCTGCTGGACGATATCGACAAGGAAACAGTCGATTTCCAGCCGAACTATGACGAGTCGGTGGAGGAGCCGACCGTTCTGCCGGCCAAGTTCCCGAACCTGCTGGTCAACGGCGCCGGCGGTATCGCCGTCGGCATGGCAACGAACATCCCCACCCACAATCTGGGGGAGGTGATCGATGCCTGCTGCGCCTATATCGACAATCCGGAGATCAGCATTGATGAGCTGATCGACATCATTCCGGGCCCGGATTTCCCGACCGGCGCATTGATTCTGGGCCGTAGCGGCATCCGTAGCGCCTATCACACCGGCCGCGGCTCCGTCATCATGCGGTCCAAGACGGATGTGGAGGAGATTCGCAAGGATCGCTGGGCCATCGTCGTCACCGAAATCCCGTATCAGGTCAATAAGGCGAAGCTGCAAGAGCGCATCGCCGAGGTCGTGCACGAGAAGCTGGTCGAGGGCATCAGCGATGTCCGCGACGAGTCGGACCGTGACGGTGTCCGCGTCGTGATCGAGTTGAAGCGCGACGCCGTGGCCGACGTGGTTCTGAACCAGCTCTTCCGCTATACCCCGCTGCAGACCAGCTTCGGCGTCAACATGCTGGCGCTGAATGGCGGACGGCCGGAACTGCTGGACCTGAAGTCCATCATCGCCGCCTTCGTCCGCTTCCGTGAACAGGTCATCACCCGCCGCACCGAGTATGAGCTCGGCAAGGCGCGGGAGCGGGCGCACACCCTGGTGGGTCTGGCCGTGGCGGTGGCGAACATCGACGAGATGATCGCCCTGATCCGCAGGGCGCCCGACCCGGCCAGCGCCCGTGAAGAGATGATGGCGCGGGAATGGCCCGCCCTCGATGTTGCACCGCTGATCGAACTGATCGACGAGCCCGGCCGCGGCCTTTCGGCAAACAACACCTACCGTCTGTCGGAAGTGCAGGCGCGCGCCATCCTGGATTTGCGCCTGCACCGCCTGACTGGGCTGGAGCGGGACAAGATCGGCGAGGAGCTTGGGCAGGTCGTCGACCAGATCAAATACTTCCTGCGTGTCCTCTCCGACCGCGGACTGCTGCTGGAGATCATGCGCGGCGAGCTGGTGGACATGAAGGAGCGGTTCGGTAATCCGCGCCGCACCCAGATCGAGGATCTGGAGTTCGAGTCCGACATCGAAGCCCTGATCCAGCGCGAGGACATGGTCGTTCTGGTCACCCAGGGCGGCTACATCAAGCGGGTTCCGGTCTCGACATACCGGGCGCAGGCGCGCGGCGGTAAGGGGCGGGCCGGCATGAATTTGAAGGCGGAGGACACGGTCAGCGATCTGTTCGTCGCCAATACCCATACGCCCATGCTGTTCTTCACGAACCGCGGCATGGTCTACACGCTCAAGGTCTGGCGTCTGCCGCAGGGTACGCCGCAGACCCGTGGCAAGGCGCTGGTCAACCTGCTGCCGTTGCAGGAAGGCGACTTCATCACGACCGTCATGCCCATGCCGGAGGATGAGGAGAGCTGGGGCGACCTGCACGTCATGTTCGCCACGAGCAGAGGCGGCGTGCGGCGCAATCGCCTGTCCGACTTCGCCAATATCCGCTCCAACGGCCTGATCGCCATGAAGCTGGAGGAAGAGGGCGAGCGGCTGATCGCGGCGCGTCCTTGCAGCGAACAGGACGACGTTCTGCTGGCGACCCGCCGGGGCCGCTGCATCCGATTCCCCGTCACCGACATCCGCGTCTTCAGCGGCCGCACCAGCACCGGCGTCCGCGGTATCAAGCTGGTGGAAGAGGCTGACGAGGTTATCGGCATGTCCATCCTGCGCCACACCGAATACACGGTGGAGCAGCGGGCGGCCTACCTGAAACAGGCCCGTGAACTGCGCCGTGCGCTGGGCGAGCAGGTGGATACAGATGAGCCGGCCGATGTCGAGGCTGAGCCCGTCGAGACCAACATCATCCTGTCCCCGGAGCAGTTCTCCGAAATGCAGGCACGGGAGGAGGTGATCCTCTGTGTCTCCGAACAGGGCTTCGGCAAGAGGTCTTCGGCCTACGAGTACCGGGTGACCGGGCGCGGCGGCCAGGGCTTCTGGAACATGGATATGAGCAAGCGGAACCGCGCCATCGCAGCCGTGTTCCCCATCGACGAATCAGACAACGTCATGATGGTGAGCGACGGCGGGCAGGTGATTCGCATGCCGGTCCACGACATACGCCTGACCGCCCGCAAGAGCCTGGGGGTGACGTTGTTCCGGCTCGCTCCAGAGGAGCGTGTCGTCTCCGTCGCCCGGCTGGCCGAGGAGACAAATGGCGAGAACGGCAACGGCGATGCGGGTGAGAACGGCGGTGACGCCGCGCCGTCGCCCGAAGCGCCCGAAGCTGAATGATCGGAAGGAAGCAGGGATGACCGGTCATCACCGCGTCGGGGTCTACCCCGGAACCTTCGACCCGATCACCAACGGGCATCTCGACATCATCCAGCGCGCCTGCCGAGTCGTGGACCACCTCATCATCGGGGTGGCCCGCAATGCGGGAAAGGGCCCGCTCTTCTCCACGGAGGAGAGGGTCGAGATGGTGCGGGAGGAACTCGCAGCGATGCCGGACCAGAAGGCGAAAGTGGAGGTCCGGTCGTTCGACAGCCTTCTGATGAAGTTCGCGGTAGAAACTGGGGCGCAGATCATCGTGCGTGGACTGCGCGCCGTATCGGATTTCGAATATGAATTCCAGATGGCCGGCATGAATGCTCGCCTGAACCCTCAGGTGGATACGGTATTCCTGATGGCGTCCGAGCGTCATCAGTTCATCTCCTCCCGCTTCGTGAAAGAGATCGGGCGGCTTGGCGGCGATATCAGCCAATTTGTCAGCCCGCGGGTGTCTCAGCGGCTTGCCGACCGCTTCGCTGCGGAACAGCAGGCGGAATAAACAAAAGGTGCATGGGAATGGCGGCATTGCCGGTTGACGCAGGCAATCCGCCTCCCTATGTTCCGGCCCCTCTACAGACCGGATCGATCCCGTAGCTCAGCCGGTAGAGCACGTGACTTTTAATCATGGGGTCCTGGGTTCGAGTCCCAGCGGGATCACCATCCGTGTAGAGGGCCATTGATTTATAAGGGTTTTTTGGCCCAGATTGTCCCACCGGCGGTCATCCCGTTCTGAGGTGGGGGCGTTCTCATCCGATTTCAGCTCAACGCTCATCCCGACGCGGCGTTCGACGGCGCCCACTTCGGCATATTGGCTTTGATCTGCTCCCAGTTGACAGGGTGCTGGCCGCGGAAGTCGGGGAAGCCGGGACCGCGGACGAATCCCTGTTCACCTGCCCGCAGCCAAGTGCGCTTGCCGGTAATCCAGCGCCGGATATCGATCTGCATCCGCTTGAAGTCGGCCCGGGTGACGTAGCCTCGCGCCTCCAGCAGAAGCGCCACCTTGATAGCTTTAATCTTCCAAGCCGTAAGGGCGAGAGGAGCGGGTGCGCCAGCCCTCACGTCTGGAACATATTCCGGAAGTTCGCACCGGCTCATCGGCAGCAGCTCATGCCAATGTGGGTTGAGGTGACGTGAGGTCAGGCCGGGAAGGTTGGGGCTGAAAGGCGGCCGGATGGCCCCCGCCTGATCGGGGGCTTCCATCTGGAGCACGGTGAGCCCGACATAAGCCGCCAGTCTGGCCAGATCCACGCTGCTTCCGGCGGGCACCAGAACAGCCCGGTAGTCGGGACCAGGAGCGTCGATCAGGCGGTAGGACTCCTCGCAGCTCTGGAGAAGCACCTTTGCGTTCAGCTTCAACTTAGCCTGAATGCCGATCTGAGAACCCGTGGCTCGATGGACGAGCAGGATGTCCCAGCCTGCGGTTTCCGGATAGGAAACCCAGTCAGGGCCGACTACAGCGACAAAGGCTTCGCAGAGTTCAGCCTCTGTCCGGAATCCGGGCTGCATTCTTGGGCGGGGAGCCATGGTATCAAGTAAGTCCTTGATGCTCTGGTACTGGTCCGATCACCGTGGCCGGCCAGCCGTCGGCTTATGCAGAACGGTCCGCTTCGTGCAGCTGGATAATCGTGCCAGTGCAGACACGCACCTACAAAAGATTACCGAGCTTGGGGAGCTCTCGCCTATGCAAATACCTACATTTGCGCCGCCAAGCTTCGTCCATAAGTATTAGTGCACCTCGTTTGCGTTGTTTTCGTTCGACGCCACTGCCCCTATCAAAATAGGGACGGAGGTGCAGGATGGCATTTACGCTCCACCCAGGCGAGAGTACCACCGGGCAGCACCGGGATGACCTGCTGGAAGCGTTGCGCCATACCCGCGTCTACAAGGATGCGAGCCCCAGCGAGCAAGCCGATCTTGAAATGTTCCTGAAAGATCTGCGTGCAAGCGAATCGTTACCTGCTCCTTTCGCGCAACTGAGCAATTTTTCCGGCAACGATTGATGCACGGCGAAGCGGGCATCGCGGCGAGTTCTCCGGATATCCTCCCGTTCGGCGGGAGGAAGTGACGCGCAGACCGATTGGGTTCCCCTTCCGAAAGTGTTACTGTGCTTGTCTGCATGATGGGGCCGCGAAGGTTCCGCAGACCGGGGCTGGATGGGGAATTGATCGTGTCGCACATGGGAACGGCAAGGCTCAGCGAAGAAGACTACACCGCCATGTTCGACCGGATTGCCCGGCTGGATAGCGGCCTGGACTTCCTGCGGGAGCATGCTCGGCGTGCGGGAGAAGTCGGACAGACCCAGTTGGCGACTGCCCTCTCGGATATGCGCCGTCTGTACGATGAACAGGCCATGCTTTTGACGTCGGCAAGCCGCGCCGACGTACTGCGGCGCGAGTTGCTGGAAATGGCGGCAACGATCGAGCAAGCCCGCCGGGAAGTTGCCGCCCTTCAGCCGAAGAACGCCGACAGCAACAGGCTGATGATCGCAACTCACGAGTTGGACGCCATCGTCAGTACGACCGAGCGGGCCTCGTTCGATATTCTTCAATCCGCGGAGAGGCTCATGGAGCTTCTGGCGCGCGCTCGCTGCATCGGAACCGATCCGGAGTTGTGTGCCGCCATGGAGGCCGAGGTCACGGAGATCTTCACAGCCTGCTCCTTCCAGGATCTGACGGGACAGCGCACCGGCAAGGTCGTCGGTGCGCTCCGTTATGTCGAGCAGCGCGTCGCTGCGATGATGAACCTGTGGGCGGCCGAGTCCGGGAGTGTTGTCCCGGTACAGGCGGAACCCGGTGACAGCCGTCCGGATGCGCATCTTCTCAATGGCCCAAGCAGCAATGGAATCGGTCAGGATGATGTCGACGCGCTGATGAACGGAGCTGCGCTAGCGAAACAGGATGGAAAAAGCCGCAATGCTGGTGGAGCCACCCCGGTCCCGCTCGACCAGTCGGCCATCGATAATCTGTTCGAGTGATTCTCCACGGAGAGGGTAATGGACTATTCAGTCCAAGAGATCGATGGCGGGATTGTGGTCAACTTCTCCGGACGTATGACCCTGGTGGACCATGACAGGTTCCGCTCCGTAATCGACAGTATGGAGAAGATGCACGGATCGCGTTGCATCTTTGATCTGGCGGGGCTGGACTTCATCGACAGTTCCGGGCTCGGCATGTTCCTGATCGCCCGGGACATCGCTATGCCGCGGAATGTGGAGATCGAACTGCGGGGCGCGACGGGCAGTGTGCGCCGGGTGCTGCAGATCGCAAAGTTCGACACGTTGTTCCTGGTGCGCGACTGAGGGGATGGACCGGATCGTGACATCATCTGGCTCCGCTCTCGCCGGGATCGATATCGCCCCCGACCATCTGGAGCGGGTGGCCGATCAGCTTGGTGTTCCGGTTGCATCGGCATGCGGGCGCATGGCCGACATCCATGTTTCGTCGCGCGCGGATGCAGCGACTGTCCGAGCGGCCTTTGAAGCGGGAGCATGGTGCTTCCTGCAATTGGACGGGCAGGGCGAGGTGCCCGATTGGCTGGATCGGGCCGACCTGCTGGATGCCGGCCAGCAGGGCGGCACCCGCTTGGTCCTCTGCCTGACGACCGAAGCCGCGTTTTCCCTCGATGTGGCCGTGCTTCTATGCGACTGGCTTGTCGCGCATGGCGCCCTGGGTCACTTGCGGCGGCCAGAGGTGGAGTTGGCGGTCCATGAGGCGCTGATTAACGCCATTATCCATGGAAATCTGGGCATCCGGCGCGGTCCCTCCGACAATGCGGAAGGTTATAACAGCTTCTATGCAGCCGTGCGGGAGGCGCTGGCTCGGCCCGAGGTGGCATGCCGCATGGTGGCCGTGGATGCCCGCTGGGACAGCGGACCGCTCATTCTGGAGGTGCGCGACCAGGGAGCCGGCTTCGATACAGCCGGACTTGTACCCGCGATGCCAGACGCGAAATCCGGACGCGGGCTTCAGATAATCCGGGAAATAGCCGACGAGATATCCTTTGCCGATGGCGGCCGGCGCATTCGGCTGAAATTTCACAGGTAGCCGCATGCTGGCAGACCCGGCAACAATCCAGGCTGATGCGAGGCGCGCTCCGTTCACGGAGTGCCGCGTACTGGTCGTGGATGCTAGCGGGTCCAGCCGCGATGAGTTGGGACGATGCCTTGCGCGCATCGGGCTGACCCGGATCGACTTCGCAGAGGATGGGGAGGCTGGGTTGGCCAGGTTCGCCGCTGCGGGAGCCGATCTGGTCATCCTGGATGTGGATGTTCCCGGGATGGACGGGCTGGAATTGTGCCGCTCCATCCGCCGGATGCCGGCCGGCGCCGACTTGCCTGTTATCATTCAGACTTCGCCAGCCACTGACCCGGCAGGGGTACGAAGTTTCGAGGCAGGAGCCAGCGACATCATCGCGAAGCCGATCAATCCCGGCGAATGCATGACGCGAGTCAGGCTGCATCTGGAAAAGCAATTCCTGCTGCGGAATCTCACGGACTTCCACCGTCGTCTTGAAGGTGAACTCCGGCTCGCCCGAAGCATGCAGCTCTCCCTCATTCCGGACCAGCGCAGGATCAGCGCCGTTGCAGCCCGGTACGGGGTTGAGTTGGAGGGGGTATTCGAGCCCTCGGATGAGCTGGGCGGCGATTTCTGGACCTTGTTCGAACTGGATGCGGATCGGCTGGGCATCCTTGTTGCCGACTTTTCGGGCCACGGTATCTCCGCCGCCATCAATACTTTCCGCTTCCATACGCTGCTCGAGCGCCTGCCGCCGCACGGATATGAGCCGACGGAATGGCTGTTGATGCTGAACCGCCCGCTGAAGGATCTGCTGCCAGTCGGCCAGTTCGCGACCTGCTTCTACTGCATTGTCGACACGCGCCAGGGAACGCTCAGCTACGCAGCCGCCGGCGCACCCAGTCCGCTGCTCGTGGGGGCTGGTGAGGCCACGATGCTTGATGCCAGCGGCCTGATGCTCGGTATCACTAACAGCCCCATGCTGACGTCGGATACGGTTCCATTTCCGCCGGGCGCCACGCTTCTGATCTACAGCGATGCCATGACCGAAGCGGTGGACGGGCAAGGACACCTGATTGGGGAGCCAGGGCTGGTGCGTCTGGCTACAGAGGCATTTCAGGGCGGTCCCGGCAGGCTCAAACGGCTGCTGGCCGCCTTCGACAAGGTTGCGCAGCATCCGCTCGCCGACGACCTCACGGCGATATGCATTTCCCGTAGCGCTTGATCGGTCTTTGGATAGGAGGAGGGACGGAATGCTGAGATTGCTGAGGGCCGCCCTGTTCCGGAACAGGCGGAATTTCCGACGGGACCAAGTTCAGGCGGAGGCGGTTCTGAGGATTGGGGGCCGGGAAATTACCTGCCGGATTTCCGACGTGTCGCCCGGCGGGGCATTTCTGTCTCCAGTCCTAGAGGTTAAGGTCGGAGCAGAAGGATCGTTGCGACTTCCGCAGGTGCCGATCGACACGCCGATCCGCGTCGTCCGCTCCAACAAGGCAGGGATCGGCGTTGAGTTTCTACAGGCGAATGTCGGCGCGATCGTCGCCGGCTGGATACGCGGCCGCTCGCCGGCTTGATGCCGGAGGCGGCCGCCTTCGGTCAGCTCGGCTCCGCGGCGCGGAGAGCGCGGAGGAGGTCGGGCGTCGCTTCCCCATCGGCCGATAGGTCGGCATCCCGTTGGAAGTTCTGGATGGCGCTGCGGGTCGAAGGTCCGTAGAGCCCGTCGGGAGTGCCGGCGCTATAGCCAAGTCGGTTCAACTGCTCCTGGACGGCGCGGACCAACTCGTTCCGGTCCATCTCTGCGATATCGTCATCCGCTGCCGGTGCATCCGGCTGGGCCATGGCCACTTCCTCGCCGTCCTGCTGTGCTGCGTTCTGCTGCGTACCGGCCTGCTGCTCTCCAGCCGGCTGCGCTGCCGCCTGCTGAGTGCCGGCGGCACCCTGATCCAGAGCCTGCTGAACACCGGCCTGCTGGGCCAGGAGCATGTCATTCTGCCGCTGAAGCGAGTCGATGATATCGCGCTGGCTGAGGTTGCCGCTGATTTCAGCTTTCGACGTCAGCGCGTCGGTCACGCCCTGGTTGGCGGCGAGAGTCAGGTAGGTATGGGCGAGGGAATAGTGCTTCAGCGTTCCCTCGCCATTTGCATACATGCGGCCGACATAGTACTGGGCCTGGGGGTTTCCCTGGTCGGCCAGGGGCTTCAGCTCCGCCATGGCCGTCGCGAACTCTCCGGCCTCATAGGCGGAGATGCCTTCGTCGAGGCCGGCCGAGGCTGGCAGCACGGGGCCGAACGCCAGCGCCGCGCCGAGGGCGGCGCCGGCAAGAAGCGGGCGCAGGGTCCGTATCGGCATCGCTGTATCTCCTTCCTGTCGGTGCGTCTCCGTGATGGGAATAAGCGTGCGTCAGGCGACCAGACGCCAAGTCCCGTCATCCTGGCGGCAGGCCGTTCCACGCGCAGTCTCCGGCTGGCCATCAATATAGACGGTGTGCGTGTATTCGCGGCAGAGGTTGCCTTCGGCGTTGGTATAGGTCCGCACCGGCTCGATCGTGCCTCGCGCGCCGGTATCGGGATTGTTCCAGGTTATGGCCTCGTTACGGGCCACGGCCGTCCGTTCGGCGGTCGCCGCGCGCTCCTGATCGGCGCTGCTCATCCGTTGCGCGATTTCCCGGCCCGCCAGTGCGCCGAGGACGGCGCCGATTGCCGTAGCGGCCGTCCGGCCCGAACCGCCGCCGATCTGCGAGCCAAGTATAGCGCCGCCGGCAGCGCCGCCCAGCGTTCCCAGCGTTTCATTGCTCGGGCCCTGCCCCTGGGTGCAGGCGCCAAGGCTCATGGCGGCAGCCGCCGCCACAGCGGTCAGTCGTGCAGGCATTCGCATCGGAGTGGTCCTCGATGATGGAAGCAATCTTTCCAGTGCTAACCGCCACCTCACCATCTTGTTCCCGCTCCAAAGGGTTAACAGGATCGTAGCGGCCTCGGATGAGATGGGCGTGATGCCGTGGCGTGGGTGTGCTAAGGAACGCGGCCGATCCCTTCGCGTGTGATTTCGTGAACGTGCCGACCAACCCAGCCCACCGTGGCACCTTTCCACTGCTGACGCGCCTGACACGGGACTATCTCCGGCCATACCGGGGCCAGCTCGCTTTCGCCCTGTTGATGGCGGCGGTCGAAGGGGTGAGTACCGCCGGTATCGCGTGGTACACGAAGGATCTTCTCGACCGTGTGCTGACGCCCAACAATGAGGGGTGGCTGCTGCCGTTCGCGGCGGTTGTCTTCGTCACCTTCGTGGCGCGAGGCATGGGGGGGTATCTCCACGCCATCACGGTCAATCAGGTCGGGCAGGGCGTTGTGGCCATGGTGCAGGCCCAGGTCTACCGGCACCTCGTCCGCGCCGACCTCGCCTATCTGCAATCGCAGGCATCCGGGCAGCTCGTCTCCCGCCTGGTCAACGACGTCTCGCAGATGCGGGCGGCGGTGGCTGAATGTCTGACCGGCATGATCAGGCACGGGCTGACCCTGGTGGCGCTGGTTACGGTGATGTTCCTGCGCGACTGGATACTGGCCTGCATTGCCTTCATCGTGTTTCCCCTTGCCGGAATTGTGCTCGGTCGGATTGGTCGGCGGCTGCGTCGGGTGGCCGGGCGCACGCAGCAGGAACTGGGAGCCTTCACTGCAATGCTGGGGCAGACCTTCCAAGGCGTCCGGCACGTCAAGGCCTATGGGATGGAAGCGCATGAGGAGGCGCGCGCTGGCGGGCTGATTCAGAGGCTGCGCGCATTGGCGGTGAAGAGCTACCGGATTTCAGCCTCCCTGATGCCGATCAACGAGACTTTCAGCGGACTGGTAGTGGTGGCGATCATCGTCTATGGCGGGTTCCGTATTTCGGACGGTACGGCGACCGCGGGCGAGTTGGTCAGCTTCATCACCGCCTTCATGCTCGCCTACCAGCCCATGAACGCCCTGACGAAGCTGAATGCGCAGCTTCAGATCGGCCTCGCTTCGGCCGAGCGGGTGCTCGACGTGTTGGATATGAGGCCCACCATAACGGAGCGGCCGGGGGCTGCCGCGCTCCCGCGCGCGGTACACTCGGTCCGGTTCGAGAGCGTGACCTTCAGCTATGGCGAGGGGCTGCCGGCCCTGGACGGCATCGACCTGGATATACCGGCCGGCCGAATGGTGGCCCTGGTGGGCAGCAGCGGAGCGGGCAAGTCCACGGTCCTGAATCTTATTCCCCGCTTCTACGACGTGACAAGCGGGCGGGTGATGGTCGGCGACCACGACGTGCGGGACGTGACGCTGGAGAGCCTTCGCGCCAACATCGCACTTGTCAGCCAGGAAACCGCGCTGTTCGACGACACGATCCGCGCAAATATCGCCTATGGACGCGCCGACGCCAGGCAGGAGGAGATCGAGCAGGTAGCCAGGGACGCCGCAGCGCACGACTTCATCATGGCGCTGCCCGACGGATACGACACGCTGGTCGGGGAGAACGGAGCCAAACTGTCCGGTGGACAACGCCAGCGCATAGCCATCGCCAGAGCCATGCTGAAGGATGCCCCGATCCTGGTGCTGGACGAGGCCACCAGCGCGCTGGACAGCGAAAGTGAGCGGGCCATCCAGGATGCGCTGAAGCGGCTCCAGCAGGGTCGCACCACGCTTGTCATCGCCCACCGGCTGTCCACCATCATGGAGGCCGACCGAATCTATGTGCTGGATCGCGGGCGCGTGGCGGAAGTGGGGACCCATGCGGAGCTGATTGCCGCGGGTGGCGCATATGCCCGCTTCCATGCCATCCAGCTTGGCGCCCGCGACGCGGAAACGGCTGGCGGCGGAAGCTGAGGAGAGGAGGCTCGGCATGCTGGGATGGGTGGTCGCGGCGCTGAGCCTGTATCTGGCGCTCTGTGCGGTGGTCTTCGCCTTTCAGCGCAGCCTTCAGTATTTTCCCGACAGGTCCATCCCGATCCCGGCG
Organism: Indioceanicola profundi; assembly: GCF_003568845.1. Taxonomy (NCBI): domain Bacteria; kingdom Pseudomonadati; phylum Pseudomonadota; class Alphaproteobacteria; order Rhodospirillales; family Azospirillaceae; genus Indioceanicola; species Indioceanicola profundi. The sequence continues at coordinate 1,403,709 of NZ_CP030126.1, read as the reverse complement.
GAGGTCGGGCTGCCGGCGTTCCGGACAGTCACCGTGGAAACGCCGGACGGGCTGCTGTTGAGCGGCCTCTACGCGCCGCCGCGGACGGAAGACAGGCCGACGGTGGCGCACTTCCACGGCAATGCCGGACATGTTGGCTATCGGGCGGAGATTGCCCGGACCTTGCACGGGGCCGGCTATGGCGTGCTGCTGGCCGGGTATCGCGGATATGGCGGAAACCCCGGAAAGCCGACGGAGCGGGGGCTTCATACCGATGGAGCGGCTTGGCTGGACTGGCTGGTGGCACGGGGCGTCAGTGGGCGCAGGCTGGTGATCTATGGTGAGAGCCTGGGGACAGGCATCGCCGTAAGGCTGGCGACGGAACGGAAGGCGGCGGCACTTGTGCTGGAAGCACCCTTCACCAGCATCACCGATGTCGCGGCCAAGGCCTATCCATTCCTACCCGTGCGCCTGCTGCTGTTGGACCGGTTCGACAGCCTGTCCCGTATCGCGGATGTCCAGGCGCCGCTGCTGATCATCCATGGGGAGCGGGATCGGATCGTGCCGGTGGCGCTGGGCCGGCAGCTGTTCAAAGCGGCTCCGGAACCGAAGAAGGCGGTATGGTTGCCCCGGGCAGGTCATAACGACCTGATCCTCCATGGGCTGGGGGAGGCGGTTGTGGAATATCTGGACCGGATAGGACAGTCGGGTACGGCGGAACCGGTAATTATCGAGCAGCAAGTACGCAGGGGAACCGCGATCATCCCGAAGTAGGTCGGTCATGCAGCGCATGGCCGGCTTCGGCGCGCATCTACGGTTCAAGCGCCGGAAGTGCCTCCGGCGTGTCGACGTCCAGCAGAACGCCGGCATCCGGCATTTCGACTTCGCAAAGCTGTTCGGCATGGTTCGTCAGCAGCGATCTGGCGCCGGCATCGCCCGTCAGCGACAGCATTTCCTCGATGTACCGGCGGTCCCACAGCACAGGATTGCCGCGCCGGCCGCGGTGGGTGGCGACGCAGATCGTGCGTCCGTCGGCAGGGCTGTAGGCGGCGATCAGACGATCGATATGAGCGGCGGTGACGCGCGGCATGTCACCCAGGATCACAGCAAACCCGTCTACATCCGCTGGCAATGCCTGCAGTCCAGCTTTCAGCGAGGCGCTCAGCCCCGCTGAATAGTCGTCGGCATGAACAAAGGTGATCGGTCCGTCGGTGACGGCGGCCCGTACCCTTTCCGCCTGATGGCCGGTGACCAGCAGCACGGGACGGGCCTGTGAGGCGAGTGCTGCCGAAACGGCATGGCTGACAAGGGGGCGTCCGCCAAGGTCCTTGAGCAGCTTGTTGGAGCCCATGCGGCGCGACAGCCCAGCCGCCAGGATGATTGCAGCGATATTAGGAGCGCGCGGCATCTCCGTCGCTCGATCGCGAGGCAGGGGGCGTGACGGGATTTCGGACAGAAGCCCGCCGACACCCATCCGCATCATATCCGTGCCGCTGACCGGAATGCCCGCCGCCAGACGCTGGAGCACCCAGTCAAAGCCATTCAGCTTGGGTGACCGGGCGCAACCGGGTAGGCCCAGGACCGGGGCGCCGCCGAACTCCGCCAGAAGGAGGAGGTTGCCGGGATCGACCGGCATCCCGAAATGGTGCACGCCGCCGCCGGCGCGTTCGATCCCCGCGGGAAGCACGTCACGCCTGTCGGTGATAGCGGACGCGCCGATCAGCAGGATGAGACCGCAGCCCTGCCTGTGTAGCGCTGCAATGGCGTCCGCCACCGCGCCAGGTTCATGCGGAACCCTGAGTTCGGTCGCAAGAGTGGCTCCGACCTCCTCCAGCCGACGACGGGTTGTCTCTACCGTCTTGTCGAGCATGCCGGGCTTGGTGCCAGGAAGCACGGTCTGCACCAGCCCGGCTGCCAGACCTTGCCAACCGGCAACGCGGATCGGCGGTTCGCCGTTCCGGGCCAGGGCTTCCGCACGTTCGACGGAAGTGACCGGCGCGGCGAAGGGGATGATCTTCACCGTCGCGACCATCTGCCCAGTCTGCACCTGCGCGAAGGCAGGCAGGGTGGCGATCGTCACGGCTTGATCCAGCAGGTTCATCCGCTCCAGCCGGGCGGTATCCAGAACCAGGACGCCATTGGTCGCGGCATAGAGGTTAACGCGGCCGGTGAAAGCGGCGCTGGCGGTCAGGCCGGGGCCGAAGACCGCCTGTGCGATGCGGCTGGCTGCTTCATCCTCGCTCGCATCTTCCGCCTCCAGCTTGGCGGCAGCCACGGTCTGGAACCCCGCTGTGCGTAACGCCGCCAGATCATCGGCCGAGAGTACCCGGCCTTTCCGGAATACTGCTCCGGGAAGTGTCAAGGAATGGGCCAGGATGGCCCCTTCAGCCTCCGTCAGGGGCAGGTCCCCGAACTGCACCGGGTCAGCCCTCCGCCTTGTGCTTCGGACCGCCGCGGAGCGCCAGCGTCACCTCTGCCAGGATCGAGATCGCGATTTCCGCCGGGGTGACCGCACCGATATCCAGACCGACGGGGCCCGAGATGCGGGTCAGCCGATCCGCCTGGACGCCCTGTGTCTGCATGCGCTCCAGCCGTGCCGCATGGGTCTTCCGGCTGCCCAATGCACCGATGAAGAAGGCCGGAGTGGAAAGAGCTGTCATCAGGGCGGGATCGTCCAGCTTGGGATCGTGGCTCAACGTGATGATGGCGGTGCGGCGGTCTGGGCGGAGCGCCTCCAGCGCCTCATCCGGCCAGTCGCCATTGAGCCTGATGGCCGGGAACCTCTCATCCGTGGCGAAGGCCCGGCGGGGATCAACCACCGTCACATCATAGCCGGCAAGGCTCGCCATCGGGGCCAACGCCTGGGCGATATGGACGGCGCCGACCAGGATCATCCGCAAGGGCGAGTTCAGCACATTGACAAAGAACTGCCCGTCATAGAATTCCAGGATCCCGGAACGGTCCTTGACGATGGCCTCGTAAACCTGCGGCAGGAACTCATCCTCCAGCGCGCAGTCGCCCTGCTGCGTCGCTTCCGTCACCACCGTCTGGAAGCCGGTGCCCAGATCGGTGACCAGAGCCGCTGGAATACGGTCCGCCTGCGCCTTGCGCAGGGCATCGAAGGTCCGGCGCTTCACGTTACCGCCTCCACATAGACCTGGAGTTTGCCGCCACAGGCAAGACCAACCTCCCAAGCCATCTCATCCGTAACGCCGAAGCTGAGCATCCGTGGTTCCTGCTCCGCCATGACGGCCTGCGCCTCGTGCACCACAGCGCCCTCGATGCAGCCGCCGGAGACGGAACCGGCCATACCGCCCTGATCGTTGATCGCCATCAGGCTGCCGACCCGGCGGGGGGCGGAGCCCCAGGTGGCCACGACGGTGGCAAGCGCGACCTGCCGGCCCTCGGCAAGCCAGCGCTCCGCCTGCTCCAGGATCTGGGCGGCGTCTGCGGATTGCGTGCTCATTCCTCTGTCCTTCTAGGCTGCGGCCATCCGGCGCCAGCCTTCCAGGTCGCCATCCATCCGGCGTGGGCCGGGATCGGCCAGCGCGTCGGCCAACTGCTCCAGGCTACGCAGATTATGCACCGGGCGGAAGGCGTCTACATGGGGGAGGATCGCCCTGGCTCCGTTGGTCCTAGGCTGGAACCCCTCCCAACGCAACAGCGGGTTCAGCCAGATCAGGCGGCGGCAGCTCTTATGCAGCCGCTCCATCTCGCGTTCCAGCCCTTCGGCTCCGTTCCGGTCCAGCCCGTCGGTGATCAGCAGGACCACGGCCCCTTGGCCCAGGACGCGGCGTGACCAGAACCGGTTGAAGTCGCCAAGGCAGGCCCCGATGCGGGTGCCGCCGGACCAGTCCTGTACCTGCGCGCCCACCTTGGCCAGGGCGGCATCCACGTCGCGGGTGCGCAGGGAGCGGGTGATGTTGGTCAGGCGGGTTCCGAAGACGAAACTGTGGACCCGGTCGCGGTCGCTGGTCAGCGCGTGCAGGAAGTGCAGCAGCATGCGGCTGTACTGGCCCATAGAACCGGAGATATCGCAAAGGACGACCAGCGGCGGCATCCTGGTTCGGGCACGCTTCGGTACAAGGTCGATCACATCGCCTCCCGCCCTAAGTGATCGTCTCAAGGTGGCGCGGAGATCGATCCGGCTGCCGGACTGGCTGGGCTGGAAGCGGCGGGTCGGCGCCTCCATCCGGGGCAGGCGCATGGCGGCAATAGTCCGTTTTGCCGCCTCCACTTCCCCCGCCGACATCTTCTCGAAATCCAGGCTTTGCAGCCGTTCCTCGTCGGAGACTGTCAGAGTGGCATCCACCTTCACCTCCTCCGTTCCGGGCTGGTCCTGCGGCAGATCGGGCTGACGACCGCCGCGGAGCGCATCCGCCACCCGGCGGGACAATTCCGCTGAGTCGGGAGCCAGCTCCGCCCTTACGGAGGGAAGCAGCAGGTCCAGCATCCGTTCCAGGATCTGCGGATTGCGCCAGAAGATATGGAAGGTCTGATCGAACAGGTCGCGCTGGTCGCGGCGGGTGACGAAGACGCTGTGCAGCGCCCAGTAGAAATCCTGCCGGGATGAGAGACCCACCGCCTCCACGGCCTCCAGCGCCCGCAGCAGATGTCCCGGCCCAACCGGCAATCCCGCCGCACGGAGGGCTCGGGCGAAATGCATGAGGTTGGGGAGAAGGCGGGAAGGCATGTCGGCGTTACCGCATGCCGGCAGTCATCAATTCGGCCTTCACCTGTTCCAGGATGCGTGCCGCTTCCGATCCCTGGATCTTTGCGATGTCGTCCTGGTACTTCAGCAGGGTGCCCAGCGTGTCGTTGATGGTGGCCGGGTCGAGCTCCAATTTGTCGAGCTGGACCAGGGCGCTGGCCCAGTCCAGCGTTTCCGCCACGCCGGGCATCTTGAACAGGTCCTGCTTGCGAAGCGCCTGGACAAATCCAACGATCTGCGCTGCCAGCCGCTCATCCAGGCCAGGGGCCTTGCGGTGCAGGATGTCCAGCTCCCTGGCGGCCGTGGGATAATCCACCCAGGCATAGAAGCAGCGGCGCTTCAGGGCATCATGGATTTCCCGCGTGCGGTTGCTGGTCAGGATCACGATGGGCGGCTGCTCGGCCTTGATGGTGCCCAGTTCCGGCACAGTGACCTGCCAGTCCGACAGCACCTCCAGCAGGAAGGCCTCGAACGGTTCGTCCGCCCGGTCCAATTCATCGATCAGCAGCACCGGCGGGCCGGCGGGGTGGAGCCGCAGGGACTGAAGGATCGGCCGCTCGATGAGGAAGTCGGAGGCGAAGATGTTCCTCCCCAGCGCCGCCCTGTCCGCCCCGCCTGCTGCCTCCGCCAAGCGGATCTCAATCATCTGGCGGGGATAGTTCCACTCGTAGACGGCACTGGAGACGTCCAGCCCTTCATAGCATTGCAGCCGGATCAGGTGGCGCCCCAGGGTTTTCGCCAGGACTTTTGCGATCTCCGTTTTTCCGACCCCTGCTTCGCCCTCCAGGAACAATGGCCGATTGAGCTTCAGCCCCAGGAACACGGCCGTGGTCAACGACCTGTCGGCCACATAGTCCCCGGACTGGAGCAGGGCCATGGTCTCATCGACGGAGGCGGGAAGGGCGCTGGGCATGCATTTAGCCGTAGGTCGCATGGAGCGGAGCGGAATGCGACGTTGCTGTGGGAAGGGGAAGGTCGCGCCCCGCTCCCCGCAACATCCGAATTAGATTGTCGCCACCGCCCGTTTTGTCATCACGCGGACCAGATGGGCGCGGTACTCGCCGCTGGCATGCAGGTCGCTGTTCAGGTTGTCCGGGTCCAGCATCAGGCTGTCCAGCGCGTCGGGCGACCAGTTGGCGGTGAGGGCCTGTTCGGCCTCTCTCCAGCGGAAGGCGGTCGGGCCGGCGCCGGTGATGGCGACGCGGATTCCTCCGGCCGTCCTGGCCACGAAGGCTCCAGCCATGGAGTATCGGCTGGCGGGATTCGCGAACTTCACGTACTTGGCCTGCTCCGGCCGGGGAAAGTGGACGGCCTTGATGATCTCATCCGGTTCCAGCGCCGTCTCGAACATGCCGGTGAAGAAGGCGTCGGCAGCCACCTCCCGTTTGCTGGTCCGCACAGTCGCTCCCAGCCCCAGCAGCGCGCCGGGATAATCGGCCGCCGGATCGTTGTTGGCGATGGAGCCGCCCAGCGTACCGCGGTTGCGGACCTGCGGGTCGCCGATCATGCCGGCCAGTTCGGCCAATGCAGGGATCACGCGGCGAACGGCTTCGCTGAAATGCACGGCCGCATGCGGCGTCATCGCGCCGATTGTGATGCCGCCGGCCTCCTCCGTGATGCCCTTCAGTTCCGCGATGCCGGACAGGTCGATAACCCCGCTGGGCATGGCCAGACGCTGCTTCAGCGTCGGGATCAGAGTCTGGCCGCCGGCCAGCAGCTTCGCATCCTCATCCCCCGCCAGCATGGCGGCGACATCTGCGACGGAGGAGGGGCGGTGATAGTCGAAGGCGTACATGGGTCTCTCCTCACTCCGCGGCCTGGGGAACACGGGCGGACTGGATGGCGCGCCAGACCTTCTCCGGCGTTGCCGGCATGTCGATGTGCCGGATACCGAAGGGACTCAGCGCGTCGACCAACGCGTTCATGATGGTGGCGGAGCCGCCGATCGTCCCGGCCTCTCCGCAGCCCTTCACGCCCAGCGGATTGTGGGTGCAGAGCGCGTGCTCGTTCGTCACCACCCTGAAGCTTGGGACATCGTCCGCCCGCGGCATGCAATAATCCATGTAGGAGCCGGTCAGGAGCTGCCCCGAATCCGGATCGTAGACGGCATGTTCGAACAGGGCCTGACCGATGCCCTGGACAATGCCGCCATGGACCTGCCCCTCGACCACCATCGGATTGATGATGCGGCCGAAATCGTCCACGGCCATGAAACTCAGAATCTGCGTCTTGCCGGTGTCCGGATCGATCTCCACCTCGGCGATCTGGACGCCGTTGGGATAGGTGAAGTTCTTCGGATCATAGAAGGCCTGCTCGTCCAGCCCGGGCTCCAATTCTTCCAGCGGGTAGTTGTGCGGGACGTAAGCGGCCATGGCGACATCGGCGATGCCGACGGACTTGTCCGTGCCGGCCACGGTGAAGCGTCCGTCCCGGAACTCGATGTCGGCGGCGGCGGCCTCCATCAGGTGGGCGGCAATCTTCGTGGCCTTGGCCACCACCTTGTCCACCGCCTTGACGATGGCGGAGCCGCCGACGGGCAGAGAGCGGGAGCCATATGTGCCCATGCCCATGGCAACCTTCGCCGTGTCGCCATGCACCACCTCCACCTTGTCGAAAGGTACGCCCAGCCGGTCCGCCACGATCTGGGCGAAGGTGGTCTCATGGCCCTGGCCGTGGCTGTGGGCACCGGTGAAGACCGTGACCGAACCTGTCGGGTGGAACCGGACCTCCGCCGATTCATAAAGGCCCGCCCTAGCGCCAAGCGCTCCCGCCACATTGCTGGGGGCGAGGCCGCAGGCTTCGATATAGGAGCAGAGGCCAAGACCACGCAGCTTGCCCCTGCGCGCACTTTCCTCGCGCCGCGCGGGGAAGCCGGCATAGTCGGCGAGCTTCAGGGCATGCTCGAGATTGGCGGCGAAATCCCCGCTGTCATAGGTCAGCGCCACCGGCGTGGCATAGGGCATCGCCTCCTTCGGGATCAGGTTGCGGCCGCGGAGTTCCGCCCGGTCGATCCCCATCTCCCGCGCCGCCGTATCCACCAGCCGCTCCAGCAGGAAACAGGCCTCCGGCCGCCCGGCCCCACGGTAGGCATCCACCGGAACCGTGTTTGTGAAAAGCGCCTTCACTTCGGCGTAGATCGCCGGCGTGGTGTACTGGCCGGCGAGCAGCGTGGCGTAAAGGTACGTCGGGATGGAGGTGGAGAAGGTTGAGAGATAGGCCCCCATATTGGCCTTTGTGGAGACCCTCAGCCCCAGGAACCTGCCGTCCGCGTCCAGCGCAAGTTCGGCGCGCGTGACATGATCCCTGCCATGGGCGTCGGACAGGAAGGCTTCGGACCGTTCCGATGTCCATTTGACTGGGCGGCTTAGCTTGCGGGCGGCCCAAGTGACAATGGCCTCCTCCGCATAATGGTAGATCTTGGCGCCGAACCCGCCGCCCACATCGGGGGCCACAACCCTGAGCTTGTGCTCCGGGATGTTCAGCACGAAAGCGCCCATCAGCAGGCGGATCACATGGGGGTTCTGGCTTGTGGTCCAGAGCGTGGTGTCGTCGGTCGCCCGGTCGTACTCGCCGATATAGGCGCGCGGCTCCATCGGGTTGGGGACGAGGCGATTGTTGACGATATCCAGACTGGTGATGTGGGCCGCCCTTGCGAACGCGACTTCCGTCGCCTCCTTGTTGCCGAGGTGCCAGTCGTAGCAGGTGTTCCGCGCGACACTGTCATGGACCAATGGCGCGAACTCGTCGTCGGCGTCCGCGACGGAGACGATAGCCGGCAGCTCCTCATACTCCACATCCACCATCTCGGCGGCGTCGCGGGCCTGGGCGCGAGTTTCTGCGATCACTACGGCTACTTGATCGCCGACATGGCGGACCTTGTCGGCCACCATCGGCGGATGCGGCGGCTCCGCCATCGGCGTGCCATCCTTATTGTGGATCAGCCAGCCGCAGGGCAGGCCGCCCACATTGTCGGCCGCCATGTCCCTGCCGGTATAGATCGCCACCACGCCGGGTGCCGCGCGGGCCGCCTCTGTATCGATGGAGAGGATGCGGGCATGCGCGTGCGGGCTTCGCACGATCCAGGCATGAAGCTGGCCGGGCCGGTTGATGTCGTCCGTATAGGTGCCGCGGCCGGTGAGGAAACGCAGATCCTCCTTGCGGCGGACGGCGGCGCCGATCCCGGTGGAGGCGGGGGTAGGGGCGTTCATCAGGCGTGTCCTCCCTGAAAGGACTTATGGCCCGGATGCCTCTTTGACGGGCTTTGGGGCCGGAGACGTTTGTCGTAGCCGGATCGCGTCGGCTATTCCGCTGCCAGCGGCTGCGCCTTCATGGCGTCGGCGCAGGCGAGCACGGCCCTCACGATGTTGTGATAGCCGGTGCAGCGGCAGATATTGCCCTCCAACCCCTCGCGGACCTCCTTCTCGGTCGGATCGGGATTGTGCTTCAGCAGGTCGATGGCGCTCATCACCATGCCCGGCGTGCAGAAACCGCACTGGAGCCCGTGATAGTGCCGGAAAGCCTCCTGCATGGGATGCAGCGTGCCGTCGGGCGCCGCGAGGCCTTCGATGGTCATGACATCGGCGCCATCGGCCTGGGCCGCGAGCATGGTGCAGCTCTTCACCGAGGCACCGTTCACATGAACGACGCAGGCGCCGCACTGGCTGGTGTCGCAGCCGATATGGGTGCCGGTCAGGCCGAGCTGGTCGCGCAGGAGCTGAACCAGGAGGGTGCGCCCCTCCACCTCCCGCGTCACTCTGGACCCATTGACGGTAAGGGTTACGGATATCGGCATCTTGTCCTCCCGGAACCTGATTCTTCAGGATCGCCGCGGAGGCGTTTCGCATGACGTCCCGGCTTGGTCCCGCCAGGTTCGGATGCCGCCAAATCCGCCGCGAAAATCCCTGGCTTTCAGCCTTTTGGAGAAGGGTACCGGCCACGCCAGGACGGGTCAAGGCCGCCCGAATCACTCCTCAGAGGATCATCCAAAGGGCGAGTGCGAGGACCACCACCAGCACCGGTATCCAGACCATCGGCCCAATGCTCGCACGTTGCCCCGTCACGTCCGGGCTACTGCGCATCGGGGCGGCATGAGCGTCGGAATACGCGCCCGACAGTTCCATGGGCGGCGCGTTTCCGCCCGTGATGCCCGGCGTGAGCGCATCGCCCGGAACCGCAGCGGCCGGTCCGGCGAAAGGCATGTCCGCGGGCTCCGGCCGCGGGGCCGGGGGAACAGTCATTCCATCGGGCCCTGGATCAGTCGTGTGCAGCATCGGATCTTCCTGATCCGGCCTTGTCGGCGTGACGCCCGGTGCAACGCCGCCCCCGACAACCGCGGAAAACTTCGCGAAGAAGTCGTCGGCCATCTTCCTGGCGGTGCCCTGGACCAAGCGGGAGCCGATCTGAGCCAGCTTTCCGCCCACCTGTGCCTCGGCCGTGTAGGTGAGCAGCGTGAATCCGGGTCCTTGCTCGGTAAGAGCTACGCGAGCGCCCCCTTTTCCGAATCCGGCCGCCCCGCCCTGGCCCTCGCCCGTGATGGTATAGCCGTTCGGCGGATCGAGATCGGACAGCAGCACCCGCCCGGTGAAGCGGGCATTCACCGGGCCGACCTTCACTTTCGCCTTCGCAGTGAACTCGGTATCGGAAACCTTCTCGATCTCCTCGCAGCCGGGGATGCACTGGCGCAGGATCTCCGGATCGTTCAGCGCCTTCCACACGGTCTCGCGCGGCGCGGCGATGTGGTACTCCCCCGACATGTCCATGGGCTTGTTCCTCCCGATTGGTGTTCACCAGACGGTAGATGTCCACTGCTCGGGCGGCAATCACCCTCCCGGAAGTTCCACCAACGGAGGAACGGTTGCGTCTGGAAGACTTTTCCAGGACATTAGCTGCGAAAACAATAGACTGGGCGCCCGTCGTCCGAGCCCGCCATTTCGGAGGGCAGGTTGCGGCGGGCGCCTCTCACTGGCTAGGGAGGTCCCCTGAGATGACTCAGATTTCACGGCGCGGATTCGGCGCGCTGACCCTCGGCGTATCCGCGGCGGCCCTGACCGGCGGCATTCCGGCCGCTTTTGCCCAGGACTTCATCACCGTTCTGACCGGCGGCACCAGCGGCGTCTACTATCCCCTGGGCGTGTCCCTGGCGAAGATCTATGCCGACAGCATCAAAGGCATCAACACCAACGCCCAGGCCACGAAGGCCAGCGTGGAGAACCTGAACCTGCTGCAGGCCGGCCGGGGCGAAGTCGGCTTCGCGCTGGGCGACAGCGTCGCCGATGCATGGGCGGGCAACAAGGAAGCCGGCTTCCCGCAGAAGCTGGACAAGCTCCGCGCGATCGGCGCGATCTATCCGAACTTCATCCAGATCGTCGCCCGCAAGGATAGCGGCATCCAGTCCCTGGCCGATCTGAAGGGTAAGCGCGTTTCCGTCGGCGCCCCGCGGTCGGGCACGGAGCTGAATGCCCGCGCGGTTTTCTCGGCCGCCGGCCTCAGCTACGACGATCTCGGCAAGCTGGAGTATCTGCCCTTCGCCGAATCGGTGGAGCTGGTGAAGAACCGGCAGCTCGACGCGACCCTCCAGTCCTCGGGCCTCGGCGTGGCCTCCATCCGCGACTTGGCGTCCCATAACGAGATCGTGATCGTTCCGGTCCCGCAGGATGTGGTCACCAAGATCGGCAATCCGGTCTACATCTCCGCGACGATCCCCGCCAACACCTATGACGGGCAGACCGAGGACGTGCCGACCGCTGCCGTCGTCAATATCCTCGTCACCCGCGAAGGGCTTGAGGACGATCTGGTTTACCAGATGACCAAGGCGATGTTCGAGCAGAAGGCCCAGCTGGTCGCCTCCCATAATGCGGCCAGCGCGATCGGGAAGGCCAACGCCGTTCAGGGCCTGCCCATCCCGCTGCATCCGGGAGCGGAGCGCTACTACAAGGAAGAAGGCGTGTTGAAGTAATCAGGCCTTCGTAACGCCGTGCCGGCCCGGAGCCATGTGGCTCCGGGCCTTGCCACATCCAGTCAGTCCGTCGCCAGAGGATGCCATCCGGAGATGAGCAATTTGGAACGGGAGGTCCTGTCTCCCGAGCAAGGGCCGCAGGAAAGCAGCATTTTGCATGTCGGGCCAACGGACAGGTCGACCACTACAGGATGGGTGATTTTCATCATCGCGGTCCTGTTTTCGATCTTCCAGATCTACACCGCGTCCTATACCCCGCTGTCCAGCTTGGTGACCCGGGCTCTCCATGTGGGATTTCTCCTGCTGCTGACCTTCGCGCTCAGCGCATCCCTCAAGAAGCGGGGCGGATCTGGATACTGGTTCGACTGGTTGCTCGGCATCGCGGGCTTCGGCGTGGCGATGTACCAGCTCATCTTCGAGCAGGATCTCTATTTGCGCTCGGGTCTTCCGAACACGACCGACATCATCATCGGCTGCATCAGCTTGGTGCTGGTCTTCGAAGCGGCACGGCGGATCATGGGGTTGGCGCTTCCGCTGATCTGCGCCGCCTTCCTGGCCTATTGCCTGTTCGGTCAGTACGCGCCAGGCGCCATCCGGACCCGCGGCTATGATTTCGAGCAGGTAATCGAATATATGAGCTACGGGACGGAGGGGATCTACGGCATCCCGATCTTCGTCTCCTCAACCTATATCTTCCTGTTCATCCTGTTCGGCAGTTTCCTGGAGCGGGCGGGCATGATCCGCCTCTTCACCGACTTCTCCATGGGCACGGTCGGACATACTCAGGGCGGCCCGGCCAAGGTCGCCGTCGTCTCCTCCGGGCTGATGGGCACTATCAACGGCTCCGGCGTGGCGAATGTGGTGACCACCGGCCAGTTCACCATCCCGCTGATGAAGCGGTTCGGCTACAGGCCTGCCTTCGCCGGCGCAGTCGAGGCTACCGCCAGCATGGGCGGCCAGATCATGCCGCCCGTCATGGGCGCGGTGGCCTTCATCATGGCGGAGACGATCAACGTCCCCTATGTGGAGGTGGTGAAGGCCGCCCTTATCCCGGCGCTTCTCTATTTCGGCACCGTTCTCTGGATGGTTCATCTGGAGGCCGGGCGGCTGGGCCTGCATGGGATGAACAAGGCCGAACTGCCGAACCCATGGAAGGCGGTGGTGCAGAACTGGTACCTGCTGATCCCGCTTGGCATGCTGGTCTATCTGCTGTTCAGCGGATACACGCCCCTGTTCGCGGGAACCATGGGACTGGGCCTTACGGTCCTGCTGATCTTCGGCTCCACCATCGCCTCCTGGCTCGGCGTCATGGCCTACCGGGTGATCTTCTGGATCGCGCTTGGCGTCGCCGCATCCGCTTTCTTCCAGTTCGGCATCACGGCCATCTACCTGCTGATCGGGCTGCTGATCGTGGTCAGCTTTGTGAAGCCGGGCGGGCGTATGACGCTGAGGGACGCTATCGACAGCTTGGCTGAAGGCGCCCGCAATGCGCTCAGCGTTGGTGTTGCCTGCGCCCTGGTTGGCGTTATCATCGGCACCATGACCCTCACGGGCCTGGGCAGCAACTTCGTCCGGGTGATCGTCAGTCTTGGCGGTGAAAGCCTGATCCTGAGCCTGATCCTGACCATGCTCACCTGTCTGGTGCTGGGCATGGGCATTCCGACGATCCCCAACTACATCATCACCAGTTCTCTCGTCGGGCCGGCGCTGCTGGAGCTGGGCGTTCCGCTGATGATCAGCCACATGTTCGTGTTCTACTTCGGCATCATGGCCGATCTGACGCCGCCGGTGGCGTTGGCTGCCTTTGCCGCCAGCCCGATCGCAAGGGCATCCGGCTTGGTCATCGGCCTGAACTGTATGCGTATCGCAATTGCCGGGTTCGTGGTGCCCTTCATGGCCGTCTATACCCCGGCGCTCATGCTTCAGGATGGCGGTCCGCTGGCCGAGGCAATCGGCTATTGGCCGGCCGTGGCCTATGTGGTCATCAAGGCGGTGTTGGCGGTCGGTCTTTGGGGGGCGGCTGCCATCGGCTTCCTGCTCACACGGCTCGCATGGTGGGAGCGGATCTGGGCGACCGTTGCCGCATTCATGATGATCGTTGCGCTGCCCATCACCGATGAGCTCGGTTTCGCCCTCGCAGCCGGTTTCATCGGCTGGACCTGGTGGCGGTCTCGCAGCCAGCGGACCGAACCGCCGACCGCCCAGTCGGTCTGAGGACGGGATGAGCGGGCCTGCTCTGTCCCTGTGCATCGCATTGATCGGCGGGGACCCTGTACGGGTCCCCGCCGTCGCATTCGAACTGCGCTGGACGCACTCAGTCGAAAAAATTGAATGGCAGGAGGATTGGCGGGCGACGCCCGCCGGTCTCAGAGTCGTGTCCGCACGTATCCGCGGCAGCGGCGCCGGAATGGAACCACCGGACGACGCACGGCTTGAGGATGGATGGTGGGTCTACACGCCCGGAATCGGGCCGCAGGAACGCGTTGTGCTGGCGGCGTCCGATTTCACGGCCGATCATATTCTGTGTGCAGGCGGAAGCTGCAAGGAACTGTCCGACTGGGTCCACCGGCCGGCAGGTGATGACCGGCCGGTGGAAATGTCTGTCTGCTCTAGATGAACATCAAGACGGTCAGCAGGATGAAAATCGGAATCAGGATGGCCACTGACCAGGCCATATAGCCGAAGAAGCTCGGCATCCGGATCTTCTGCTCCTCGCAGATCGACTTCACCATGAAGTTCGGCGCATTCCCGATATAGGTGTTGGCCCCCATGAACACCGCACCGGCAGAGATGGCGACCAGCACGTGGTTCAGCGGCCCCATCAGGGTCTGGGCGTCGCCGCCGGCCAGGTTGAAGAACACCAGATAGGTGGGCGCGTTATCCAGGAAGCTGGACAGGACGCCCGTAAGCCAGAAATACGCAGCCGGCACAGGGCTTCCGTCGGGCCCGGTGGTGAAGGCTGCAAGACCGGCCATTGCCCCTTCGGTTCCAGCCCGCAGAATGGCCAGCGCCGGGATCATGGTCAGGAAGATGGCGAAGAACAGGATCGCCACCTCTTGAATGGGCTCCCATGCAAAGGCGTTTTCCACCCGGATCGTAGGCTTTGTGATCTTCAGCGAGATAAGAGCGATGGTGATCAGCACCAGATCGCGCACGAGCCCGGACACCTTGAACTCCAGGTGCCATAGATGGACGGTGCCCGCGTTCCAGGTGCCGGTCGTCACCACCGCGATGATGACCGCTGCCAACAGGACGATGTTGCCAAGGCCCTGGATGCGGATGTTCCGCGGCATGCGTGACGGCTTGTCGCGCGACATGGCCTCCTTGTTCCAGGCCCGCAGGTCCAGCACATAGAACAAAGCCAGGAGAATGCCGGCGGTAACAGCCATGGGCAGGGCCATATGCTCCACCGTCCAGCCGAACTCCACCCCCTGTAGATAGCCGATGAAGAGCGGCGGGTCTCCCAGCGGGGTCAGGGCGCCGCCGACGTTGGAAACCAGGAAGATGAAGAACACAAAGACATGTGTCTTGTGATGCCGGCTGATATTGGCGCGCAACAGCGGGCGGATCAGCAGCATGCTTGCGCCGGTGGTGCCGATCATGCTGGCGGTTAGCGTGCCGAAGGCCAGGATGCCGGCATTCGTCTTCGGCGTCCCGATCAAGTTGCCGGAGATGTAAATCCCGCCCGAGACCACGAACAGCGTGAAGATCAGGATGATGAAGGGCAGGTACTCCAGCAGCAGCGTTTCCGCCACTGCGAAGCCGGCGATTTCCGCCCCCTCGACGACGGCGAAGGGAGCGATGAAGATCACGGCCCAGAACAGGGCCACCTTGCCGAAATTGTGATGCCAGAAGCTGGGCGCCATCAACGGCATGAGGGCGATGGACAATAGAATCCCGGCGAACGGGATCGTCCAGTACAGACTCAAATCCGCGCCGTGAATATGCGGGGCGGTTTCGCTGGCGAAGGCTGGGCCAGCCGCCAGGAAGGCAAGGCCGGCGGCCAGCGCCGCAGCCGATGGAAGACGCACGGGGCTCTCTCCACTCCAAGGGTAGGGCCCATGGGAAAGGCCGGCACCATGCGGAGCGGGCCGCCGCCATGGGCGCCGGACGGGAATCACCCCACGCGCCGTGGGGTGATATCGTTTCCCGTGCGGACAGTACAAAGTCAAGTCTCTGCTGCGGCGCGGCGAAGCGGGTACGACGGCATTCAGAGCGGACATTGACCAGATCGGGTGCCGGCTCTACTTCACGGATCATGCAGATCCCGAATCCGGCCGTCGGCCGCTCCGCGCAGCCCCCACTTGACCGGCCCATGTTCCTGGGCAGCGAGGTCTATCGCAATTCCACTTACGGGAAGAAGCATCCGCTTTCCATTCCCCGGGTCTCGACAGCGATTGACCTGTCGCGCGCCATGGGGTGGTTGCCCGACAGTTCCTATCTGGACAGTCCGATCGCTACTCCGGACCAGCTTGCCCGCTTCCATGAGCCTGACTACGTTGCGGCAGTGATGCGTGCGGAAGCGGAACAGAGGGTCGATGCAGACACCATGGCCCGCTTCAATCTCGGAAAGCTGGAAAATCCGGTGTTTCCTGAGATGTTCCGCCGGCCTGCCACGGCCTCCGGCGCTTCGATCCTCGCCGCCGACATGGTCCTGGGCGGCGGGATCGTCTACAGCCCTGCGGGCGGCACCCATCATGGCCGGCCCGGACGGGCCAGCGGCTTCTGCTATTTCAACGATCCGGTGCTCGGCATACTGCGTCTGCTGGATCGGGGACTGGACCGGATCTACTACGTGGACCTGGATGCCCACCACGGAGACGGCGTGCAGGACGCATTCCATGCGGATGAGCGGGTCTTCACCCTTTCCATCCATGAAGGCGCGCGCTGGCCGCATACCGGAAAGCTCGATGACCGGGCAGGGGGCATGGCAAGGAACCTGCCCATGCCGTCCGGCTTCAACGACACGGAGTTGCGCTTTCTGATGGAACAGGCCGTGCTTCCGCTGGGAGAGCTGTTCCGGCCACAGGCCATCGTGGTGCAATGCGGCGCAGATGCGCTTGCCGACGACCCGCTCAGCCGACTGGAGCTTTCGAACCGGGCACTCTGGCAGGCGGTGGCGGAGTTGGCGGCCCTGGCCCCTCGCGCCCTGGTGCTTGGCGGCGGCGGTTACAATCCGTGGTCCGTAGGTCGATGCTGGGCGGGAGTCTGGGCGACGTTGAACGGCATCGATCCGGACGTGCCGCCCAATGCGGAAGCGGAAGCAATCCTGCGGAGCATCACCTGGAACCGGCGGGAAGGGCGCAACCCGCCGGAACGCTGGTTCACCACCATCGCCGATGACCCCCATGAGGGACAGATCCGAGAAGAGGTGAGGGAGATCGCCGCCGCGGTGATGTCGCCGTGAGCGCTACCCGTTTACAGCCGCCTCCGCCTGCGCTAACGAATCCGCTATGAACAAGATCATCCGCCCGCTCCTCATCCTTATCGCCCTGCTGTTGCCCGCCCTTCCGGCCGGGGCGGAGCTGGCCCGCGATCGTCTCACTGTCGAAACCGCCAAGGGAGGCAGCCACGACTTCGAGGTGGAGATCGCCCGGACCCATGCGGAGCAGGCGCGTGGCCTGATGTACCGGGAAAGTCTGGCTGAGGATGCCGGCATGCTGTTCCTCTATGACGAACCGCAGCCGCTGAGCTTCTGGATGAAGAACACGCTGATCCCTCTGGATATCATCTTCATTGGCAGGGACGGGCGCATCCTGAATATCGTGACCGCCAAACCACTGGACCTTACGCCAGTAAGTTCGGAAGGACGCGGAACGGCGGTTCTGGAGATCAACGGAGGACTCGCGGCCAAGCTGGGCATCGCCGCGGGCGACCGGGTGGTGCATCCCCATTTCGGGACGGACGCACGCTGAACATCCGGACTTCAGGCGGGGGCCTGGAAAAATGTCACCCGCACAACAATCGGGTAGCTGGAAAGTCGGGCCGCGACTAGCTTCTGCCGTCCTCCGCCGGCGAGCGGCCGGTTCCAGTTCCGCCCGTGTGTCCGCATGTCCAGCAATACAGTTCTTTACGCCGCAGCAGTCCTGATCTGGGGTTCGACCTGGTTCGGCATCAAGTTTCAGCTCGGCATCGTGGACCCGGCGGTAAGCATCGCTTACCGCTTCACCCTGGCTGGCGTGCTGCTGCTGGTATGGCTGGCGGTCCGGCGGCAGCCGCTGATCCCTGCGCGGGCTGCCTGGTCGAACATCGCGCTTACGGGGCTGTTCAGCTTCTGCCTGAGCTACCTCTGCTCCTACGCCGCCACAGGGCTGCTGACCTCCGGACTGGTCGCCGTTGCGGGATCGGCCCTCAGCGTCATGAATGTCCTCAATTCCCGCATCTTTCTGGGCCAGCCGGTGAAGCCGCGGGTCCTGTTGGGCGGCAGCATCGGCGTGTTCGGGGTGCTGCTGCTGTTCCTGCCAAGCATCAGCCTTGAAGGGCTGGGCGGGGCAAGTGCCCTCGGCCTTGCCATCATCATGCTGGGCAACTACTTCGCATCTGCCGGCAACATGGCGGTCGCCAAGGCGCGGAAGGCCGAGGTGCCGCTGCTCCCGGCGACGGCCTGGGGCATGCTGGCCGGCGCGGGGCTGACCGCACTGACGGCGACGATGCGGGGCGCGGAGTTCACCTTCGACCCGTCGCCGGCCTATGTGCTGTCGCTGCTCTACCTGACGCTGTTCGGGTCGTTGGCGGCTTTCCTGTCCTACTTCACCCTGCTGGGACGGATAGGGGCCGACCGGGCGGGCTACGTGGCTGTCATGGTTCCGATCGTGGCGCTGATCATCTCCACCCTGTTCGAGGGGTACCAGTGGACCATGCTGAGCGTTCTGGGACTGGGCTTGGCGGTCGGTGGGAACCTGCTGGTGATGACGCCTCCCGGATGGCGTCTGCCGGGGCGGCTGGCAGCGGCAGTGAAGCCAGGGCAGCCCTGACGAACCGAAAGGGGCGGTCATGTGCGGCTATGCTTGCCGGCCGCGCCTGTCCTGGTGTATCTCCAACCCACGGACGGAGCGTAGCGCAGCCAGGTAGCGCATCTGCTTTGGGAGTGCGCCCGTGAGGCGTAGGAATCGTTGCCGGTTTGTCCGGTCCTAGCAATGGAGGTCTAGGTAAATCAGCGGCTTACCTGAGGGGGAAATCCCCAAGGGGACTAGCGCATGCCGCAACAAAGGAGGGGTGAGGCCCGGTGGTTGGGACAAGAAACCTCTTCAGATAGGCCAACTATGGTGAACCCTATACTGGGTAAAGGACAGTTGATCGTCGTGGAACAGCAGGACCAAGTGGGTATCCACCTATATCCCCACTTTCCGATCCTCCGGAAGAAGGTTCCCAAGTATTCCGGACTCCATCGAATCGGACGACAGGCCAATGAGGCACCAGCTTATCAACGAACGTCCCACCTACCGTTGGACCACGGTTCCTATGAGACGCGGGGATGGCCTAAAGGGAGTGATCCCCATGGTCACGGAATCATCGTAGTACCTGCCCTGTTCGAATGACAACGAAGTACCTACTTCCTTGAATGGAAAACAGGATACGGCCCCGGTAACGCGGAGAGAAAGGGAAGGATGATAGGTGTCGATGCCATAGACAAAGAGAGCCCGATCCGGATGGATCACAAGGGGCTATTGCGTCTACGGCAATTGGAAACCCTCAACGCGAATCCAACCTGGGTTAATCGCGACCTCTACCGCCTGATGTATCAGGAAGACCTGTACATCACGGCCTATGAGCGTATCAAGAGCAACCCCGGTAACATGACACCCGGTGTCGATGGATCTACTCTGGATGGCTTCTCTCTTGAAACCATCCGGACAACTATCGACTCGATGCGAGATGAGAGCTTTCAGTTCTCCCCCGGTCGAAGGATTAATATCCCGAAGGCCAACGGTAAACTACGCCCACTCACCATCGCTCCTCCGCGGGAAAAGGTCGTCCAGGAAGTCATCCGGATGATTCTGACCGCCATTTATGACGGTCAGGTTCACCCCAGCTTCCTCGACTCCAGCCATGGATTCCGCGCGAATAGGGGAACCCACACGGCTCTGCGAGAAATCAGTCTCTGGAAGAACGTGGTATGGTTCGTTGAAGGCGACATCAAAGGATGCTTCGACAACATCGACCACCACCGCCTGATAGAACTGGTTAAGAAGCGGGTCAGTGACTCCCGTTTCCTGAATCTCCTATGGAAAGCCCTAAAGGCTGGTCATATGGAATTCCGGAATACGTTCTCCATTAACCTATCTGGTACACCGCAGGGGAGTATTGTTTCGCCAATCTTGGCAAACATATACCTCCACGAACTGGACTGCTTCGTCACAAAACTAAAGACGGAGTACGAACGGGGCGAAAAGCGACGGCCTAACCCGTTTTACCGGCGAGTGGCCAATCAGATCGATTATTGGCGGAAGAAGGGAGACATTGATAAGGTCCGGGAACTGGAGAAGGCTCGCCGCCAACTCTCGGTTTATGATGTGAATGACCCCAATTACGTCCGTATCCAATACATCCGCTATGCGGACGATTGGATCATGGGAGTGACCGGTCCGAAGCATCTCGCCGAAGAACTGAAGTCGCGAATCAGGACGTTCCTTGCGGACGAACTGAAACTCGAACTCAGTGCGGATAAGACCTTCATCAGACATACCCGAACTGAAGAAGCCTTCTTCCTGGGCACGGTCATCCGTGGTCAGGGGGGCGAGGCGAATGTTTCAACCGTGAAGCGTAACGGTATGACATACCGCGCCCGCACCACCGGCTGGAACCTTAACCTCTTAGCCCCCATTGGAAGGATTGTGGACCGCTTGCGTGCTAAAGGATTCTGCGATCACGCCGGAAAACCCAAACACGTCAGTGGATGGATTCACCTCGACGATGGCGAAATCCTGGAGCAATACAATGCAGTGTTATGGGGAATTCTGAACTACTACTCCTTCGCGGCTAACTATAGCCGATTAGGAAGTGTCCAGTCTATTCTCCAGCTGTCCGCCGCTAAGACCCTCGCAGCAAAGCACCGTTCAGGCTCAATACGTCGATTGTTCCGTGTCAAAGGTTCCGCTCTAAAATTCGAGCGAAAGACCGATGACACTGTACACATCGCTTCTTTGAGACTGAATAGAGATTGGCGTAGGCAACCCGGTCGCTTCTTGGTCGGAGCCAACCCGACGGGTGATATTTACACGCAATTCACACGTAAATACACTCGTAGCAAACTCGGAATGGTGTGTGCCATTTGTGGGAGTTCTGATGGGGTGGAGATGCACCATCTCCGCCATGTTAGGAAGAGGAACCTGAAACTCAAGGGCATCAACGCCCTCATGGCCCAGGTGAACCGAAAGCAAATTCCTGTTTGCAAGGCGCACCATAGGGAGATACATGGAGGGCTATATGATGGCCAGGGGTTATCGGAACTCTCCCTGACTCATATGGACTGGGTGTAGCGCAGCCTGGTAGCGCGCCTGCCTTGGACGCAGGAGGTCGCGAGTTCGAATCTCGCCACCCAGACCACCATTGGGACTAGCAATCGACACTGGAGAGCCGTGTGCTTGGAAACTTGCACGCACGGTTCGGAGGAAGACCATTGATAGGGTGTTTGCGAGAGATGACTTTGGTCACTCCCTCTGCTAACTACTCCTCGGTGGTCGATCCTACGCAGAGGGCCCCCGGTTCGAATCCGGGCGCTCCGACCACCATATTCGTTGACGATGGAAGTGACGGGTTTGCCATGAGGGTGCGGATCTATCAGCCCAGCAAGACCGCGATGCAGTCCGGCCGTGCCAAGACTCATTCATGGCTGCTGGAATATGAGATCGAGACGCCCCGCCGGCCCGAGCCGCTTATGGGCTGGATCAGCTCCGGCGACACGCTGAACCAGGTGAGGCTGCGCTTCAAGACGAAGGAAGATGCCATCGCCTTCGCCGAGAAGAAGGGCTGGGACTATGATGTCGCCGCCCCGCAGGAGCGTAAGGTTCTGCCCAAGAACTATGCCGACAATTTCCGTACCGACAGGCCACGCATCGGACGGTTCTGACGTCCGTCAGGACGACCGGATCAGCCATCCGGGCGTTTCCTTCCACGCAGATCAGGCCCCTTAGCTCAGCTGGATAGAGCACTCGCCTTCTAAGCGAGCGGTCGCAGGTTCGAATCCTGCAGGGGTCGCCATTTTCCATGACCCGGGCGGTGGAAAGATGAAAGCGGGTACGGGCGTGCGCTTCGTTATCCAGGTTCTGATCGCTTGTCTGCTGGTCGGGCTCTTCCTGTCCTGGTTTTCCATCGATCCCAGAACGATCCTTCAGGATAGCTGGAAAGCGATCAAGGACGTGGCAGGGCTGGCGGTCGATTTCGTGGACTGGGCCATTCCCTATATCCTGACCGGCGCGGTGGTCGTGGTGCCCGTGGTGGCTGTTACCGCCGGGCTTAAACTTCTACGCGACCGGCGCCCGCCGCCACCGCCGCCGGCCAGCGAATAGACGGCTCAGCCGCCGGCACCGCCCACGCCTTCTGCGATGGTCGCAGTGATCAGCCGCGCCCCCTTCTGGAAGTTCATGGTGACCATCAGCGTTGCCCGCCCCTTGATCAGATGCACGGCTTTGTCGGCATCCACGGGCAGCGGAACGTTCCGGGACATGCAGAAGGCGACCAGGGCGGCCTGAAGCTCCTGCTCGCCGATCTTCAACTCGGGGCCGGTTGTTACCCGTATACGCGCCGTCAGCCCGCCCTCACTGGGAACCAGGTCAACGGCGCTGATATCCCCCTCGGGAAGCGTGTCGCGGAGCTTGCGCCGCCGGTCGAGAATGGCGGTGACGACCTCTCGGTCGGTGAAGACAATGCAGCGCAACTCCTTCATCGGAGAGCCCCTTCCTGAATAGAAGAAGCAACCTAAGCCGAAATTGCGGATATCGCCAGAGACATCGCCAATGACCGGTCCGGCAGAGCCGACTCTGCGGCGAGGCAGGTCCGGCTCAAACGGCGCGCCTTCGGCAGAAAGAATGCGAACACAGAAGAAGGCCCAGCTTGAACCGGGCCTTCCTCAACCAATCTGGACGAATGCAGGGCTTCCATCCGGAGACAGGTCCCGCACGTCTTCCGGTAGGCTCAGTACTTGCGGATCAGCCCAACCAACCGGCCCTGGACGCTGACCCGGTCGGCACCGAAGACACGGGTTTCATAGTTCGGGTTGGCGGGTTCCAGCGCGATCGAGTTGCCCTTGCGGCGCAGCCGCTTCAACGTGACCTCGTTCTCATCCACAAGCGCCACGACGACGGAACCGTTCTCTGCCGTGTCGCAGCGCTGGATGATGACAGTGTCTCCATCCATGATTCCGGCCTCGATCATCGAATCGCCCGCAACCTCCAGCGCGTAATGCTCTCCCGTGGCGAGCATGGCTGCGGGGATATCGATGCTGCTCGAATTATCTCGCAGCGCCTCGATGGGGAGACCGGCGGCGATGCGGCCGTAGAGTGGAAGCGAAACGGCCTCCGCCTCTGGCTGGCTTTCCCGGCCGGTCAGAGCCCCACGGAAGTCGCCGCGGATGACGTTGGGACGGAATTTCGGCGTCGTCTCTGCCTTTGATGCGGGAGAAGCCACCTGGTCCGGAAGACGGGTCACTTCCAGCGCGCGAGCGCGGTGGGGGAGGCGGCGGATAAAGCCGCGCTCCTCCAGACCGGTGATCAGGCGGTGAATGCCGGACTTGGACTTGAGCCCAAGGGCATCCTTCATTTCATCGAAGGAGGGAGACACGCCGCCGGCCTGCAGCCGCTCATGAATAAAAAGCAGCAGCTCCTGTTGCTTGCGTGTCAGCATTTCGCCTCTCCCGGCCGGTGGACCACAAAATCTAGAACAAACCTGGAATGTACCGCCTCTGTTCTAGTCTTGTTCGCAACGTTCGTCAAGGGCGGCTGCTTGAACTACCCCGGACGGCTCAGCATCGTTCGGGTCACAGATCGTCGAGGGGGATGATGACGGCTTCCGAACCGGCAGGAGCTGCCGGGGCGAGTGGAGGGCGGACGATCAGGCAGTCTGCCGCGGCAAGCCTGCTCAGCATGCTGCTGTCCTGCTGCGGGAAGGGGGTCGCGATGTCCGTTCCATCGCTATCGCGCTGCGACGTTGCCCGCATGTAATCCTCCCGTCGGTCATTCGCCGGCAGGTCCGCACCCAACCGGGCGCGACGGGTCACGGGCCCGGTCTCGGCCAAGCCCTGCATGGCCATGAGCAGCGGACGGGCGAATAGAACGGAACAGACCAGGGACGAGACCGGATTGCCGGGTAGGCCGATGACCGGCATCTCGCTAATGCGGCCGAACATCAGGGGCTTGCCGGGGCGAAGGGCGATTTTCCAGAAATCCAGTTCCATTCCCTGGGTGCCGAGAACGCCCCTGACCAGATCATGTTCTCCGACGGAAACGCCCCCGGTCGTCAGCAGAAGATCGCATCCGGCAGCGCCCCGCATATGCTCGAGCAAGCTGTCCGGCGTATCGCGGGCAACGCCCAAATCCACGGGTTCGCCTCCACTGCGGCGGACGAGGGCGGCCAGGGTAAGGCCGTTGGAACTGACAATCTGCCCTGGTCCCAGCGGCTCACCGGGCATGTTCACCTCATCCCCGGTGGCCAGAATAGCGACGCGCGGGCGGCGGCGGACCATCAGCCAGGGCACGTTCATGGCGGCCGCCAAGGCCAGCCCACGGACGCCGACACGTTGGCCCGTCCTCAAGCCGATATTTCCCTGCCGGAAATCCAGCCCCTCCTTACGTATCCACCGTCCAGGACCGGAGCCTTCCCGGATCACGACGCTGCCGCCCAGTTCCTCACAATCCTCCTGGATGACGACCGTGTCCGCGCCGGCGGGGATCTGGCCGCCGGTGAAGATGCGTACCGCCTCGCCGGGGCCGACTGACCCCGTGAAGGGCCGGCCGGCAGGAGATTCTCCAATGCGGCGCAGAGTCACCGGAAGAACGGAAATATCCGCCGTCCTGACAGCCCAGCCGTCCATGGCGGAGACATCCGCGGGAGGCTGTGAGAGTCGGGCGACGACATCCGCAGCAAGCACCCTGTCGAGCGCGTCGGGGAGGGCCACCTGCTCCGCCGGGAGAAGCCGAGCCTGGGCAAGGATGCGGGCACGGGCCTCCGCGACGGAAATCATGGGGCGTCCGTAGCACCTGCGGCATTCCAGGTGCCGCTCTTTCCGCCGGATTTGTGGACCAGACGTATGTCACCGATGCTCATCCAGCGGTCCACCGCCTTGCACATGTCGTAGATGGTAAGGGCAGCAACGCTGACAGCGGTCAGCGCCTCCATCTCCACGCCGGTCCGGCCCTTCAGCTTCACGGTGGCTTCAATGTCGACTGCGCTGTCCTCTTCAGCCAGCTCGAACTCCACCGCAGCCTTGGAGATGGCCAGCGGATGACAGAGCGGGATCAGGTCCGAGGTCTTCTTGGCGGCCATGATGCCGGCCAGACGCGCCACAGCCAGCACGTCGCCCTTCTTCATTCCGCCGTCACGGATCAACGCAAAGGTTTCCGGCCGCATCGAGACCCGACCGCGCGCCGTCGCCACACGCTCCGTCTCATCCTTGGCGGACACGTCCACCATGGCGGCATTGCCCTGGGCGTCGAAATGGGTGAGGCGGGAATCCTGCTGGTCTGTCATTGCTTTACGCCGCGTCATGCAGGCTGGCGGAGAGGAGGGTGCGGGTCGCTGCGGCCACATCGGGCTGCGACATCAGACTCTCACCTACCAGGAAGCGGCGGGCACCCGCCTTCGCGAGACGCGTCACGTCGTCTGGAGAATGTATCCCGCTCTCCGCCACCAAGGCGCGGCCGGCCGGAACCATGACGGCCAGTTTCTCCGTCGTGGAAAGGTCGACAGACAAGGTCTTGAGATTCCGATTATTTACGCCCAGCAGGCCGGTAGGGAGCTTGAGGGCGCGCTCCATCTCCTCCGCATCGTGAACTTCAATCAGGACGTCCATACCGTGCGCCACGGCGACATCATGGAGCTCGGATGCCTGTGCGTCACTGAGCGCGGCCATGATCAGCAGAATGCAGTCCGCGCCCAGAACACGGCTTTCAACGACCTGGTAGGGGTCGATCATGAAATCCTTGCGGAGGGCCGGAAGGTCCACCGCGTCCCGCGCCTCGGCAAGGTAGCCGTCATTGCCCTGGAAGTAGGGAATATCGGTGAGCACAGAAAGGCAGGTGGCGCCGCCCTCCTTGTACGCGCGGGCCAGCGTCGCCGGGTGGAAGTCGGCGCGGATCAGGCCCTTGCTGGGGCTGGCCTTCTTGATCTCGGCGATCAGGGCCCAGCGACCCTCGGCAACCGATCTTTCCAATGCCTGGGCAAATCCGCGCGGAGCAGACTGTGTGCGGGCCAGCGCTTCCAGGTCGGCCAGGGATCGGCGCGCCTTGCAGGCGGCGACATGCTCTGCCTTATGGGCGCAGATACGGGCCAGCACGTCGGGCGGACGGGGCGCGGTCATTCTTCGACTGCCTGCGTATGGGTGATGGCAATAAGCCGGTCCAGCGCGGCGCGCGCGGCGCCGCTGGCGATGGAATGGGCGGCAAGCTCCACGCCGCTCTTCAGGTCGGCGGCCTTGTCGGCGACGATCAAGGCGGCGGCGGCGTTCAGCAGGACGATGTCACGATAGGCGCCTTCCGCTCCGGAAAGAATCGCGCGCAGTGCTTCGGCGTTGGTTTCGGCATCCCCGCCGCGGAGATCCGCCGGACTTGCCTGGGGCAGACCTGCATCTTCCGGAACGATCCGGAAAGTAGTGATCCGTCCATCCTTCAGGGCGGCGACGCTGGTCGGGCCGGTGGTCGTGATCTCGTCCAGTCCGTCGGAGCCATGGACAACCCATGCCGCCTCCGACCCCAGACGCTGCAGCACCTGCGCAATCGGCTCCACCCAGCGGGCGTCGAAGACGCCCAGGAGCTGGCGCTTGGCAGCTGCGGGATTGGACAGCGGACCCATCAGGTTGAAGATGGTCCGCGTTCCGAGCTCCACCCGCGTCGGAGCGACGTTGCGCATGGCGGTGTGATGGCGGGGAGCCATCAAGAAGCCGATATTGGCCTCCCATAACGCATGCCGCACAAGGCTGAAATCAGCCTCCACATTCACGCCCAGCGCCGTGAGCACGTCGGCGGCGCCGGACTTGCTGGACACTGCGCGGTTGCCGTGCTTGGCCACCGGAACACCGCTTCCGGCGACGACGAAAGCCACGGCCGTGGAAATATTGTAGGTGCCGGCAGCATCGCCGCCGGTGCCGCAGGTATCGATGGTGCCCGCCGGCGCTTCAACCTGCACCGCCTTGGCCCGCATAGTGCGCGCGGCCCCGGTGATCTCCTCTACCGTCTCGCCGCGCACACGCAGAGCCATCAGGAACCCGCCCATTTGGGACGGGGTCGCATTGCCGGACATGATGATGCCGAATGCGTGCTCCGCCTCCTGCTCGGTGAGCTGTGCGCCCGTGGCAACCTTGCTCAGCAAGGCTTTGAAATCGCCCATATCTCCGGTCATCGCAAGCCTCAGGCCGCAGCGCCGGACGCGCGGCTCGCCACGTTGCGTCCGCCGCGGGTCACGTCCAGGAAATTGTCCAGGATCTTGTGCCCATGATCGGACGCAATGCTTTCCGGATGGAACTGCACGCCATGGATCGGCAGTTCCTTGTGCATGAGGGCCATGATCATGCCATCCTCCAACTCGGCTACCGGCTCCAGGCAGTCGGGGAGGGTCTCTCGCTCAACGATCAGGGAGTGGTACCGGGTAGCGCGGAAGGGGCTCGGCAGTCCGCGCATCGTGCCATGACCCTGATGGACCACCGGGCTGACTTTGCCATGCATCGGCACCGGTGCACGCACCACTTTGCCGCCGAAGGTCTGCCCGATTGCCTGGTGACCAAGGCAGACGCCCATGAGCGGCACCCGGGCCTCCGCCGCCGCGGCGATCAGCGGCAGGCAGATGCCGGCCTTGTCCGGGTCGCAGGGGCCAGGTGAGAGCACGATGCCTTCCGGCTGCATAGCCAAAGCTTCAGCCACATCCAGCGAGTCATTGCGGCGGACGACCACTTCGGCCCCGAGTTCGCCCAGATAGTGGACGAGGTTCCAGGTGAAGCTGTCGTAATTGTCGATCAGAAGCAGCATCGTACGGATTCCAAGCGTCGCGGCTGGCTACGGTACAGGCAGACCCCCGTGATTTCCATAGGTTCGCCGGCTCGTAACCTTGCGGTTAATGCACACGTGTAGCATGACTGGATGCATGGCAAGGGGAAGAGCGGGGCGATGAACATCGGGACCGCGGCCAAACGCTCCGGCGTTCCGGCCAAAACCATCCGATATTACGAGAGCGTGGGGCTGATCCAGGCTGCCGGCCGGCGGGAGAACGGATACCGCGACTATGGCGACCAGGATGTGGAGACATTGCGCTTCATCCACCGTGCGCGCTCGCTTGGGTTTTCGGTGAAGGAGGTAGCGGACCTTCTGGCGCTCTGGCAGGACCGCAACCGCGCGTCCGCCGATGTGCGCCGGATGGCGGAACGGCATGTGGCGGAGGTCGATGCGCGGATCGAAGAGTTGCGCAGCCTGCGCGGCACTCTGACCCGCCTAATCGATCAGTGTCACGGGGATGAGCGTCCCGACTGTCCGATCCTGGAGACGCTGTCTACCGGCCGTGACTGCCACAGCTCCCGCGGTTCCGCGGACGGTCACTCATGACCGCGCGTCGTCTGCCACCGAAACGCCGCCCAGCGAAGTCCAGTAAGTGTGCTTCCGCCGGATCGCAGAAGATCGCTATCGGCGCTCTGCTGGCGTTTGCCGGCCTTGTCGTCGTGCTCGCGTTGTTCGGCGGCGAAGGGCTTGGTCCGGAAACGGCGTCCACGCCGGCATCGCGCGTCGCCACCGCCATACCCCCCCAGCCAGTGAGCCGGCCCGGCCCAGCGCCGTCACCTCCACGCGCCGCGGCACCAGCACCGGAGAAGCACCGTGAGGCGGAGCCGACGCGGCCCGCAGACGATGCGGCAGGGACCCAGAAACCGCCTCCGGTTTCCGCGGCCAAGCCTGCGCAGCAGGTTGCCGCCTTACGTCCGCCCGCACCCGAACGTCAGCCGGAGCAGGTGAAACCGGCGCCGGTCGAGGGGCGGCCACGGATCGTCATCGTCATCGACGATATGGGGCTGGACCGGCGCCGGAGTAGCCGGATCGTGGAGCTGCCCGGTCCCCTGACCCTGGCTTGGCTTCCCTACGCCAAGCAACTGCCGGTGCAGACCGAGGCGGCACGTAAGGCGGGACATGAGTTGATCGTGCATGTGCCCATGCAGCCGGACGGCCCCAACGATCCCGGCCCGAATGCCCTGATGACAGGCTTGCCCGAAGCGGAGATACGGCGGCGGCTCGGAATCGGCCTGTCTGCCTTCCATGGATATGTCGGCATCAATAATCACATGGGCAGCCGCTTTACTGCCGATGCGGCAGGGATGAACGTTGTGCTGGATGAGCTTGCGCAACGCGGGCTGCTGTTCCTGGACAGTCGCACCACGGGAGCATCCGCCGTCGCCAGCATCGGTTCCCACCACAGCCTGCCCCTGGCAGCCCGCGACGTCTTCCTGGATCATGAGCAGACGCCGGCCTTCCTGGCGCAGGCCCTGGCCAGGACCGAAGCCATTGCCCGGCAGAATGGCGTCGCAATTGCCATTGGTCACCCGCACGACGTGACCGCCGCGGCCCTTGAGGCGTGGTTGCCGACGTTGGAGAAAAAGGGATTTCAACTGGTTCCAGTCAGCGCCGTGGCGAAGGTGCAGCGCCCGGCCTCCTGAGCGGTTGAACAACTGGAATCGCACAGGAGGAAATGGAATGAGTGTTGCGTACAAGGTCGGCGGCATGACCTGCGATGGTTGCGCCAACGCCATCAGCCGCGCCATCGAGGGACGCTCGAATTCCACCCGCGCATTGGTGGATTTGAAGGCCGGAATTGTCCATGTCGAAGGTTCCGCCTCCGAGGAAGAGGTGAGGGAAGCGATCGAGGATGCCGGCTTCGACTTCAATGGTGCGGCATAGAGGTTGGTAGGCTTCGGATAGCGGCGTGCCGCAGGCATTCGGAATGCCGCTATCCGTGCTGTTAAAGGTTCCCGGATTCCCGGCGTTCGGCGGCGAAGCGCACCGCTTCCTCGGCAGCCTTGAACAGGGCCTTGGCTTTGCTCACCGTCTCCTGATATTCGGCCTCGGGCTCGCTGTCCGCCACAACCCCGCCGCCGGCCTGCACGTACATCGTCCCGTCCTTGATCACCGCCGTGCGTAGGGCGATGCAGGTATCCATGGTCCCGTTTGCGGCGAAATAGCCGATACAGCCGCCATAGATGCCCCGACGGGTCTTCTCCAACTCGTCGATGATCTCCATAGCCCGGATTTTCGGCGCGCCGGAGACGGTTCCAGCCGGGAATCCGGCGGACAGGGCATCGATAGCTGTGAAGCTGGGATCGACCTCTCCCTCCACATTGGAGACGATGTGCATGACGTGGGAATAGTACTCGATGGTGAAGCGCTCGGTGACCCGCACGGTCCCAGTCTTTGCTACACGGCCCACATCGTTGCGGCCCAGGTCGAGCAGCATGAGATGCTCAGCCAGTTCCTTTGGATCGGACAGCAGATCTTCGGCCAGCACCTTGTCCTCGGCCGCGTCCTTGCCGCGGCGGCGAGTGCCCGCGATCGGGCGGATGGTGACCGTGTTATCGCGTAGCCGGACCAGGATTTCCGGGCTGGAGCCGACTACCGCCACATTGCCGAAATCAAGGAAGAACAGGAACGGGGAGGGGTTCAGGCGCCGCAGGGCCCGGTACAGGGCGAATGCCGGAAGCTGGAACGGCACGGAGAAGCGCTGACTCGGCACCACCTGGAAGATGTCGCCGGCACGGATATACTCCTTCGCGCGCTCCACAATGGCGTCATACTCTTCCCGCGTGGTGTTGGACGTCGGAGCCGGCAGCGCGGAGACATCCATTGTGGTCTCATGCGCGGCCGGAACGGGACCCTCAAGCGCAGCCACGGCTTCAGCTAATCGCTCACAGGCCTGCTGATAGGCATGGTCTGGATCGTGGCCCGGCGCTGGCCGGACCGGGGTTACCACGGTGATGACATTGTCGATGCCGTCGAAGATCGCCATGACCGTCGGACGGATCAGGACGGCATCATCCAGATTCAGCTCATCCGGATTGCCATCCGGAAGCCGCTCCATCAACCGGACCATATCGTAGCCCAGATAGCCGAACAGGCCCGCAGACATGGGCGGCAGCTCACGCGGCAGATCGATGCGGGACTCGTCCAGCAGCGATGCGAGCGCCTTCAATGGCGGTTCGTGACACGGCTCGAACAGGCTCGGGTCGGACGCAGCTTGCCGGTTGATCTCTGCCTTGGTGCCGCGGCTCCGCCAGATCAGATCGGGCTTCAGCCCGATCAGCGAATAACGTCCGCGCACGGACCCGCCTGTGACGCTTTCCAGAAGGAACGCGTTGGGGCGTCCCTGTGCCAGTTTCAGAAAGGCGGAGACAGGCGTGTCCAGGTCGCTGACCAGCCGGGTCCAGACCACCTGGGACGTTCCGGCCGCGTAACCTTCCTTGAATGCCGACGCCTCAGGGTAAGTGCGCACCGTTCTACTCCTGCTGACGGAAGAGGCTGTCGATCACGGCCCGGTTTTCCTGCACGTCGTAGCGGCCGCGCAGACCCGTCAGATACTGGGTGATGATATCGTCGGCAATTGCGTCCTTGGCGGCGGTCCGAAGCTGGGCGACCTGCGCAGCGCCGAGGACCGGATCAGCGGGGACGATCTCCACCAGGCGAGCGACGGACTGGCCCTCCGCAGTCGGAACGGCAGCGACCTCCCCGGTTCCGAGCTCGAACAGCTTTTCGCGAAGCGCCGGCGCGATTGGCCCCGTCAACTGTCCCTCACGGGTCAGCGGCTCGGTGCGCACATAGGTCGCGCCGGGCAACTCGGCCGCGAGGTCAGCGGGGTCGGCGCCTTCGCGCAGGCGAGTGGCCAGTTCCTCGGCCTTTGCCGCTGCTGCCTCGTTCCGGCGCTCGGCCTTCCAATCTGCGATGACTTGGTCACGAACCTCGCCCAGCGGACGCAGGGCGGGCGGCTCCACGTTTTCGACCTGAATGGCGAAATAGCTGCTCTCGCCGGATTCGACCAGGTTGCTCGTCTCGCCGGACTGGAGGGTAAAGGCGCGCTCCAGCACCTGAGGCAGATTAGCGGGACCCTCTGCCTGCACGCCGTCCTTCGTCCTGCCCTGGGCGTCCACGCCCTGCAGGCGCACCACGTTAGCACCCACGGCTTCGGCCGCTTCGGGCAGGGTCGCGCCTGAGGCCAAGCGGTCATCCATCGTATTGGCCACCTCGAAAAGCCGATCGATGGCCTTCTCGCGTCGGACGTCGGCGGTCAGTTGCTCACGCACCTGCTCCAGCGTCTGCTCGCCGCCGGGAGCGACACTCCGCACCGTGAAGACATGCCAGCCGAAGGGGCTTTCCACCGGGCCCCCGATAGCGCCGACCTCTGCCGCGAACACTGGCTCCACCAGCTCTTCCGTCAGGCCTTCGCGGGTGGTCTCCGGCAGCTCGACCGTTTCCAACCCCGCGGCGGCAGCGGCGTCCTCCAGCGTCTGACCACCGGCGGTCGCCTCAATGATCCTGCGCGCTGTTTCCTCGTCGGCGGCGACGACCTGCACCAGATCGCGCTTTTCCGGGGTAATGAATTCGTAGCTGCGCGCCTCATAGGCTTCCTGCAGCTCCTCGTCCGACACGGAAATGCCGTCCGTCAAGTCCTCGGCCGACAGGGTGGCGACCATCAGGGTGCGGAATTCAGGGGCCGTATAACGGGTGGAATTCTGCTCATGATAGGCGGTCAGCGCGGCATCGTCCGGGGCCGCCGGTTCCGGCAGCGCAGAGGCGGGTACGTTGATGACGTCAGCGATCCGACGCTCCCCGCGATAGAGGAACAGCGCGCTGGCCAGCGCCTCCGGGGCCGTCGCCCCGCTGCCGACCGCGCCCACGAGCTGGCTCCGGGCCACATCGCCGCGAATCTGGTCGACGAACGACTGCTCGGTGAAGCCGTTCTGCCGAAGCACGTACCGCATCACATCAGGATCGAACTGCCCGAACTGGTTCTGGAAGGCGGGCACATTGCGCACCTGCTCCACGACGGCCTCATCCCCGACGCGAAGTCCAATATCCGCAGCGGCCTGGGTCAGCAGCGCACGCTGGACAACCTGTCGCACCGTCTGGTCCACCAGACCGAGCTGGATGGCCTGGGCATCGGTGAACTGAGGGCCGAAGACCTGGCGCAGGCGGTTTACCTCGCGGCGGAACTCCGTGCTGAGTTGTTCCGGCGGGATGGCGACGTCGCCGACCTCGACAGCATTCCGGCTGGTCCAGCCGGACGTCACGTCGCCGATGCCCCAGACGCCGAAGCTGAGGATCAGGAGCAGGAACAGGATCTTGACGACCCAGGAGCCGGCGGTGCTGCGGAGAGTTTGGAGCATGGGAGGTGACTTGCGATCTCAGATCAGAAGGAAAGAGCCGGCCCTGAAGCCAGACGCATCGGGTCCGCCGAAAGCGGCGCATCATAGAAGCGGCCTGCCGGTGCGGCAAGCCACACCCGGTATAGGAGCGGTGCGGGTGGAATTCCAGCCCTGCGGCTGGTAAGGGATGCGCGGAATGCGCAGGAATAATCGATAAGGACGATGAGGAGGAACGGAATGGCAGCGCGGCGCCCACTGATCGCCGGAAACTGGAAGATGAACGGCCTCCGCGCCGACGGGACGGCTTTGGCCGCAGCCCTGGTTCAGCGGCTGAAAAAAGCCGACACGGCGCGATTCGACATGCTGATCTGTCCGCCCGCTACGCTGATCGCGCCTGTGGGGCAGGTCCTCGAAGGTTCAATCCTGGCGCTCGGCGGCCAGGACTGCCATGCGGCGGAGAAGGGCGCCCATACCGGCGACATTAGCGCCGCCATGCTGGCCGATCTGGGGTGTCGCTATGTCATCGTCGGCCACTCCGAACGCCGGCAGGACCACGGCGAAAGCGACGCAACGGTCCGCGCAAAGGCTGCAGCAGCTCACAAAGCCGGCCTGATCGCCATTGTCTGTGTCGGCGAGACCGAGGGGCAGCGTGATGCGGGCGAGGCCGAGTCCGTCGTCACGGGACAGCTCAAGGGCTCCATCCCGGACGGAGCCACGGCGGAGAATACCGTCATCGCCTATGAGCCGGTCTGGGCAATCGGTACAGGCCGTACGCCGACCAATGCGGACATAGCCGCCATGCACGCCAATATCCGCACCAGCCTGTCCGGGCTCGTTGCAAGCGCCGACGGCGTGCGCATTTTATACGGCGGGTCGGTGAAGCCGGGCAACGCGGCTGAAATTCTGGCGATTGACGATGTGGACGGGGCGCTGGTCGGCGGCGCCAGCCTGAAGGATGAAGACTTCTGGGGCATTGCTGCATCTTGTCGCTAGCATCCGGCGCGCTGAGCGGGTAAACAACCCGCCCGACGACATGATTTGTGACAGGGCCGGTTGCCCCGAGAGGCAGCCGGTTCCTATGCGTGTTCGCAGGAACATGTTGGCTTGATGCCCGGATGACGGGCGGTTGAACGGGTCTTTCGAGGGAACGGGTATGGAAACGGTGGTTCTGGTCATCCACCTGCTGATCGCCATGGCGCTGGTCGGTGTGGTTCTCATCCAGAAGTCCGAAGGCGGCGGTCTCGGCATGGGCGGCGGCAACATGGGCGGCATGATGACCACCCGCGGAAGCGCCAATCTGCTGACCCGCGCCACCGCTCTCCTGGCCGCAGCTTTCTTCGCCACCAGCCTGATCCTTGCGATTCTGGCCGGCAACGCGTCGCGCACGGATTCGATCTTTGATCGAGTGCCCGCCGCCGCGCCGGAAGCGCCTTCGGAGGCGCCCGCTCCGGCGCCGGCCGAACCCTCGGTCCCCGTCGGGGAATGAGTCGTAGGGCGGCAATACACGTCAGAGGCGGCGCTCGAGCCGCCTCTTCTTTTTGGGGGGCCGGCAGAAGTCTGGCCCGGGTTTCTCGATTCGGATAGACTGGGCTTCCATGACGCGCTTCATCTTCATCACCGGCGGCGTGGTTTCTTCCCTGGGCAAGGGGCTGGCTTCCGCCGCGCTCGGGGCCTTGCTGCAGGCCCGCGGCTATAAAGTCCGCCTGCGCAAGCTGGACCCGTACCTGAACGTCGATCCCGGCACGATGAGCCCGTATCAGCACGGTGAGGTCTTCGTCACCGATGACGGTGCGGAGACTGACCTGGATCTGGGCCATTATGAGCGCTTCACCGGCGTTCACACCCGGCAGTCGGACAACGTGACCACCGGTCGGATTTACTCCACCGTGATCGCGAAGGAACGCCGGGGCGAGTATCTGGGCGGCACCGTGCAGGTGATTCCGCACATCACGGACGCTATCAAGGAATTCATCCAGGCCGACCTGACGGACGAGGATTTCGTCCTCTGCGAGGTGGGCGGCACGGTGGGCGATATCGAATCGCTTCCCTTCCTGGAGGCCATCCGCCAGTTCGGGAACGAGGTGGGGCATGAGCGAGCCCTGTTCGTTCACGTCACCCTGCTGCCCTACATCCCGGCTGCGGGCGAACTGAAGACCAAACCGACCCAGCACTCCGTGAAGGAGCTGCTGTCCGTCGGTATCCAGCCCCAGATGCTGCTCTGCCGAGCCGACCGGGAAATCCCGGACAATGAGCGCCGTAAGATCGCCCTGTTCTGCAACATCCAGAAGGAGCGCGTGATCGCCGCCCTGGATGTGGACACTATCTATCAGGTGCCGATCAGCTATCACGAGCAGGGTTTCGACGATCAGGTGCTGAAGGCCTTCGGCCTGCCGGTGCAGGGCGAACCCGATCTCTCCCGCTGGGAAGAGATCGTCCGCCGCGTCCGCCATCCGGAGGGCGAGGTCACGATCGCCGTGGTCGGCAAGTACACGAGCCTGCTCGATGCCTACAAGTCGCTGGGCGAAGCGCTGACCCACGGCGCTATCGCCAACAATGTGAAGGTCAAGCTCGACTGGATCGATGCCGAAATCTTTGAGAGCGGGCAGGCGATCCAGCGGCTGGAAGAGGTCGACGGCATCCTTGTTCCGGGCGGCTTCGGCGAGCGCGGGACGGAGGGGAAGATCAAGGCCGCCCAGTTCGCGCGTGAGCACAAGATTCCCTATTTCGGCATCTGCTTCGGCATGCAGATGGCAGTGATCGAGGCCAGCCGACATCTGGCCGGCCTGGACCATGCCGGCTCCAGCGAGTTCGGCAAGCCCGACCCGGCCGTGGTCGGCCTGATGACCGAATGGGTGAAGGGCAACCAGCTTGAGAAGCGCATCGCCGGCGGCGACCTCGGCGGCACCATGCGGCTGGGCGCCTATGCCTGTCACCTGGTGCCCGGCACGAAAGTGCGCGACATCTACGGCGCCGACGTGATCGAGGAGCGGCACCGCCACCGCTACGAGGTCAATATCGATTTCAAGCAGAAGCTCGAGAATGTCGGGATGAAGTTCTCCGGCCTGTCTCCGGATGGCGTGCTGCCGGAGATTGTGGAACTGCCGGATCACCCCTGGTTCATCGGCGTCCAGTTCCATCCGGAGCTGAAGTCCAAGCCGTTCGAGCCTCACCCGCTGTTCACCAGCTTTATCCGGGCAGCGATCGAGCAGAGCCGTTTGGTCTAAGGCGATAGGTCGCGAGGGCGGAGCGGATCGCGACCAACTCCGGGCTGCGGATACGTCGCAATCCGCTCCGCTCCTTGCGACCTATAGGTGCCGCCATGAATTCCCCCCGCGCCGTCGCGGTCCGCGATGTGCAGATCGCCAATGACAAGCCCTTTGTTCTGATCGCCGGGCCGTGCCAGCTCGAATCCCGCGATCATGCGCTGGAGATGTCCTCCGCCCTGGTGGAGCTGACACACAGGCTGGGAATTCCGCTGATCTACAAGTCCAGCTTCGACAAGGCGAACCGCACCAGCGTCTCCGCCGCCCGCGGACTGGGCATGGACAAGAGCCTGCCGATTCTGGCCGAAATCCGCGAGAAGTTCGGAATTCCGGTCCTCACCGACATCCATACGCCAGAGCAATGCGCACCGGTGGCGGAGGCGGTGGACGTGCTGCAGATTCCGGCCTTTCTCTGCCGCCAGACGGACCTGCTGCTGGCGGCCGGTGAGACCGGCAAGCCCATCAACGTGAAGAAGGGCCAGTTCCTGGCCCCCTGGGACATGAAGAACGTGGCGGCCAAGATCGCTTCCACGGGCAACCATAACGTCCTGCTGTGCGAACGGGGCGCCAGCTTCGGCTATAATACGCTGGTCAGCGACATGCGGTCCCTGCCGATCATGGCCCAGACTGGCTACCCGGTTGTGTTCGACGCCACGCACAGCGTGCAACAGCCGGGCGGGCAGGGGACCAGCAGCGGCGGACAGCGGGAGTTCGTCCCT
Source organism: Indioceanicola profundi (assembly GCF_003568845.1). Lineage (NCBI taxonomy): Bacteria > Pseudomonadati > Pseudomonadota > Alphaproteobacteria > Rhodospirillales > Azospirillaceae > Indioceanicola > Indioceanicola profundi. The sequence goes on along the minus strand of NZ_CP030126.1, from coordinate 1,366,550 downwards.
GTTCTGGCCCGCGCCGCCATAGCCATCGGCGTTGCCGCCGTTTTCATGGAAACCCATCAGGACCCGGACTGCGCGCCGAGCGACGGTCCGAACATGGTCCCGCTGACGCAGATGGAGACTGTGCTCTCCACCCTCCTGGCGCTGGACCGTATTGCAAAGGCCGATCCCGTCGCCATCTGACCGGGACCATTTCGACCGACGAGGCCTGAACGATGTCCCTGAGTGTCCCCTCGATTGGCGCATCCGTACCCCGTCGCGGCAGCGCCCTGTCCCGATGGGCCGGCCGCACCATGCTCCGGCTGGGTGGCTGGAGCTTCGAAGGGGAAGTGCCGGACGTTCCGAAGTTCATCTGCATCGGCGCGCCGCATACGTCAAATTGGGACTTCTATGTCGTGATGGGTGCCGCGCTGGCACTTGGTATCGATATCAAGATCATGGGCAAGCACACGCTGATGAAGCCGCCGCTTGGTGCATTGATGCGCTGGTGCGGGGTCTTCGGCGTGGATCGCCGGAAGGCAGGCGGTGTGGTCGGTCAAGTTGCCGAACGCTTCCGTAATGCCGACAAGCTCGCCATGGCCATCGCGCCGGATGGCTCTCGCAGCGAGAGCCAGCACTGGAAGAGCGGATTCTGGCATATCGCGCGCGCCGCCGGAGTTCCCATTCTGCCCTGCGCGTTGGATTACGGTCGTCGTAAGGTACGGTTCGGCGAACTGCTCTGGATGACGGAGAGCATTGCGGCCGATCTGGCCCGCATTTCCGACTTCTACATAGGCACCAAAGGTGCGAAGCGCACGATGGATCGGCCGCTCACCACCAAGGAAACGGAAGCATTGGCTGCATAGGCCAGTCGAGCGGTAAGCCTTCCGGACGCCACGCTTCCCCTTGCTCCCGGCGGTTACGGCGGCTATGGGGATGGCCTGACCGTGCGCGTCCGGACCATCCTCCGGGCGGCGATGCGTCCTACAAGGAGGAGAGCGCAGCCAATGTCCGCCATCATCGACATCACCGCCCGCGAGATTCTCGACAGCCGCGGCAATCCCACCGTCGAGGTGGAGGTTCGGCTGGAAACCGGGGCGCTCGGCCGTGCGGCCGTTCCGTCGGGGGCTTCCACCGGCGCGCACGAGGCCGTCGAACTGCGCGACGGCGATAAGGACCGATATCTCGGCAAGGGCGTGCGCAAGGCCGTCGAGGCGGTGAATGGCGAAATCTTCGACACACTGGCCGGCCTGGAGTCGACCGAGCAGGTCGCCATCGACCGCACCATGATCGAATTGGACGGAACGCCGAACAAGTCGCGCCTGGGTGCCAACGCCATCCTCGGTGTCAGCCTGGCTACCGCCCGCGCGAGCGCTGAAGAGCTGGAGCAGCCGCTCTACCGTTACGTCGGCGGGACCAATGCCCGTATCCTGCCCGTGCCGATGATGAACATCATCAATGGCGGCGCGCATGCGGATAACCCGATCGACATTCAGGAATTCATGGTCATGCCGGTGGGGGCGGAGAGCTGCGCCGACGCCATCCGCATGGGCGCCGAAATCTTCCACGCGCTGAAGAAGAAGCTGAAGGACGCGGGCCATAACACGGCTGTGGGCGACGAGGGCGGCTTCGCGCCGAACCTGAAATCCACGACCGAGGCGCTCGACTTCATCATGCGGGCGGTCGAAGCGGCTGGTTACAAGCCCGGCGACGATGTTCTGCTGGCTCTCGACGCCGCGTCCACCGAGTTCTTCAAGAACGGCAAGTATGAGCTGGAAGGCGAGGGCAAGAGCCTCGATCCGGCCGGCATGGCCCGTTACTGGGAGGAGCTGATCGGAAAGTATCCAATCGTCTCCATCGAGGACGGCATGGCCGAGGATGATTGGGAGGGCTGGAAGGCTCTGACCAATGCCATCGGTTCCAAGTGCCAGCTCGTCGGCGACGACCTGTTCGTGACGAACCCGGCGCGCCTGTCCGACGGGATTTCCAAGGGCCTGGCCAATTCCATCCTGGTCAAGGTCAACCAGATCGGCACCCTGACCGAGACCCTGGAAGCGGTGCGCATCGCCCAGACCAACGGATACACCGCCGTCATGTCCCACCGCTCCGGCGAGACCGAGGATTCCACTATCGCGGATCTGGCGGTGGCAGCGAACTGCGGGCAGATCAAGACCGGTTCGCTCTCCCGGTCCGACCGGATCGCCAAGTACAACCAGCTGATTCGGATCGAGGAGGGGCTGGGTTATGCCGCCGTCTATCCGGGGCGCAGCGCTCTGAAGCGCGGCTGAGGACGCCAGGAGACTTCACCAACGCTAGGTATTGGGGCAGCCCGCCGGGCTGCCCCTTTTTCTTGTGCGATTTCAGTTAGGGCTTCGGACAATTCTTGTCGAACGCGTTTTCTATTTGACGGCCTGGATAGCCCATGATTCCATGCCGACATGATCGCCGCACGCCCCTTCTTCAATGGAATCAATCGCCTGCTCCGCCAGATCGTGGGGCCGGTCCTCGGGGCGTTTGTGGTGGCCTACTTCGCCTATCATACGGTTCAGGGCGACCGCGGCCTCGTCGCGCTGACGCATCTGCAGGGCGAAGTGGAGGAGGCGGAGCGCGTGCTGGAGCAGGTGCGATCCGAACGTATCGAGCTGGAGCGCCGTACCACCCTGCTGCGGCCCGACAGCCTGGACCCGGATATGTTGGAGGAGCGGGCGCGCGCCCAGCTCAACCACACGCATCCGGATGATCTGGTGATCCTCCTTCCGGGACGGCCTGACCCGCATCCGGCGCAGAGCGTCCCCTGATTTCCTACCTAAGCCGCTGAAAACGCTTCGATTAGCCTGTTCAAGGTTAATCCCAAAAATGCGTGCCAAAACAGCGTATTGCACTGCACACAGCTTGCAATGAGTTTCGCAGGGCGCTAGCACTAGCGGCACGTTGCGGCGCGACGCCTGTTGCCTGCGCGAACATTCTTTGAGGGAGGAGCGAGTGGCCACGTCCCGACGCCGCGCCAAGCCCGCGGCACCGCAAGCCGCATCCCTGCCTGGCCCGGATGAACTGATCCATTATTACCGTGAAATGCTGCTGATCCGCCGCTTCGAGGAGAAGGCGGGGCAGATGTACGGCATGGGCCTGATCGGCGGCTTCTGTCACCTCTATATCGGTCAGGAGGCCGTGGTTGTTGGCATCCAGGCTGCGCTGCAGCCCGGTGACAGCATCATCACCAGCTACCGCGACCACGGCCACATGCTGGCCTGCCAGATGGACCCCAAAGGCGTGATGGCCGAGCTGACCGGCCGCCGCGGGGGCTACTCCAAGGGCAAGGGCGGCTCAATGCACATGTTCAGCCGCGAGAAGAAGTTCTTCGGCGGGCATGGCATCGTCGGCGCCCAGGTGCCGATCGGAACCGGTCTGGCCTTCGCCCACAAGTACAACAAGGATGGCGGCATCAACGTCTGCTACATGGGCGACGGTGCGGTCAACCAGGGCCAGGTCTACGAAAGCTTCAACATGGCGGCGCTCTGGAAGCTGCCGGTTCTCTACATCATCGAGAACAACAAGTACGCCATGGGCACCTCCCAGGCGCGTGCCTCGGCCGGTGAGCTGTGCAATCGCGGCAGCGCCTACGGCATTCCGGGCAAGGCCGTGAACGGCATGGACGTGCTGGACGTGAAGGCCGCCGCCGATGAGGCTGTGAAGTACATCCGTTCCGGCAACGGCCCCATGATCCTCGAGATGAAGACCTACCGCTATCGCGGCCACTCCATGTCCGACCCGGCGAAGTACCGGACGAAGGAGGAGGTCAACAAGATGCGGTCGGAAAGCGACCCCATCGACAATCTGAAGAAGCGGCTTTTCGACGACGGCGTCGCCGACGAGGAGAAGCTGAAGGTCATCGACCGCGAGGTCAAACAGGTGGTCACCGAGGCTGCCGAGTTCGCCACCCAGAGCCCCGAGCCCGATCCGTCCGAACTGTGGACGGACGTGCTGGTGGAATCCTGAGCCGACGACATCCGGAGGAACCGACGAATGCCCGTACAGGTCCTGATGCCGGCCCTGTCGCCGACCATGACGGAAGGCAAGCTGGCCAAGTGGCTGAAGAAGGAAGGGGACGAGGTCAAGTCCGGCGATGTGCTGGCCGAGATCGAGACCGACAAGGCCACCATGGAGGTGGAGGCCGTGGACGAGGGGACGCTGGCCAAGATCCTGGTGCCGGAAGGCACCGATGGCGTGGCGGTGAACACCCCCATCGCCACGCTGGTCGGCGAGGATGAGAGCCCGACGGAGAGCCTCGCCCAGACCGAGGAGATCACGCCCAAGAGCGTGCCGCTGCAGCAGCCGAAGGGCGACGACAAGCCGGCCCCGGCTACCCTGCCGGACAGCCCGCCCAAGGGGCCGGCCGCACCGCCAGCGACCGACGAGGACAAGTACTTCGCCAATGTGCAGACGCAGACCGTCCGCGAGGCGCTGCGTGATGCCATGGCGGAGGAGATGCGCCGCGACCCCACCGTCTTCCTGATGGGCGAAGAGGTCGCGGAGTATCAGGGCGCCTACAAGGTGTCCCAGAACCTGCTGCAGGAGTTCGGGCCGGAGCGCGTGATCGATACGCCGATCACCGAGCACGGCTTTGCTGGCCTTGGTGTCGGCGCTGCGTTCGGCGGCCTGCGCCCGATCGTGGAGTTCATGACCATGAACTTCGCAATGCAGGCGATGGACCACATCATCAACTCCGCCGCCAAGACGTTGTACATGTCCGGCGGCCAGATGGGCTGCCCCATCGTGTTCCGCGGTCCGAACGGCGCCGCGGCGCGGGTGGGGGCGCAGCACAGCCAGGACTTCACGAGCTGGTACGCCAATGTGCCGGGCCTGAAGGTGGTCGCACCCTATACGGCGGCCGATGCCAAGGGGCTGCTGAAGGCGGCGATCCGCGATCCGAATCCGGTCATCGTGCTGGAAAACGAGATCCTCTACGGTCACTCCTTCCCGGTGCCGACCGATCCGGACTTCATCATCCCGATCGGCCGCGCCAAGGTGATCCGCCAGGGCACCGACGTGACCATCACGGCCTACTCGCTGATGGTGGCCCATGCCCTGGCCGCGGCTGAGCGGCTGGCGGAGGAGGGCATCTCCTGCGAGGTCATCGACCTCCGCACCATCCGCCCGCTGGATGTGGAGACGGTGGTCAATTCGGTGAAGAAGACCAACCGTCTGGTCAATGTGGAGGAAGGCTGGGCCTTCGCCGGCCTGGGTGCGGAGATGTCCGCGCTGATGATGGAGCACGCCTTCGACTATCTGGACGCGCCGGTCGTGCGCGTGCATGCGAAGGACGTTCCGCTGCCTTACGCCGCCAATCTGGAGAAGCTGGCGCTTCCCCAGCCCGACGACGTCGTCAAGGCCGTCAAGGCCGTCACCTACCGTCGCTGAGCGCCGGACCGCCCGGGAGGAACGAGTATGCCGATCGAGATCCTGATGCCGGCCCTGTCGCCCACCATGACGGAGGGCAAGCTGGCCCGGTGGCTGAAGAAGGAAGGGGACGAGGTCAAGTCCGGCGATGTGCTGGCCGAGATCGAGACCGACAAGGCCACCATGGAAGTGGAGGCCGTGGATGAGGGCAAGCTGGGCAAGATCCTGATCGCCGACGACACCGACGGTGTCGCGGTGAACACGCCCATCGCCCTGCTGCTGGAGGAGGGGGAGGATGAATCCGCCCTTTCCGCCGGCAAGCCCGCCCCGAAGCCGGCTGCCGCTCCGCAGCCGGAGAAGGTCGAGGTTCAGGCCGCGGTTCCGTCCTACGGCCAGCCCGGTCCGCAGGACAATGCCGTGGCGCCGAAGAGCGATGTCGGTCCCACGGCATCCGCCCAGCCGGCCCATGGTGGCGGCGACCGCGTGTTCGCCAGCCCGCTTGCCCGCCGCATGGCGGAGCAGTCTGGCCTGGATCTGTCCGGCGTGCAGGGTTCCGGCCCGAATGGCCGGATCGTGAAGGCGGATGTCGAGACGGCGCTGAAGGGCGGCAAGCCGGCCCAGGCGGCGAAGGCCGCCCCGGCTCCGGCACAGCAGCCGGCGCCCGCCGGGATCGGCACCTCTCCGTCGCCGGCCGCCCTGCCGCGTGGCGTCAATGCCAAGGACACCGCCGACAAGCTGGGCATGAAGTACAAGGTCCTGCCCAACTCCGGCATGCGCAAGACCATCGCCAAGCGCCTGACGGAGGCCTGGCAGACGATCCCGCACTTCGCCCTCACGGTGGATTGCGAGGTCGATGCCCTGCTTGCCCTCCGCAAGGAGCTGAACGAGCGGTCTGGCGAGAAGGTGTCCGTCAACGACTTCGTCGTGAAGGCGGTGGCACTGGCCCTGCGCAAGGTGCCGGCCGCCAACACCTCCTGGCACGAGGACGGCACTCTCCAGTACGAGAATGTCGACGTCTCCGTGGCCGTGGCGACAGAGGGCGGGCTGATCACCCCGATCGTCAAGAACGCCGACCAGAAGGGCCTGGCCACCATCTCCGCCGAGGTGAAGGCGCTCGCCCAGAAGGCCCGCGATGGCAAGCTGAAGCCGGAGGAGTTCCAGGGAGGCACCTTCAGCGTGTCCAACCTCGGCATGTTCGGCATCAAGAACTTCACCTCCATCATCAACCCGCCGCAGAGCTGCATCATGTCGGTGGGTGCGGGTGAGAAGCGGCCGGTGGTCAAGGGCGATGCCCTGGCCGTCGCCACCGTGATGACCTGCACGCTCACCGTCGACCACCGGTCGGTCGACGGAGCCGTGGGGGCGGAGTTCATGAAGGTCTTCAAGCAGATGATCGAGGACCCGATCACGATGATGCTGTAAGGCGGGACTATGAGCGGTCCCGCCGCCCCATCTGCCGCTCTCCGGCCCGCAGGGCCGGAGGATATCTGCCTCGTCCTCCGCTTCGTGCGGGAACTGGCGGAGTACGAGAAGCTGGCGGACCAGGTGGTAGCGACGGAGCAGGATTTCCGGGCGGCGCTGTTCGGGGAAAACCCGAAGGCGTTCGCCCTGATCCTGGAGGCGGATGGCGAACCTGCTGGCATCGCCATCTGGTTCTATAATTTCTCCACCTTCCTCGGGCGGCACGGCATCTATGTTGAGGATGTCTATGTCCGGCCGGAATTCCGCGGACGCGGACTCGGCAGGATGGTGTTCGAGCATCTGGCCCGCCGTTGTGTTGAGGAAGGGCTGGGCCGCCTGGAATGGTGGGTTCTCAACTGGAACGAACCGGCGATCCGGTTCTACCGCGGCATCGGCGCCGAGCCGATGGATGAATGGACCGTGCAGCGGGTCACGGGCGACGGATTGCGGCGCCTGGCCGGGCTGTAAGCGCGAAGGAGCGAACCATGGCCGACACCAACTACGACGTCCTTGTCATCGGCGCCGGACCCGGCGGGTACGTGGCGGCCATCCGCGCGGCCCAGCTCGGCATGAAGGCCGCCGTGGTGGAGCGGGAGCATCTGGGCGGCATCTGCCTGAACTGGGGCTGCATCCCGACAAAGGCGCTGCTGCGCAGCGCCGAGGTGGCGCACCTGATCCAGCATTCGAAGGATTACGGCATCACGGTCGAAGGCAAGGTCACCATGGACCTGCCGGCCATCGTGAAGCGCTCCCGCGGCGTGGCGGGCCAACTCTCCGCCGGCGTGAAGGGACTGCTGAAGAAGAACAAGGTTGCCGTGATCAACGGCAGCGCCAAGCTGTCCGGCAAGGGCAAGGTGACCGTCACTGGCCAGGACGCCGGCGACTACCAAGGCAAGCACATCATCATCGCCACCGGTGCGCGCGCGCGCGTGCTGCCGGGTCTTGAGCCCGACGGCAAGCTGGTCTGGACCTACCGCGAGGCCATGGTTCCGGAGAAGATGCCGAAGAGCCTGCTGGTCATCGGCACCGGCGCAATCGGCGTGGAGTTCGCCAGCTTCTATCGCAACATGGGCGTCGAGGTGACGCTGGTGGAGGTGATGGACCGCATCCTCCCCGTGGAGGATGAGGAGATCAGCGCGCTGGCCGCCAAGCAGTTCACCAAGCAGGGCATCAAGATCCGCGCCAACACCAAGGTGGTGAAGCTGGACAAGGGTGCCGACAACGTCACCGCCACGCTGGATGTGGGCAACGGCAAGACCGAGCAGGTCACCGTGGACCGCGTCATCTCCGCCGTCGGCATCGTCGGCAACAGCGAGAATCTCGGCCTTGAGAACACCAAGGTGAAGGTCGAGCGCGGCCACATCGTGACCGACGCCTACATGCGCACGGACGAGCCCGGCGTCTATGCCATCGGCGATGTCTGCGGCGCGCCCTGGCTGGCCCACAAGGCGAGCCACGAGGGCGTGATCTGCGTGGAGAAGATCGCCGGGCTTGAGGTCCATCCCATCGATGTCCGCAACATCCCGGGCTGCACCTACTCCCTGCCGCAGGTGGCCAGCGTCGGTCTGACGGAGAAGAAGGCCAAGGAGGCCGGTTACGAGGTCCGTGTCGGCCGCTTCCCCTTCATCGGCAACGGCAAGGCCATTGCGCTCGGTGAGCCGGAAGGGTTGGTGAAGACCGTGTTCGACGCCAAGACCGGTGAGCTTCTGGGTGCCCATATGATCGGCGCGGAGGTGACCGAGCTGATCCAGGGCTACACCGTCGCCAAGACGATGGAGACCACGGAGGCGGAGCTGATGCACACCATCTTCCCGCACCCGACCCTGTCCGAGATGATGCACGAGTCGGTCCTGGCCGCCTACGGGCGCGCCATCCATTACTAGGCCTGCGTTCCGGCTCTGCGCGCGGCTGTGCGGCCGCTGTGCCGGGCTTGGAAGCGCATCCGAACAGCATGGCAAGGCGGGCCGGACTTCCCGGTCCGCCTTGCATCATTCGCGGGGGAGGGTGGCGGATCGCCCCGCTTGGCCCGGGCAGCCTCTACCCCTATGTTTCACCTTACACAGCAAGGTGTTCTGTACCATGCCGATCAGCCCCGACCGCGTCCGCCATCCCGAAAAGGCCAACCGCCCGGACAACCCGATCCAGCGAAAGCCGGAATGGCTGCGGGTAAAGGCGCCGACCAGCCGCGAATACGCCGAGACGCGCGATCTCATGCGCGGGCTGAAGCTGAATACGGTGTGCGAGGAGGCGGCCTGCCCGAACATCGGGGAGTGCTGGAAGAAGAAGCACGCCACCTTCATGATCCTGGGCGCCATCTGCACGCGCGCCTGCGCCTTCTGCAACGTGGCGACCGGCCGGCCCGACCTGCTGGACCCGCATGAGCCGGAAAAGGTGGCGGAGGCCGTGGGCCAGCTCGGCCTGGAGCATGTGGTCATCACGTCCGTGGACCGGGATGACCTGCCCGATGGCGGGGCGGAGCATTTCGCCCGCACCATCACCAATATCCGCGCCACTTCCCCCGGAACGACGATCGAAATCCTGACGCCCGACTTCATGAAGAAGAAGGGCGCGGTGGAGGTCGTGGTCGAGGCACGTCCGGACGTGTTCAACCATAATCTGGAAACCGTCCCGCGCCTCTATCCCGGCATTCGTCCAGGTGCGCGTTACTTCACGTCCCTGAGCCTGTTGAACCGGGTGAAAGAGCTGGACCCGTCCATGTTCACCAAGTCGGGAATCATGGTCGGGCTCGGCGAGACGAAGGAGGAGGTGCAGCAGGTGATGGACGATCTCCGCGCCGCGGATGTCGACTTCCTGACCATCGGCCAGTATCTGGCGCCGACGCCGAAGCATGCGCCGGTGGACCGGTTCGTGACGCCGGACGAGTTCGCGAGCTATGCCAGCATCGCCCGCGGCAAGGGCTTCCTGATGGTGTCCAGCTCGCCGCTGACCCGCAGCTCCTATTTCGCCGGAGACGATTTCAAGAAGCTTCGCGCCGCGCGCGATGCCCGGCTGGCAGGCCGCGCCGCGCCGACCGAGGCGGAGGCCGTCGCCGCCGAGTAGGGCGACACGCAGAAACGGGACACGCATGCCAACCCACGCCGAACAGCGGGTACTGCCCTACACCCCTGACCAGCTCTTCCGCCTGGTGGCCGAGGTCGAGCGGTATCCGGAGTTCCTGCCCTGGGCCGTCGCCGCGCGCATCCGCAAGCGCGAGGGCAATGTGATCTGGGCGGATCTGGTCATCGGGTTCAAGATGATCCGGGAGCGCTTCACCTCGAAGGTGACGCTGAACGAGCCGGAACGGAGGATCGATGTGGAGTATGTGGAAGGGCCCTTCCACTATCTGAACAACCACTGGATCTTCGAGCCGCATCCGGATGGTTGCCTCGTCGATTTCTGCGTGGATTTCGAGTTCCGGAACAAGGTCCTGCAGAAGATCATCGGCGCCCTGTTCAACGAGGCGGTGAAGCGCATGGTCGCCGCCTTCGAGACGCGCGCGCATCAGCTTTATGGAACGCCCGGCGCCCCCAGGGCGGCGGCACGCTCGGTCTAAGCCGGTTATCCGGCGCCGGCAACGGGTTTGCGGGACTTCAGTCCCGCATGCGCCAATCTGCTGGCGCCTGCCGCCTGTCTCCTGCCATCAGGCGGCCGCCATGCGGCTCCAGACAGATATCGATCAAGGACTGAACGCCTGCGGAATCGCCCGTGGCGAAAAGTTGGGTGAATGCCTGCTCGAAAGCCGCTCCCAGCATGGGATCGTGGCGCATCAGGGCGCGCGCCAGACCCTTGCCGCTTCCGCTCCAGACGCCGGCCGCACGGACGGTGAAATCCGTCAGCTCCATATAAAGCCGGGCGCCGAGAGCGAGACGCTCTGCGGCACTCCGCTCAGGGATCAGGTCGGCGCCAAGATCGCTGATGGCATAACGGCGGGTGCGCGACTCCTCATCGGACAGAGGGGGCGGGCCGGCCTCCAGCACCGCTTCGGCCTGGCGTTTCAGCTCCTCAATGATGTCAGGCGTTCCGGCGATGGGAAGACCGTTCGCGACCATACGGGCGAGGCTCGGCTTGCCCTGTTTGCGATCCTGCTCCCAGAACCATGCCAGCGTGTCTGGGTCGTGCAGGAACAGCTCCACCGTGACGCCCTGACGCTCATGGGTTTCGCGGGCAGCGGCCTCGACGTGCCCATAGATGATCACCGCGTCGATGTCGGAGCCCGCCGTCGCCTGTCCACGGGCGACGGAGCCCGCCAGGAAGGCTGCTATGACGTCCGGCGACTCCGTCCACTCATGCAGGATGTCGTCCGCCAGCTCGAGCGTTGGGATGACGGGGCTCATGCCTGCTCCTCGCCAGCTAGGAGCATTGCCATCTCCAAGGCCCGCTGAACCGAGGCAAGGCGGACGGAGTCGCGGTCACCGGTGAATAGATGCCGCTCCACCAGTGCCGATCGACCTCGTCGGGCGGCGCCCAGATAGACCAGACCCACCGGCTTCGTCGCCGTGCCGCCCGTCGGGCCGGCGATGCCGGTGACGGACAGGGCGATATCCACACGGGTGCGGGCCAGGACGCCCAGCGCCATCTGACGCGCTACCGGCTCGCTTACCGCCCCATGGGTGGCAATAAGTATGGTCGGTACGCCCAGCAACTCCGCCTTGGCCTCGTTCGTGTAGGTGATGAAGCCGCAGTCCACCACGCTGGATGACCCGCCGACCGAGGTCAGGCAGGCGCAGATCAGCCCGCCTGTACAGCTTTCGGCCGTTCCCAGCGTCAATCTGGATTTCCGGCAGGCATCGAGAACCCGCTCGGCGAGTCCGGTCAGGGCAGGGGAGAACATCGGAGCCGTCCTCAGCCCGCGGAGAAGGGCAGGCGGACGGTGGCCGCGGCCTGGGCGGCGATGCCCTCCCGCCGGCCGGTGAAGCCCAGCCCTTCGGTGGTCGTGGCCTTCACGCTGACACGGCCGGGATCGATGCCGAGAATTTCCGCCATGCGCGCCACCATGGCCGGGCGGTGGGGACCAACCTTGGGCCGTTCGCAGATCAGCGTGACGTCCACATGGGCGATAACGCCGCCTCGTGCTCGCACCAGTTCGGCGGCATGGGCCAGGAACTGGGAACTGTCCGCTCCTTTCCAGCGCGGGTCGGAGGGGGGGAAGTGAGTACCGATATCGCCGTCGCAGATCGCGCCCAGGATGGCATCGGTCAGAGCGTGGAGCCCGACATCGGCGTCGGAGTGGCCTTCCAACTTCTGCGTGTGGGGCACCTTCACGCCGCAGAGCCAGACATGATCGCCATCCTCGAACTTATGGACGTCGAAACCGGTGCCGGTGCGGATGTCGGACAGTTCGGCCATGATCAGGCGCTCCGCCCGCGCCAGATCGTAGGCGTGGGTCACTTTCAGATTGTCGGGATTGCTCTGCACCAGCCGTACCTCAAGCCCGGCCTCCTCCGCCACGGCGGCATCATCGGTGAGGTCCAGGCTGCGGGCGGCGCGGTGCGCGGCCAGTATGTCCAGGAAGCGGAACCCCTGGGGCGTGCGGGCCCGCCACAGACCCATCCGGTCAATTGTGGACACCACCTCACCACCCCGCTCCCGCTTCAGCGTATCGGCCAGCGGGGTTGCGGCGATGGCTGCCGGCACTTCGACCAGCGCGTCGACAACGCGGGTAATCGTATCCCCGTCGACCAGGGGACGGGCGCCATCATGAATGAGCACCAGATCGGGCGCGCCATCCGCCTTCAGCGCCTCAAGGCCGTTCCGCACGCTTTCCTGCCGGGTGGCACCGCCGGCAACCGGTTCCGGGAGGTCCAGACCGGCCATGGCTTGGTCGTAAAGATGCCGGTGCTCGGGGCTGATCACGACGCGCACGGCTGTGATCCGCGGATGACGGCGGAACGCCTCGACGGACCGGCGCAGCACGGCTTGGCCGGCCAGGGGCAGGTACTGCTTGGGGATATCGGTCCCGAACCGCGCGCCGCGACCAGCGGCGACGATAAGGGCGACGCATGCAACCATGGTGTTCTGTATCTCCTGCCGGATCGGGCGCGGAGCCTAGCTCTATCCGTGCCGCACGCCAATCCCGGACATGCCCCTGCGCCGGTGAAATGCCGGCGGTCCCGCAACCCGGATTGACCAACCCGGGCCTATGCACCACTTGGACGGGTTCACCGGCGGGGCATCGGGCGGGTGGCGAATTCGCGCACCTCCCATTCTAAGGCACAGGCTTGCAAAATTCCTGCGGCGTGTTAGCGTTCCGCCTAAAAATCGAGCAGTTCGCAAAGGTGCCTAACTGATGGGCAATTCTGTGTTGCAAAGCCGCCTTAAGCCGATCCAGATCGGGCCGGTGAAAATCGACGATCCGGTGATTCTGGCGCCTATGTCGGGCGTCAGCGACATGCCGTTCCGTCGCTTGGTGAAGCGCACGGGCGCCGGCCTCGTCGTGTCCGAGATGATCGCCAGCCAGGCGATGATCCGCGCCACGCGCGAAAGCATGCTGAAGACCGAGTGGCACCCGGACGAGGCGCCGATCTCCATGCAGCTCGCAGGCTGCGAGCCGGAGGTGATGGCGGAGGCTGCCAAGCTGAATGCCGACCGCGGCGCGGCGATCATCGACATCAATTTCGGCTGCCCGGTGAAGAAGGTGGTGAACGGCTATGCCGGCTCCGCCCTCATGAAGGACGAGCCGCTGGCCGGACGCATCCTGGAGGCCACGGCCAAGGCCGTCTCGGTGCCTGTGACCATGAAAATGCGCAAGGGATGGGATGAGAACAATTTGAATGCGCCGCGTCTGGCGAAGATCGCGGAAGAAGTCGGGATCAAAATGCTGACGGTGCACGGCCGCACCCGGTGTCAGATGTACAACGGCACCGCCGACTGGAAATTTATCCGCAAGGTCAAGGACGCGGTATCGATCCCGGTCATCGCCAACGGCGACATCAATACGTTCGAGGATGTTGTCCGCTGCCTGGACGAGTCCGGGGCGGATGGGGTGATGATCGGGCGGGGGACCTATGGCCGCCCATGGTTCGTCGCCCAGGTGATGCACTTCCTGCGCACCGGCGAGGTGACGCCGGAGCCGGCGCTGCCCGAACAGCTCCAGATCGTGCTGGAGCATTACGAGAGCATCCTGAACCACTACGGCGTGGACGCAGGGCTGAAAATCGCCCGGAAGCACGTCGCCTGGTATTCCAAAGGGCTTCCCGGTTCCGCCGAGTACCGAAGCACCATCATGACCACGGAGGACCCTGCGCGGGTCAAGCAGACCATCGCGGATTTCTACCGGGCGCTGATGGACCGCGGCATCATGGAAAGGAACTCCGGGGAGCGGTCAGCGGCAGAGAAGATGGCAGCATGATGCGCCGCGCCGCTGCCACGCTGCTGCGCCGGCCGGGCCGGGACGAACCGCTGGACCCGGCCGGCATCCTGTCCGCTTTGCCGGAGCCCGTGCTGGTCGTCGATAATGACGGGCTCGTCCGGTTCCTGAATCTTCAGGCACAGGCGTTCTTCGACGTCAGCGCGTCCCGCATGATGGGGGAGCCGCTGACGGACCTGATCCCGGCGGACAGTCCCGTCCTGCAACTGATCGAACAGGCGCGGGCCACGCATTCCCGCGTCTCCGAATATGGGGTTACGCTCGACACACCGCGGATCGGGCAACATTCCATCACGGTTCAGGCCGCTCCGCTGGCCGATCCGCCGGATCTGGTGGTCCTGACCCTGCACGAGCGCTCTATCGCGCGGAAGATCGATAGCCAGTTGAGCCACAGGGGGGCCGCCCGCTCGGTGGTCGCGATGGCCGCCATGCTGGCGCACGAGGTCAAGAACCCGCTTTCGGGTATCCGGGGCGCCGCCCAGTTGCTTGAGGAGAATGCGTCCGAAGACGACCGGATGCTGACGCGGCTGATCTGCGACGAGGCGGACCGGATCGTCGCCCTGGTGGACCGGATGGAGGTCTTTTCCGACATCCGGCCCTTGGAGACCACCGGGGTCAATATTCATGCCGTGCTGGAGCATGTGCGCCGCGTGGCGCAGAGCGGCTTCGCCCGGCACATCCGTTTCGTAGAGAAGTACGACCCTTCGTTGCCGCCGGTGCTCGGCAACCGCGACCAGCTTGTCCAGATATTCCTGAATCTGGTGAAGAACGCGGCGGAGGCGTGTCCGGAGCAGGGTGGGGAGATCATCCTCTCCACTGCCTATCAGCACGGTGTCCGCTTGGCCGTCGCCGGGTCGGAAAGCCGGGTCCATCTGCCGCTGCTCGTCAGCGTCCAGGATAATGGCGAAGGAATCCCCGAGGACATCCGCCCCCACCTCTTCGATCCATTCGTCACCACCAAGCTGAACGGCACCGGGTTGGGGCTGGCGCTGGTGGCGAAGATCGTCGGCGACCACGGCGGCGTCATCGACTTCGAAAGCGCCCCACGGCGCACTGTATTCAAGTTGTCGCTGCCGATGGCTGCCGACGTACCCGTGACAGAAGAGGGGCCGTGAAAATGGGGGCATCAATCCTGGTTGCCGACGACGATCGCGCGATCCGGACGGTCCTGACGCAGGCGCTGGCCCGCTTGGGCCATGACGTCCGCACGGCCGGCAATGCCGCCACGCTCTGGCGTTGGGTTGAGGAGGGACAGGGAGACCTTGTCATCACCGACGTGGTGATGCCGGACGAGAACGGGCTGGACCTGATCCCTCGCATCAAGCGCATCCGCCCCGACCTGCGCATCATCGTGATGAGTGCGCAGAACACCCTGCTGACGGCCGTTAAGGCGGCGGAACGCGGCGCGTTCGACTATCTGCCGAAGCCCTTCGACCTGAAGGAACTCGTCGGAATGGTTCAGCGGGCGCTGACCACGCCGACGGCTGCGGCGGAAGTCCCGCTCTCCGCGGCCGAACCGGAGGAGGAACAGCTTCCCCTCATTGGCCGGTCGCCGGCCATGCAGGAGATTTACCGGGTACTGGCGCGCCTGATGGGCACGGACCTGACCGTGATGATCACTGGCGAATCCGGCACCGGTAAGGAGCTCGTGGCTCGGGCCCTGCATGATTACGGCAAGCGGCGCAATGGGCCCTTTGTCGCCATCAACATGGCGGCGATCCCGCGGGAACTGATCGAATCCGAACTTTTCGGTCATGAGAAGGGGGCTTTCACCGGCGCGACCATGCGTTCCACCGGCCGGTTCGAGCAGGCCCAGAGCGGCACGCTGTTCCTGGACGAGATCGGCGACATGCCGCTGGAGGCCCAGACCCGTCTGCTCCGCGTACTGCAGGAGGGGGAGTACACTACGGTCGGCGGGCGGACCCCGATCAAGACCGATGTCCGGATCATCGCCGCCACCCACCGCGATCTGCGGACGCTGATCCGTCAGGGGCTGTTCCGCGAAGACCTGTTCTACCGCCTGAACGTGGTGCCGATCCGTCTGCCGCCCCTACGGGAGCGGACAGAGGATGTGCCGGCCCTGGCCCGTCACTTTTTCCAGACGGCCGCGGCCGAGGGGCTCCCGCTGAAGAGCTTGGATAACGCCGCGCTGGAACGGATGAAGCGCTATCGCTGGCCGGGCAATGTGCGCGAGCTTGAAAACCTTGTCAGGCGACTGGCCGCCCTCTACTCGCAGGAGGTGATCGGCCTGGATGCCATCGAGCAGGAGCTGACGGATGCCACCCCGTCGGCTGCCCAGGCTCCGGAGCCTGCCAACGAGGGGCTGGGCGCTGCGGTGGAGCGGCACCTTCGCGAGTACTTCGCGGCCCACAAGGACGGGGTCCCGGCCGCCGGTCTCTATGACCGCATCCTGCGGGAGGTGGAGAGGCCCTTGCTATCGCTGTCCCTGGTCGCCACGAAGGGCAATCAGATAAAGGCCGCGCATATGCTTGGGCTCAACCGCAACACCCTTCGGAAAAAGATTCGCGATCTGGAAATCCAGGTGGTACGCGGACTGAAATAGCGAAGGGCACGGATCAGCGCCCCGCCTGCCTGATACCGCAGAAGATCACGCCCGCCCACGGCGTTGCACTGGCGCAAGGTGTAGCAATCTGGTAACAGTCCAGATCGGGCGTGCTTCCTACGATGGTTCGCCCGACCGGGATCGTTTGGGAACCAGGGTAGCCCCTTGCCGGATCGAAACACTGACTCCGCTGCCGCCACAGGTGATGCGACCCGTGGGCGTATGCAACGAAGGGCCGCGGAGCCGTGAGCATGAGCGATACACAGGCCGGAGCCGGCCCGTCGCCTTGGTGGCGGCGGGTCTCCGCATGGTCCGGGCGGTACAATCTCGGAAACAGGCTGGCCGTGGTGCTGGCCCTGGCGGCCATCGCTTCGGGCATGGCGACCTACACCGCCATGATGGATCTGCCGCCCTTCGGCAACGATCCCAATACGGTCAGTCTGCTTCTCACTCTTAATCTCGTGCTGCTGCTCCTGCTCGGCGTTGTGACGGCACGGCGCATTGTGATGCTGTGGCTGGAACGCAGGCGCGGGCTGGCCGGGGCCAAGTTGCATGCACGGCTGGTCGCGATCTTCTCACTGCTCACGGCGTTGCCCGCCATCATCATGGCGACCTTTGCCGCCATATTCTTCTATGTCGGAGTTCAGTCCTGGTTCAGCGAACGGGTCAGCACGGCCGTGAACGAAGCGCTGGCCGTGGCCGAGGCCTATCTGAAGGAACATCAACGGACCATTGAGGCCGATCTTCTGGCCGCTGCGGCGGACCTGCAGCGGCAAGGAGGGCAGTTCATCCTGCTTGAGCCGGAGCGGCTGAGGCAGCTCTTGTTCCTGCTGGCCATCGATCGGAACTTTACGGAAATCGTCGTCTTCGATGGCCGCGGGCAGGAAATGGCCCGGCACGGGCTGCTGTTCAGTTTCCGGCCGGATCAGGTGCCCACCAGCGATCTGGACCGCGCCCGTGCCGGAAATGTCGTGGTCGGTGACGAAGGCGATCGGGTCACGGCGCTGGTCCGTCTCGATCCCGAGTTCGACACCTTCATGTATGTGGGCCGCCCGGTGGAGGCCCAGGTCCTCGCCTCGATGGAGTCCACCCAGAGCGCGGTGAACGAATACCGGGAGCTGGAGGGAAAGCGCTTCGACCTGCAGACACGCCTGACGCTGATTTTCCTTGTCGTCGCGATGCTGTTGCTGATGGGTGCGATCTGGGCAGGTCTGAACTTCGCCACATATCTGGTGCTGCCGATTGGTGCTCTGATCGGCGCTGCCGAACGGGTGAGCGACGGTGACCTGACGGCCCGGGTGCCGGAAGCCGCGGGCGATCAGGACGACGAGCTGTCGACACTCTCCAAGGTTTTCAACCGCATGACCGGCCAGTTAGAGAGTCAGCGGGGCGAACTGATGGAGGTCAACCGCCAGCTCGATCTCCGCCGCCGCTTCACGGAGGCGGTGCTGGCCGGGGTTTCGGCGGGCGTAGTCGGGCTGGACCAGGACGGCCGGGTCAATCTCCCCAACCTGTCTGCAGTGGAGCTCTTGAATGTCGGTGGTCCTGAGGAGCTGATCGGCCGCCCGCTTGAGGAGGTCGCGCCGGAAATGCAGGAGCTGATGGACAGCATCCGTCGCCGGCCCGGCAAGCTTGTGGAAGGGCAGGTCCAGATCCGCCGCGGCAGCCATGTGCGTACCCTTCTGGTCCGGGTGGCGGCGGAGGTGGTCGGGGGCGACATCCGCGGCTTCGTCGTCACCTTCGACGACGTGTCGGAACTGCTGCTGGCCCAGCGCAAGGCCGCGTGGGCGGATGTCGCGCGACGCATCGCGCACGAGATCAAGAACCCGCTGACACCCATCCAGCTTTCGGCGGAACGGCTGCGCCGCAAATACCTGAAGGAAATCTCCAGCGATCCGGAGACCTTCAAAGCCATGACCGACACCATTGTGCGCCATGTCGACGATATCGGCCGCATGGTGGATGAGTTCTCCGCCTTCGCCAGGATGCCGCAGCCGGTGATGAAACCCGTGGCGATCCAGGAACTATGCCGGCAGGCTGTCTTCCTCCAGGCCACGGCCCATGGCAGCATCAGGTTCGAACAGGATCTGCCCGCGACGCCGCTGGTGACCGTCTGCGATAGCCGTCAGGTCGGGCAGGCGCTGACCAACCTGCTGAAGAACGCGATAGAAGCCATCGAAGGGCGGGACGAGGCCGGGGGCGGCAGCCAGCCGCCCGGTTTTGTCGCCGTGCGGGTCCGCGCGGTCGATGACCATGTGGTGATCTCGGTGGAGGACAACGGAAAGGGACTGCCGGTCGATGAGCGCGACAGGCTGGTCGAACCCTATGTGACGACCCGGGCCAAGGGCACTGGGCTCGGATTGGCGATTGTGAAGAAAATCATGGAAGACCACGGAGGGGCGCTGACGCTTGAGGATCGGTCGGGCGGTGGCGCCCGGGTGAGCCTCGTGCTGCCGCGCACCCTAACCGCGACGGTCACCGAGCCGGGGCAGTCCGCCCCGCAGCCGGAGACCGTAGTGGCCGGGCGGAAGGGCTGAAAGCATGGCACACGACATTCTGATCGTCGATGACGAGACCGACATCCGGATGCTGATCGCCGGCATCCTGGAAGACGAGGGCATGAAAACGCGGGAAGCGGCTGACGCCGACCAGGCGATTGCCGCTGTTGCCGCACGCCGGCCCAGCCTCGTCATCCTGGATATCTGGCTCCAGGGAAGCCGCCTGGATGGCCTTCAGATCCTGGATGAGCTGAAGCGCGACCATGCGGACGTGCCTGTCGTGATGATCAGCGGCCATGGCAACATCGAAACTGCTGTCGCCGCCATCAAGAAGGGCGCCTACGACTTCATCGAGAAACCGTTCAAGGCCGACCGGCTGATCCTTCTGGTGGAGCGTGCGATCGAGGCGGCGCGTCTCCGTCGCGAGAACCGGGAGCTGCGGGGCCGCGTCGGCGTGGATGGAGAACTCGTCGGCAAGAGCATCCCGATCAATCAGCTCCGCCACGCGGTAGAGAAGGTGGCGCCGACCGGTTCACGCGTCCTGATCAGCGGTCCACCCGGCAGCGGCAAGGAGATCGTGGCGCGGATGATCCACGCTCGCTCCCGCCGGGCCGATGCGCCTTTCGTCGCGCTGAACTGCGCCACCATGCGTCCGGATCGGATGGAGGTGGAGCTGTTCGGGACGGAACACCCGGTGGATGGCGGCGGGCGCAAGGTCGGCACCTTCGAGCAGGCGCATGGCGGTACGCTGTTCCTGGACGAAGTCGCGGACATGCCGCTGGAAACCCAGGGCAAGATCGTGCGCGTCCTGCAGGAGCAGACTTTTGAGCGGGTCGGCGGCTCCAGCCGGGTCGAGGTGGATGTGCGGGTGATCGCCAGCACCAATCATGACCTCACCGCGGAAATCGAACTGGGAAGGTTCCGTCAGGACCTGTTCTATCGTCTGTCCGTCGTGCCGCTGAAGGTGCCGCCCCTGCGCGACCGCCGCGATGACATTCCACTGCTGGCCCGCCATTTCATGCAGAAGACTGCGGAGGCGCAGGGTCTGCCGCTCCGCACCTTCGGCGAGGATGCTATGGCGGCGCTCCAGGCCTATGATTGGCCCGGCAATGTGCGGCAGCTCCGCAATGTGGTCGAATGGCTGCTGATCATGGTGTCCGGCTCACCGACGGAGCCGATCCGCGCCGACATGCTCCCGCCGGAGATCGGCGCGATCACCCCGACCGTTCTGAAGTGGGAGAAGGGCGGCGAGATCATGGGGCTTCCGCTGCGTGAGGCGCGCGAGGTCTTCGAGCGGGAATACCTCCTGGCCCAGGTCACGCGGTTCGGCGGCAACATCTCCCGCACGGCAGCCTTCGTCGGGATGGAACGCTCCGCCCTGCACCGCAAGCTCAAGTCCCTGGGCGTGCATGGTTCCGAAAAAAACGGTGCGCGGGTCGGGGTGGAATAGACGCCGTCCGCCGCGCCATGGACAGGCTTCCAGTCCTGGCAAGGCTCGGGCATGATGCGGGCGGCATTGCTCACAGTGCCGCCCGATTGGCATTAACGTGGTGATCCACGCATGAAAGTCATTGTTTGCGGCGCAGGTCAGGTCGGGTCGAACATCGCCCGGTACCTTGCGTCGGAAGGCAACAACGTCACCGTCATCGACCAGTCGGCAGAGCTGATCCAGAAGATCAGCGACACGCTGGATGTCCAGGCCATGGTCGGCTTCGCCTCCCACCCCAACGTGCTGGAGCAGGCGGGGGCGGCGGATGCCGATATGATCATCGCGGTGACGCTGGCGGACGAAGTGAACATGGTGGCCTGCCAAGTGGCGAACAGCCTGTTCAACGTGCCAACCAAGATCGCCCGCGTGCGCCACCAGAGCTATCTGCAGCCGATCTGGGCAGACCTGTTCAGCCGCGACCACCTGCCCATCGACGTCATCATCTCTCCGGAGATCGAAGTGGCTCGGGCGGTCGCCCGCCGCCTTCAGGTGCCGGGCGCGTTTGACATGATCCCGCTGGCCGACGGCAAGGTGCGGGTAGTCGGCGTCGTCTGCACGGAGAGCTGCCCGATCATCAACACGCCGCTGCGCCAACTCACCGGCCTGTTCCCGGACCTCAACATCGAGGTGGTGGCCATAGTCCGGAACGAGAAGCCCATCATCCCCTCCGGCGACGACCAGATGCTGGCCGGGGACGAGGTTTATTTCGTTGCCGATACGAACCATGTGGGCCGCGCGATGGCCGCTTTCGGCCATGAGGAGCCCGAAGCCCGCCGGGTGATCATCATCGGCGGTGGAAATATCGGCCTGTGTCTGGCCGAGGAGATCGAGGAGAAGCACGCCCAGGTCTCTGCCCGCATCATTGAGGTAGACCGCAAACGCGCCCAGTATGTGGCGCAGCGTCTGTCGCGGACCATGGTGCTGCACGGCGACGGCCTCGACCCGGACATCCTGGAAGAGGCTAATGTCCGCGCCAGCGAGACGGTGGTGGCCGTTACCAACAATGACGAGGGCAACATCCTCGCCTCCCTGCTGGCCAAGCGGTATGGCTGCGAGCGGGCAATTACGCTGATCAACAAGACCACATACCAGCCACTGGTCCACCCGCTGGGCATCGACGCGGTGGTCAGCCCGCGCTCCATCACCGTATCGTCGATCCTCCAGCATGTCCGGCGCGGACGCATCAAGGCGGTGCATTCCCTGCGCGAGGGCTTCGCCGAGGTGATAGAAGCGGAAGCGCTGGAGACATCCGCGCTGGTGAACCAGCCCCTGCGGGACATCCGGCTGCCGGCCGGGGTCATCGTCGGGGCGATCGTGCGCGGAAGCGAAGTAATCATTCCGCGCCCCTCCACCGTGGTGAAGCCGAACGACCGCGTCATCATCCTGGCGGAGGTCGGGCAGGTGAAGAAGGTGGAGAAGATGTTCGCCGTGCGGCTCGAGTTCTTCTGAACTCCGATTGCCGCTTCAAACCTCTCGAAGCTCCCGGAGCCTGTCCGTCCATGCCCCGCATCGCCTATGTCGACGGCAGGTACGTGCCGCATGACAGTGCCACGGTCCATATCGAGGATCGCGGCTTCCAGTTTGCCGACGGCGTCTATGAGGTCGTCACCGTGGTCAACGGCAGGCTGGCGGACGAGGAAGGTCATCTGGCACGCCTCGCCCGCTCCTTGGATGAACTCCGCATCGCTTGGCCGGTCACGCCGCAGACGCTGAAAATGATCATGCGGCAGATGGTCGTCCGGAACCGCATGGCCGATGCGCTGCTCTATATCCAGATCACCCGTGGCCGGGCGCCGCGCGATTTCAAGTTCCCGGCCAAGGCGGCCCCGACGCTGGTGCTGACCTGCCGCCGGACCAAATTCCAGAGCCCGCGGCAACTGGCGGACGGCGTTCCGGTCGTCACCATCCCCGACATCCGTTGGCTGCGCCGCGACATCAAGTCGGTCAGCCTGCTGCCGCAGGTTCTGGGCAAGCAGCAGGCAGTGGAGAAGGGAGCTTTCGAAGCGTGGCAGATCGATCCGGACGGCACAGTGACGGAGGGCTGTTCCTCCAATGCCTGGATCGTGACGGAGGCGGGTGCGCTGGTCACCCGCCCGGCCAGTAGTCTGATCCTCAACGGCATCACCCGCCAGAGCCTGATCCGCCTTGCCGCGGGCCTCGGAATCCCGTTCGAGGAGCGCGCCTTTACCCTGGATGAGGCGTACCGGGCGAAAGAAGCCTTCATCTCAAGCGCCAGCACCTTCGTCCTTCCGGTTACCAGCATCGACGGGAAGCCTGTCGGGAACGGAAAGCCGGGACCGCTCGGCCGGCAATTGCGACAGGCCTATATGAACCATGTCGGCACGCCCGATCCAGTGCCGCTGCCGGCGGAGAATGCATGATGACCGCCACCATTCCCGACACGCTGCCCCGGGCCATCCTGTTCGATTGGGACAACACGCTTGTCAGCAACTGGGGATGCGTCGTTGCTTCGATCAACGCTGCCCTGACCGCGTTCGGGATGGAACCCTGGACCATGGAGGAGGGCTATAAGCGCATCCGCCACAGCCTGCGGGACAGCTTCCCGACGATCTTCGGTGACGATTGGCACCGCGCGCGGGACATCTTCTATGCCCACTTCGAGCAGAACCACATCGCCTACCTGGAACCGCTGGCAGGAGCCGAGAGGCTGCTGAAGGAACTGCATGCGAGCGGTATCTATCTGGCGGTGGTTTCCAACAAGAAGGGGCAGTTCCTTCGTGCCGAAGCGACGCATCTGGGTTGGGACGGCTACTTCGGACGGCTGGTCGGCGCTACGGATGCACCGACGGACAAGCCGGCAGTCGCGCCGGTTGAAATGGCCTTGTCACCATCGGGCATTCCGCCTGGGCGGGATGTCTGGTTCGTGGGGGACGCCGATGTCGATATGGAATGCGCACACCGGGCCGGATGTCTTCCTGTTCTGGTCGGCTCGACCCCGACCGATGGGCCGAACCTGGACCGTTTCCCGCCGGCATATCGGTTGGATGGCTGTGCTGCGATTTCCGCCTTGGTGCAGCGGATTGGTGATACCATATCCGTCAAGGCGGCGGCGCGTCCGTGACCGGGGCTTCCGGCAGACTCGCCGCATCCGTCGTCTGGGTTCGTAAGAACCCCAAAAAACTGAGCAAAGCGAGGCTGCTCCAATGTCAGAAAAATCACAGAACGTTCAGGACGTATTTCTGAATCACGTCCGTAAGAACAAGACGCCCGTCACCGTCTTTCTGGTCAACGGCGTGAAGCTACAGGGTATCATCACTTGGTTCGATAATTTTTCCGTGCTTCTGCGCCGCGATGCCCATTCGCAGCTTGTCTATAAGCACGCGATTTCGACTGTGATGCCGGCTCACCCGATTCAGCTTTTTGAGCCGGCCAAGGAGGCCGACCACGACTAATATATCTGTTTCCGACGTGCGCGGGCCTGCAACCCGCGCCGTCGTCATCCACCCGGTCATGCCCGGCGACCGGGACGACAGCCGCGCTCCCGCGGCGCGCCTGGAAGAGGCGGCCGGGCTTGCACTCGCCATTGATCTCGAAGTCGCATTCGCCACCTGCGTGCGTGTCACACGCCCGCGTCCGGCCACCCTTCTGGGCACCGGCGCTGTGGAGGAGATCGGGCGGCGCGCCGAGGAGGCCGAGGCTCAACTGGTCATCGTCGACCATGCCCTTACGCCCATTCAGCAGCGCAATCTGGAACGGGAATGGAAGGTGAAGGTCATCGACCGCACCGGCCTGATCCTGGAAATCTTCGGCGCCCGCGCCCGGACCCGTGAGGGCCAGTTGCAGGTCGAACTGGCGGCGCTGACATATCAGCGTTCCCGTCTCGTCCGGTCCTGGACCCATCTGGAGCGGCAGCGCGGCGGCTTCGGCTTCCTCGGCGGTCCTGGCGAAAGCCAGATCGAGCTGGACCGGCGGCTGATCGGCGACCGCATTGTCAAGCTGAAGAGTGAACTGGATGAGGTGAGGCGCACCCGCGGCCTGCACCGTAAGGCGCGGGAGAAGGTGCCCTATCCGGTGGTGGCGCTGGTCGGCTACACCAATGCCGGGAAGTCGACGCTGTTCAACCGGATGGCCGGGGCGGAGGTGTTCGCCAAGGACCTTCTGTTTGCCACGCTGGACCCGACCATGCGGTCCATCGTGCTTCCGTCGAATCGCAAGATCATCCTGTCGGACACGGTCGGCTTTATCTCCGACCTGCCGCACGGGCTTGTGGAAGCGTTCCGCGCCACGCTTGAGGAAGTTCAGGCCGCTGACATCATCCTGCATGTCCGGGACGTTTCCCACCCGGACACAGAGGCCCA
Source organism: Indioceanicola profundi (assembly GCF_003568845.1). Taxonomy (NCBI): domain Bacteria; kingdom Pseudomonadati; phylum Pseudomonadota; class Alphaproteobacteria; order Rhodospirillales; family Azospirillaceae; genus Indioceanicola; species Indioceanicola profundi. The sequence goes on along the minus strand of NZ_CP030126.1, from coordinate 1,341,481 downwards.
GAAGGCCGATGTGGAGCAGGTTCTGAAAGACCTCGGCATCACGGCGGACACGGACGACCGCTTGGTCGAGGTGCTGAACAAGGTCGATCTGCTGCCGGAGGAGGAACGGGAGTCGTTGCTGCGCCAAGCCCGCCGGGCTGGCGGCACAGTCGCGATTTCCGCCCTGACCGGTGAAGGGATCGACACTCTGTTCGACTTCATCGACCGCCGGATGGTCGCCGGGCGGGATGTTATCGAGCTTGCGGTGGATCTGGCCGATGGCGCTGCGATCGCATGGCTGCACAGCCGAGGCGAAATCCTCGACCGCAGCGATGATGAGACCAACGCCCATCTGCGGGTGGCGCTGGAACCGGCCGACGTGGCGCGCTTCACCGGCCGGTTCGGCTATGAGGTACAGCCCATGCCGCCGGTGCAGGAAGCACGCCGTGCATAATGGGCGGGCCGGTTCGCCGGCCCGCCTTTCTCTCATGTCTGGTTCGGCTTGGGATGATCGACGCCCTGGATCGCAGGCCGGTCCGGCTTCTTCTCTCCAGGCTGGCCAATCCCCGCACCTCCGGGCCGCGTCGTCCCGGCGTCCTCCGGCAGGTCACCCTGCTGCTGACCCAAGGTTTTCTCCGAATCTTTCCCACCTTGTTCGTTCCGGTCCGCCATCTGGCCCTCCTTTGAAGCGATGAGGTCCGGACCAACCATTCCCAGGCTGCCACGTCACGCAGGGACTTGCATGCTACTGGCGGAAAGTCGCCCTTGGGTACGGCGCATTTGAAGCCGCACCCGTTTAGCCCTATGAAGGTCCGTCCGCAGGACGGGCGCACAACTGGATTGAGGGGGCTTGAGTGACGCTTCCGGATATGGATCGGGTAACCTCCATCATCGCCGATGTCGCCGCGTCGGAAATCCTGCCCCGTTTCCGCCGGCTGGAGGAGGCGGATGTCCGGATGAAGGGCCCCGGCGACATCGTCACCATTGCAGACGAAGCCGCGGAACGCGAACTGACCCGCCGCCTGACCGATCTGCTACCCGGCTCCACGGTCCTGGGAGAGGAAGCCTACGCCGCGGATGCCAAGGTGCTGGGAAGGGTCTTCGAGGAGGCTCCGGTCTGGATCGTCGATCCCGTCGACGGAACGCAGAATTTCGCCTCTGGCAAGCCGGTCTTCGCGGTGATGGTCGCGCTGGTGAGTGCGGGCGAAACGCTTGCCGGTTGGATTCACGACCCGATCGGCGGTGAAACGGCGACGGCCGCCAAAGGCGAGGGCGCCTGGATGGGTGGTGGCCGTCTACAGGTAGCCGCTCCGGCTCCCCTGTCTGAGTCGAGCGGAGCGATCAAGAACCGCTTCTTCGACCGCCGCATGCGCGATCAGATGGAGGAGAAGAAAGGCGCTCTGCGCGAGTGCTTCGACCTCTACTGCGCGGGCCACGAATATCTCCGCCTGGCGAGGGGAGAAGCGCATTTCGCCCTGTACCGGCGCATGATGCCCTGGGACCATACCCCAGGCGTTCTGATCCATCGGGAGGCCGGCGGTTATGGCGCCCGGTTGAACGGATTGCCTTATTCCCCGACGGAGATTGAGGGCGGTCTGCTGCTTGCGCCCGACCGCGAAAGCTGGCGGGCGCTGCACGAGCTTCTATTCGGGGTGTGACCGCCCCCTGGAACTCCATCAGCTCTTCGGGGTGCGATATACCCCGAGTGCGCCCGGACCCTGGGTGGTCGGCATTATTTCGACCCGGTTTACGTTGAAATGCGGGGGCAGCGTGGCCGCCCAGGTCACCGCCTCGGCAACATCCTCCGCGGTCAGCGGCACCGTATCGGCGTAGACCTTCCGGGCCTTCTCCTCATCGCCCTTGAAGCGGACCAAGCTGAAGCTGGTTTCCACCATGCCGGGCTCCACGGACGTGACCCGCACCCCGGTGCCGATCAGGTCGGCCCTGAGAGCCAGGCTGAACTGCGTTACGAAGGCCTTTGACGCGCAATAGACATGCCCGCCCGGATAGGGATAGCTGCCGGCGGTGGAGCTGATGTTGATGATGTGCCCCTTGCCGCGCGCCACCATGCCCGGCAGGACCAGGCCCGTGATGACCGCCAGTGCCTTGTCGTTGGTGTCGATCATCACCTCCCAGTCGTCCACGTTGGACTTGAAGGCGGGGTCGGCGCCCAGGGCGAGGCCGGCATTGTTCACCAGCAGGTCGATATCCGCGAATTCAGCGGGCAGGGCGGCCAAGCCTGCCTCGATGGCCTTCCTGTCCCGCACATCCGCCACAATGGGATGAAAGGGGATATCGAGATCGGCAGACAGCTCCTTGATCTTGCTTTCGGTCCGCCCGGTCAGGATCAGTTTCGATCCGAGCGCGGCGAAACGTCAAGCGAAGGCTTTGCCGAAATCACCGGTGGCACCGGTGATCATCACAGTCGACGGGCTGTAGGCAGGCATGCTCATCCGGACATCTCCCTTTTATTATCAGCAGGTTATTCGGCGGCTCTGCGCTCTGATCTCTTGGCGCGCACCCAAAGTTCTTCCATCTCCTCCAGCGTGGCCTGCTCGGGACTGCGTCCCTGTTCGGCAAGCCAACCCTCCACTTGGCGGAAGCGACGGTCGAACTTGGAATTCGTGCCGCGCAGCGCCGTTTCCGGGTCCACTTCAAGCCGGCGGGCCAGATTGACCAGGGCGAAGATCAGGTCGCCCATTTCATCCTGCACCCGCTCCGGTTCACGCTTGGCACGATCGAGCTCCGCGCGAAGTTCGCCAATCTCTTCTTCGATCTTGTCCAGAATGTCTTCCGCGCGGGTCCAGTCGAAGCCGACACGGGCAGCACGCTTCTGGAGCTTCAATGCGCGGGTTAGGGCCGGTAGACCGGCGATAACCCCGTCCAGGGCGGATGGCGGCCGGCCGGAGGCAGCCGCTTTCGCCTCGCGCTCACGGGCCTTCAGCGCCTCCCAATTGACCGTCTGGTCCTGTGCGGTCTCGATCAGCTGGTCGCCGAAGACGTGCGGGTGACGGCGGACCATTTTTTCGGCGATGTGTCCTGCGATCTCGTCGAAATCGAACCCACCCTGTTCGCGGGCCATCTGCGCGTAGAAGACCACCTGGAACAGCAGATCGCCCAGCTCATCCTTCAGCGATGTCATATCGCCATTCTCGATAGCGTCCGCGACCTCGTACGCCTCTTCAATGGTATGTGGCGCGATGGTTCGGAAGGTCTGCTCTACATCCCAGGGACAGCCGCGCTCCGGGTCCCGCAGAGTGGCCATGATGTTGAGCAAGCGCTGGATATTGGCGGACAATGGCAGGACCTTGAACAGCGGGCCGGGATCGCGACCATAGCGGAGGTGCGGGGCGTGGCAAAGCCCTGGTGAAATTTGTCGGCCCTTATTCGGTGCACACAGCGACAGCCAGCTTCCGGCGATCTGTCGATCAAGACTGACCTGTGAGGGCAGGGCCGCCGTGCCCGGCACCTGCGAGCGGGCAATCAGCTGATCGCCAAGCCTCGATTGCATGCATTCGTAACCTCTGGTAAAATGCAGATAATAGACCATGAGAAAACACGGCGCTGAGATAGGGATGATGGTTAAGACTTCGTGAATTACACAAGCACGAATGCTGACCTGTGCCCATGCTTTGCTGCGGATGCTAATGCGAATATCGCAATGCGGTGTCGATAGATTCTTCGTCCGTGGCTTTGGTGTGCTCGCCTCCCTTTCTCCGAACAGTCTTGGCTGCGTTGTTTCCGGCGTGGCGAAATGAAGGGAGGAGGTCCGCGATGTACGATGGCGACATGCCCCGGAGCGAGATGGTCCGGACGGATACCGCAGTAGCGCGCATCGCTGATGAGGCCGGGTCCCTCGGCGTCGCCATCGCCGATGTGGCCGGTCATGTGGATGACGTAACCCTTCGGCTGGCTGAACAGGCGCGGCTCTTTGGAGAGCTGCGGGATCAGGCAAGAGGCATGGCGGCCGGCAACCGCGAAGTCGCGAACGCGGCTGCCACGGCGGTCCAGGTTTCCGATCGGGCCCGCGGAATGATGACGGGGAGCCGCGATCAGGTCGACCGTGCCCTCCGCGAAATCCTGAGCCTTGCCGAGGATGTGCAGAGCATCGGCCAGCGTTTGCGCGGTCTGGAGAGTGCGTTGGACCGGGTCGCAAGGGTAGCGAACGGGATCAACGCGATTGCCAAGCAGACCAATCTTCTTGCGTTGAATGCCACGATCGAAGCCGCGCGGGCAGGGGCCGCGGGCAGGGGTTTTGCTGTCGTTGCCGGCGAGGTAAAGGCGCTTGCGGCGCAGACGGCGCAGGCCACCCAGGAGATCGATGCCACCCTGAAGGAACTGACCAACCAGACGCGGACCCTGGTCGAACAAAGCTCCACGGGCGGCAAGAAAGCCGAAGTGGTGCGCGAGGATACTCGCAAGATTGCCGAAGTCATGACGACCGTCGCCGATGCCATGGCGGAGGTGGAAGCGGAACAGGGGCGGATCAATGCGGCGGCAGCCGCGATCGGCGAACGCATCGGCAAGGTCGAAGGTAGCATCGTCGACATGGCCGCGGGCGTGTCCCAATCAAGTGGAAGCATGTCGCAGGCCAGCCAAAGGCTGAACACTCTGCTTGCCACAGGCGAACGCCTGATCGGCGCCACTGCCGCCATGGGGGTGGAAACGGTGGACACGCCTTTCATCAAGGCAGTGCAATCCACGGCCCAGCGGGTTTCCACCATTCTGGAAGCCGCCATTGCGCAGGGGCGCTTGAGCCTCGACGACCTCATGGACGAGAATTACCGGCCTGTGCCCGGCAGCAATCCCCAACAGGTGGTGACTCGCTTCAGCGACGCTGCAGATACGCTGCTGGTGGAGGTTCTGGACGGCGTGCTGTCCATCAGCGACCGGGTCGTCTTCTGCACGGTGATCGACCGTAACGGCTACTTCCCGACCCATAACACGCGCTACAGCCAGCCCCAGCGGCCGGATGATCCGGTCTGGAATGCGGCCCACAGCCGGAATCGGCGCATGTTCAATGATCGGGTTGGGTTGGCAGCAGGGCGCAGTACGCAGCCATTCTTGCTACAGGCCTACCGGCGCGACATGGGCGGCGGGCGTTTCGAGATGATGAAGGACGTGTCGGCGCCCATCTTGGTCCAAGGACGGCACTGGGGCGGGCTTCGGGTGGCGTACCGGATCTGAACGCGGCTTCGGCCGGTGAATGGCAGTGGGATTGAGGACCTTGGATACTTCGCATCCGTCAGCACTCAATCCCACCCTGGCCAGCTAATTCAGCGTGAGAAGGTTGGACGAGCATAGTGCGAGCCAACGTGACCTTAGTCGCACAAACTACTGACATTACAGGATTGGGGCATCTGGAACCAGCGATCATCGCTTGGATATTCATGTCGGTGCCAAGTAGAGATGTCGCTGTTTGTGCAGGATAGAGATGTCACTGCTGGCCGGTGCGGGCGGGGCGCGCAGCCCCTCCATTGCGCGCAGCGCCCCGCCCGCGGCTCAGCTCGACAGCGACATCAATCCCCTGGACTGGGCCGTGCGCTTGAGGTTGTTGTTGCGCCGACGTGGCCGCTCTGCCTGTGCTTCTGCCGCAAACGCCAGGGCTGCAGATAAGCGCTTGTTGTCCACGATGGCGCCCTGGTCCACCTGCCGCAGCTTGTCGAAGGCGCGATAGGGCAGGTCGACGCCTTTCCAGCGGATCGCCAGCCGGCCATCAGGATAATCATACACGGTCACCCGCTGCCGGGCCGCGGCCCGGGTGATCCGGTTGGGCTCCAGCAGGAACATCACCTTGTTGTAGTGCAGGGTCAGGTTTGCCGTGACGGTACGCTGCTCGCGCCAGGCCAGCGCCTCGTCCAAACTCTCATACGGCGCCAGCGGCCGGTGCACATCCTTGGAATTGCGCGGCGCCTTGCCAAAGCGCTGGTTGTAATCGGCAATGAAGCCCGGCAGGAACCGGTTCGCCGCCTCCACAGTGGAGATCCCTTGCAGCCGCAGCTCCTTGACCAAGCGATCCTGCAAGGTGAGGTGCGCCCGTTCCACCCGGCCCTTGGCCTGACAGCTGTTGGCGCACAGGATGTCGATGTTGAGATCATGCAGCGCCCGACCGAACTGGGTCATGCCGTCGCCACGCAGCTGGGCGCCGGGCCGGTTCACCCGGAAAATACCGTGCTTGTCGCTGTAAAAGGCGATCGGCTTGCCATAGGCGGCAATGTAGTCCCGCGTGGCCTGCAGATAGGCCAAGGCACTCTCCGAGGGCACGAACTTCAGATGCATCAGCCGGCTGGTGGCATCGTCCACAAAGACCAGCAGCGTGCAGTGCGGACCGCGCTGCTCAAACCACCAGTGTTCGCAGCCATCAATCTGCACCAGCTCGCCAGGGCAGTCGCGGCGATAGCGCGGCTGGTGGACGGCCCGGGCCCGCATCCGCCGCTCCAGCCAGAGGCCATCGGCAATCATCCAGCCCCGCAGCGTCTCCCGGCTGAGCTTGATCCCGTGCAACTCGGCCAGCTTTTCGGCCGCCAGCGTCGGGCCGAAATCCGCATAGCGCGCCCGTACCAGCGCCAGCGCCGTGGCCCGGACATCCTCCGGCAGCCGCCAGCGTCGGGCCGAAATCCGCATAGCGCGCCCGTACCAGCGCCAGCGCCGTGGCCCGGACATCCTCCGGCAGACGATGATTGCTCGGCCAGCCGCGATGGCCGGACACCAGCCCAGCCGGACCAGAGTGCCGGTACCGCTTACGCAGCCGCAGCACCTGGCGCCGGCATAAGCCCAAAATCTCCGCCGCCGCACCAACCGTCAGCTTGCCAGCCTCAAGCTGAACGAGAACCTCGACGCGCGACAATTCCAATCGGGTCATGGTCACCACCGTCATCGGATGTCTCCCTGAGCGGCTGTAAAGCGGCCACACAGAGTGACATTTCAATCTGGCCAGGGGGTGACATCTCTATATGGCGCTTACAATCCAGAAACCCGATAAGGCACGTTATGGAAATAACTGCTGCATATTTGGAACCTGCGAGGGACTGTGCATGCTTCTGTCCCGGCCTGCCACCAGTACTGTTTATCAGCCCTCGATCACCATGCCGTCATATCCCGGTTCCACGCCCGGCGGCAGAAGTCGGCGGACCGTTTCATAATCCATCGTGTGGTTCATGTGCGTGAGGATGGCACGCCTTGGCTTCAGCCGTTCGATCCAGGACCTGGTGATCGGCCAGTGGGCATGGACAGGGTGTGACGGCTCCATCCTGACACAATCGACGATCCAGGTCTCCACGCCGTCCAGGATGGAAAATGCTTCCTCGGACAGTCGGACCACGTCGGTCGAATAAGCGATAGTCCCGAAGCGGAAGCCCAGGCTTTCGCTGTATCCATGGTCCTGCACGAACGGAATCACATCGATATTGCCGACGCTGAATGGCCCATCAATCACATGTGGGATCAGCGACGGGCGTGCATTGTAGTGGCCCTCTTTCACCGGTTCCCGGAAGCAATAGGCGAACCGGCTCTGGAGCTGCCCAAGAGTACTGGCGTCGGCATGCACGTGGATGGATCGGCCGCTGATATTGTTCAGTCCCCGCAGATCGTCGATGCCATGGCAGTGATCGGCATGTGCGTGCGTGTAGAGCACTGCATCCAAACGCCGCGTATTGGCGGCCGCGAGTTGCAGCCGCAGTTCCGGCCCGGTGTCAACCAGAAGGATGGTGTCCTCATGCTCCACCAGGATGGATGCCCGGGTCCGTCGATTGCGCGGGTTCTCCGGATCGCAGTCGCCCCAGATGCCACCAATCATAGGCACGCCATAGGACCCGCCCGAGCCGAGGATCGTTACTTTCATGGCTTGGCGTACCCTGTCCGATCCTTGTTTCAGGCGCCGACGGCTGCGGGCGGCACCCGGTTGAACAGGCGAAGGAAATTGGCCGTGGTTGCGCTGGCAATCTCCTCATAGGTAATGCCCTTCGCGTCGGCGATCACGCCTGCGGTGTGGACCGTAAAGGCCGGCTCGTTCCGCTTCCCGCGCATTGGCACCGGAGCCAGGAACGGCGCATCCGTCTCCACCAGTATCCGGTCTATCGGCACCATCCGCGCGATCTCGCGGAGCTCCTCCGATTTCTTGAACGTCACGATTCCGCTGAAGCTAATGAGGAAGCCGATTTCAAGTGCCTGTTCAGCGAGTTGGCGGGAGGAGCTGAAGCAGTGCAGCAGGCCTCGGAGCTTGCCCCCTGCCCCTTCCTCCCGCAGGATACGGATCGTGTCCTCATCCGCGTCGCGGGTGTGGACAATAACAGGCAGGTCCGTCTCGACGCAGGCGCGGAGATGTCGGCGGAAACTCTCTTTCTGCTGCTCCCTCGGGCTGCTGTCATAGAAATAGTCCAGCCCGGTCTCACCAATGCCGATCACCTTTGGCCGCTTGGTCAGCTCGACCAGGCCCTCGGTGCTGGAATGCTCCCATTCCTCCTGAGCCTGATGCGGGTGGATGCCGACGCTGCAGTACACTTCGGGATGGGCCATGGCGATCTCATGCACCTGGTCGAACTTCGACACTCGGGTGCTGATGGTCAGCATCAGCTTCACGCCCGCGTTGTGGGCGCGCTGAATGACCTGGTCCCGTTCTTCGGCGAAGTCCGGGAAGTCCAGATGACAATGGCTGTCGACAAGCATCAGGCGGCTCCCGCCTCCGGTTCCACATAGCGTGGAAATACGCCCTGCGGTGCGGGCAGCGGCGTGCCGCCGGTGAGAACACCGGTTTCCAACGCGTTGAAATCACGTGCATCCATTGGAACCATCAACTGGTCCAGGATGCGATTGGATGCGTCGGGCATGAAGGGCTGCGTCAGGATGGCGACCTGCCGGATCGTCTCCGCCAACGTGTAGAGCACGGTTCCCAGCCGGACCGTATCGGTCTTGCGCAGGCTCCAGGGCGCCATCTCGTCCACGTAGCGGTTGGCCTGCCCGATCACGGACCAGATAGCGTCCAGGGCCTTGTTGAAGGCCTGAACGTCCAGCTCAGCCCGCACGGTGCCGAGCATGGCCCGCGCGGCGTCCAGCATTCGTGTGTCCGGCTCCTGGAAACCGTCCGGCTGGGGCAGCTTGCCGTCGCAGTACTTCTGGATCATGGACAGGACGCGCTGACACAGATTGCCGTAGTCGTTGGCCAGCTCGCCATTGATCCGCTGGATCATGGCCTTCTTGGAGAAGTCGCCGTCATTGCCGAACGGGATTTCCCGCATCAGGAAATAGCGTGTCTGGTCCAGGCCGTATGTGTCCAGCAGATCGCCGGGCTTCACGACATTGCCCACGGATTTGGACATCTTCTCGCCCTCGACCGTCCACCAGCCATGGGCAAAGACGCGCTTCGGAACTGGAAGGCCAGCCGCGATCAGGAAGGCGGGCCAGTAGACAGTGTGGAAACGCAGGATGTCCTTGCCGACCATATGCAGGTCGGCCGGCCAGTATCTGGCGAACTCGCTGCCCGGCGCCGTGTTCGGATATCCAAGCGCGGTGATGTAGTTGGTCAGGGCGTCCAGCCAGACATACATCACATGAGCCTCGTCGCCTGGAACTTTGATTCCCCAGGAAAAAGTCGTTCGGCTGATAGACAGGTCGCGGAGACCGCCCCTCACGAACGCCATCACCTCCGACCGCTTTCCGGCGGGCATGATGAAGTCCGGGCGCTCCTCATAGAGCTTGAGCAGCGGCTCCTGGAAGGCGGAGAGCTTGAAGAAGTAGCTGGGCTCCTCCACCCACTCCACCTCCGCTCCGGTCGGAGCGAACCGCTTGCCGTCACGCTGGGTGAGTTCGTCCTCGCCATAATAGGCTTCGTCACGGACCGAGTACCAGCCGCTGTAGCTGCCGAGATAGACGTTCCCGCTTTCCATCAGTTTGCGCCACAGCGCCTGGACGGCGATACGCTGCCGCTCCTCCGTGGTACGGATGAAGTCATCGTTGGTGATGTTCAGCAACTTTGCGAGGTCGCGGAAGTTCTGCGATACGCGGTCGGTAAAAGCCTGAGGGTCGATGCCGGCCGCCTCCGCCGATTTCTGGACTTTCTGGCCATGCTCATCTGTGCCGGTCAGGAACTTGACGTCGAAACCGTCCAGCCGCTTGAAGCGGGCCATCACGTCGCAGGCGATCGTCGTGTAGGCGTGCCCGACATGCGGGGCATCGTTCACATAATAGATCGGCGTGGTGATGAAATAGGGCGTGCGCCCGGACATATCCGCTCTCCGCTTCGACGGGACCCAACCAACCGTAACGCAGGGAGGACCCCGCCCGCCGCGGAGAAAATCACGCGGCAGCAGCCTCGATCTGGAGCAGTGCCTGGAGAAGCACCTGACGGCGGTCGAGGTTGGCGGAATCCGCCCGTGCGAACAGGCGGTTCGTGTTCTCCCACACCTCCACCCATCGATCAAGACCACCGCCATGCCCGGCCTGTAGCAGCCGGCGCATGACTTCACTCTCTCCGGCCGTCACCTCGGCGGGGAGCACCCCGCGCGCCCCTGCCCTGGCCAAGCGGCCCAGCCACCAGCCGATCAGCTCGGTAACGGACGTCCAGGCTGCCTCGTCGTTGCCGCGCAGCGCCTCGTCGATGAACTTATAGGCTGCCAGGATGTCCAACCGCGGCAGCATCTCCATCAAACCCAGGATCTGGCGGAGCAGCTTGATACCGCCAGCCGCATGCAGCTCCATTGCGCGGCCGATACTGCCCTCCGACAGGCGTGCCAGGGAGAGACGCTCCTCGTGCTCCAGCTCCGGAACATAGCGGGACAGGAGTGCCGCAACCTGCGCCTCCTGCAGCGGCTCCAGCATCAGCTTGCGGGAACGCGACCGGATGGTGGGCAGCAGCCCGCCGACATTGTCCGCCACAAGCAGAATCAATGACTTGGAGGGAGGTTCCTCAAGAATTTTCAGAACGGCGTTCTGGCCGGCGGTGTTCATCTGGTCTGCACCGTCCACGACCACGACGCGCCAGCCGCCCTCGCCCGAGGTCAGGCGCAGGAAGGGCGCGATACGGCGGACCTCGTCCACGGGCAGATCGCGCTTGTAGCGCTTGCGCTTCTCGTCCCAGGTACGCTCGACGGTCAGAAGGTCGGAATGTCCCGCCGCAGCAATCCGCTTGGCAACCGGGCTCTCCGGATCGACCGCAAGGCTGGCGGGCGGCGGAGGGGCGCCGAACAGGCTGTCACCGTCCTCCTCCGCCCCGCGGGACAGGATGAAGCGGGCGATGCGGTAGGCCAGGGTAGCCTTCCCGATTCCCGGCGGCCCGCCGATCAGCCAGGCGTGGTGCATGCGACCGCTGTTCCAAGCGTCCAGCACCAGCTTCTCGGCATCTGCATGACCCAGCAGATGGGAATTTCGGCGGGGGCTATGGGGATCGTCGTCCGGTTGGCTCACGGCACCCCTCCGAGACGCCGGCCGACCTCGGCCAGGATGGCTGCCTGGACCGTCTCCACGGGCTGGGCCGCATCGATGACGGCGCAGCGATCCGGCTCTCCGGCCGCGATATCCAGAAAACCCTGCCGCAGGCGGCGATGGAACTCTGTGCCCATCCGTTCATACCGGTCTTCGCCGCCACGGCGGGATGCAGTCCGGGCGATGCCCGCTTCCGGGTCGATGTCCAGGATCAGGGTCAGGTCTGGCATTGTCTCGGCGACCGCCAGACGATGCAACGCAACGAGCGCGTCCCGGTGCACACCAAGCCCATAGCCCTGATAAGCCAGCGTGCTGTCCGCAAAGCGGTCGCATACGACCCAGGTTCCGGCTGACAGGGACGGGAGTACCGTCCGCGTCAAGTGCTCATGCCGGGCGGCATTGACCAGCATGGCCTCGGTCAGTGGCTGCCAGCGCCCCGGCTCTCCATTGACTAGAAGATCGCGGATCGCCTCCGCACCGGGGGACCCGCCGGGCTCCCGCGTGGTCAGCACTTCAATCCCGCGCTCGCGCAACGCTTCCGCCAGAAGACGGATCTGGGTGGATTTTCCCGCCCCTTCTCCGCCTTCCAACGTGATGAAGCGTCCGCGCACCGGCATCACGGGGCGCCGAAGACAAGATAGTTGGCGGCCGCGTTGATGCGCCCGAACAGGCCCAGCCGCTCCACCGGCTCACCCGCCAGCAAGGGAATTTCAAGGTCCAGCTCCGGCGCGGTCACCTTCAGGGTTGCGACCTGGGAACCCTGGGCGACTGGGGCGGCCAGCGGGGCCTCGCCGACGACGCTGACTTTCAGGCTGCGGCGCTGCTCCTTCGATAAGGTGAGCTTCAGCGGCTTTTCCAGGACCAGCGGGACATCATTCTTGTCACCCAACCACACAGGCAGGCGGTCCACGGTCTCTCCGGCCGTGAAGAGGGAGTAGGCGTCGAACTGGCGGAAACCCCATTCCAGCAGGCGGGCGGATTCGTCTGCACGGGCCTGCATGCTGGGCAGGCCGCTCACGACCAGAACCAACCGGCGGCCGTCCCGCTCACCCGTCGCGATGAGACCGTAGCCAGCTTCCTCCGTGTGACCGGTCTTCAGTCCGTCCACGCCCATGTTCCGGTACAGCAGCGGGTTTCGGTTCATCTGGCGGATGCCGTGATAGGTGAACTCGGTTTCCGAGTAATAGTGGAAATGCTCCGGGAAATCGTCGATCAGCCGGACGGCGAGCGTGGCGAGGTCGCGCGGCGTCGAATAGTGGTCAGGATGAGGCCAGCCGGACGCATTCATCAGGTTGGTGCCGTTCATCCCAAGCTCATGCATCCGCTTGGTCATATTGGCGGCGAAGGCCTCTTCCGTACCAGCCAGCCCTTCCGCGAGCACGACGCAGGCATCGTTGCCGGACTGGATGATGACGCCGCGGATCAGGTCCTCGACCTTGATCTGGTTTCCCAGCTCCACGAACATCTTGGAGCCCTGCATGCGCCAGGCCCGCTCGCTTACCGGCAGGGTATCGTCCAGCGACAGCCGCCCCTGCTCCACCGCGTCGAAAACCATGTACATGGTCGCGACCTTGCTCATGGACGCGGTCGGCATGCGCTGGTCGGCATTCTTCTCGAACAGCACGGTATCCGTGCTCATGTCGATCAGGATCGCTTCACGGGCAACCGTGTCGATGCTGACGGCATGCGCCGGCGTCGTCGCCACCAGCAACAGGGCTGCAGCAGCCAAGCCACGCGCCGCCCGGCTGATCGAGAAAGCCGCAATCTTCATTGTTCTACTCAGTCCCATGGTCTGCATCGTGCGGTCCGCGCCCGCCTTCTAGCGGCGGATCGCGACGGAAATGGGGCGGGTACCGGGCCGGCACTCACTCCACGATGATGCGGGCGCTGTTATTGCCCATGCCAATGACCTGCGCCAACACCGAATCCGCCTGTTCCACCGTGGTCAGCGGGCCGATCCGGACCCGGAAGAACTGGGTGTCGTTCACCATGGCCGTGGACAGCACAGAGGGGCCAAGGCTCGTCAGCCGCGCCCGAAGCCGATTGGCGTTATCATAGATGGTAAAGGCACCTGCCTGAACCCAGATCTGCTGCGGTCCGGCCGGAAGCCGCTCCTGCTGCACCACAGGGGCCGGCAGGAATCGCCCGTCCTCGTCCGTCCGCCCAGCAACGGAGGTCGGCGCTTCGATCGTCCGGGTCGGCGCCGGCGGCGGCAGGGCCTGGCCCTCGACCTGAACGCTGGGGCGCGGCGCCGCAACCGGCGGCGGGCTTCCATCGGCGGCGCCGGCCACCTGGACCGCGCTTCCGCTCGCCTGGGCGGCCGCGGCGATCGCGCGGCTCTCCTCCGCCAACACCTCCACCCGGACCTTGGCCAAGCCCTTCTCCTCGAAACCCAGGAGCTGGGCGCCGCGGCGCGACATGTCGATGATGCGCCCGGTTGCGAATGGGCCGCGATCATTGATGCGAACGACGATGGAGCGGCCATTGTCCAGATTGGTCACACGGACCAGGCTGGGCATGGGCAGCGTCTTGTGCGCCGCCGTCAGCTCATTCTCGTTATAGATTTCGCCGTTTGCGGTGACCTTGGTGTGAAAGCCTGGCCCATACCAGCTGGCGATGCCGGTTTCGTCGTAATCGTAATCGACGCGGGGATAATACCAGACGCCATTGATCTGATATGGATTGCCGACCTTATAGATGCCGGCCTTGGGAAGGCCCGGCGCGCTGTCGGCAACGGGCGTCGGCTTGGGCGGGGCGGTTCCGCAGGCTGCAAGGCCTGCCAGCGCAATGGCCGCAAGAGCCCCGCGGAGCACATTCCGGCCCACAATATCTACCCGGCTCATTACGCTGTCATCCCAATCCTGGCGGCGTGAAGCCTAGCCCAATCAATCCGCCGCGCCAATACGATCCGCGAGAAGGCCAACACTGGTAGCGAAGTAGGTGGACCGGTTCCACCGCATGATGGTGCGGTAATTGTCGTAGACCAGGAACGCACGTCCGTTCGGACCATCGGGCAGGACGAGAGAGGCCTCCATGGCTGCCGCCGGAAGATCGCCGCCGCCGACTTTGCGTATGCCCAGGGCCTGCCACTCGGAAAGATTCTTCCTAGTCTCCAGCCCTGCATGGCCGGCGCCGAAGCCTGAGGGGAGCTTCACCTCGCGGCCCCAGGTCTGATCGGCGTTCCAGCCGACGGTGGACAGGTAATTGGCGGCGGAGGCGAACACGTCCGGAAGAGTCTTCCAGATGTCCTTGTGGCCATCCCCGTCGAAATCCTGCGCGTAGCTCAGGAAGCTCGACGGCATGAACTGGCTCTGCCCCATTGCGCCGGCCCATGATCCCTTCATGTCCGACGGTGCGATATGCCCTTCATTCAGGATACGGAGCGCCTTCAGCAGCTCCTCCCGGAAATAGGCGCTGCGACGTCCGTCATGGGCCAGGGTGGCCAGCGCGTCGACGACCTTGAAGCCGCCCATATTGCGGCCGAAATCCGTTTCGATGCCCCAGAGCGCAACGATGAAGCGGGGCTGTACGCCGTACTTGGCGCCAACCTGATCCAGCACGGCCTTGTGCTCCTGGTACAGGCGGCGGGCGCGGTCGACCCGGCTCTGCGGAATGACGCGTTCCACATACTGGGCGAAGGTGATCGTTCCCTCCGGCTGGCGCCGGTCCAGTTCGATGATGCGGGGAATCGGCTGGATGCCTGTCAGTGCGGCATCCAGGATTTTCGGCGAAATACCCTGGCCTGCGGCCTCCTGGCGGAGCTCCTTTAGCCAGGAGTCGAAATCCTGGGCAGCTTGGGCGGATGTGCCTGCCAGCAGGACGAAAGCCGTTGCTGCAGCTGACTTCAGGAATTTGGACGCCATTTGCCTCGACCGTAAACCGGGGTACCCCACTCGTCGGGTTGTGCCACAGGCAGCCCCGCGGCTTCAACCACACCCGAGCGGTCCCCGCGGGATGTCACGGCCCGGCAGGGAGCAGCTTCTCCTCTGTCCCCGGCGCGGGGAACAGGACGTCCGTCCGGCCCATGGCATAGTAGGAGACGAGACCGATCCACTCCCGCACCGCCAGACTGGAAAGATACAGCCCCATGGTCAGTTCGAAATCCAGGCGCAGATCGTAGGGATAGGCGGTCTTGAAGGCGACGGGATAGGGCACCGGGTCCCATCCGGCCTGACGGAACACGCCCATGGATCTGGGCATGTGGCTGGCGCTCGTGACCAGAAGCCAGACCTCGTCCGGCGCGGGCTTCACAATTTCCCGGGTCAGTAGGGCATTCTCCCAGGTATTGCGAGACTGGTCTTCAAATATGATCCTGTCGGTGTCCAGCCCCATTCGGGACCACAATTCGCGGGCGACGGGAGCCTCCTTCAGCTCCTGCGTCTGCACGCTGCCCGACCCGCCTGTGAAGACGAGCCGGGCTTCCGGGAACCGGCGGGCGAGTTCGACCATGGCCGTCATCCGCTCTGCCGAATCATTCAGCGATGGCTGTCCCCAATCCGCCATCCGCTCCGGCACCACGGCCCCGCCAAGGACGATGATGCCGTCCACATGCGCCGGAAGCTCCGCCTGAGGCGGAAACCGCGCCTCCAGCGGGCGCATCAGCCAGTAACTTACCGGTAGAACGGCGATGGCCAGGAATCCCAGCGTGGCAGCCCCGGTGAACACCATCCCGGCGCGTCGCCTGCCCAGGATCAACAACACGACGCCCAGGGTCAGGACGGCGAGCAGCAGGTTGCCGGGTGCGAGCAGCACCCAGACCGCCTTGGAAAGAAAGAAGCTCATGCCTGCTGCGCCGCCCTGGCTACATCAGATGTCGGCGTAGCAGTGCGTCTCGGCCTTGCCGCCGGGGTGCGTCACTGCACCCTTCTCCGCGGAGCCGACGAGCTGGGCATACTTCCAGAGCGTGCCGGACTGGAAGTCGTGGGTCCGCGGCTTCCAGCCGGTGCGGCGGACGGCGAGTTCCTCATCCGTCAGTTCGACCGACATGGTTCCCTTCTCCGCGTCGAGCGTGATGATGTCCCCGTCCTGGAGCAGGCCGATGGGACCGCCGACAGCAGCTTCCGGGCCGACATGCCCGATGCAGAAGCCGCGGGTCGCTCCGGAGAAGCGTCCATCGGTGATCAAAGCCACCTTGTCCCCCATGCCCTGGCCATAAAGGGCGGCCGTGGTGGACAGCATCTCGCGCATTCCGGGGCCGCCGCGCGGTCCCTCATAGCGGATCACCAGGACATCGCCTTCCTTGTACTCGCGGTTCTCGACCGCGGCGAAGGCGTCCTCTTCGCAGTCGAAGCAGCGGGCCGGGCCGCTGAAGCGAAGGTTCTTCATGCCGGCGACCTTCACCACGGCGCCTTCCGGCGCAAGGTTGCCGCGCAACACAACGACGCCGCCTGTGGGCGACAGCGGGGACGTGGTCGGACGCACCACATCCTGATCCGTCGGGAACACCACGTCCGCCAGGTTCTCGGCCATGGTCTTACCAGTGACGGTGAGGCAGTCGCCATGCAGGTAGCCGCCATCAAGCAGCGCCTTCAGCAGAACCGGCACGCCGCCGATCTCGTGCAGGTCTTTCGCCACGAACCGCCCGCCGGGCTTCAGGTCCGCAATATAGGGAGTCTTCTCGAAGATGCGGCCGACATCGTGGATATCGAAGTCGATCCCGCACTCATGAGCGATGGCCGGCAGGTGCAGCGCCGCGTTCGTGGACCCGCCGCTGGCCGCCACCACGACAGCCGCATTCTCGAGCGCCTTTCGGGTGACGATGTCGCGCGGCCGGATGTTGCGGCGGATCAACTCCACAACCGCCTCGCCCGACCTCACAGCCCAGATGTCGCGGTCCTCATAGGGCGCAGGCGCGCCGGCTGAGCCAGGAAGCGCAAGCCCAATGGCCTCGGAGACGCAGGCCATGGTGTTCGCGGTGAACTGGCCGCCGCAAGCGCCGGCAGAGGGACAGGCCACGCATTCGAGTTCGTGCAACTCGTCCTCGCCCATCTTACCCGCGGCATGGGCGCCCACGGCCTCGAACACGTCCTGGACCGTCACATCGCGGCCCTTGAACCGGCCCGGAAGGATCGATCCCCCATACATGAATACGCTGGGAACGTTCAGGCGGACCATGGCCATCATCATCCCGGGCAGGCTCTTGTCGCAACCGGCGAGGCCGACCAGCGCGTCGTAGCAGTGTCCGCGCATGGTGAGTTCCACGCTGTCCGCGATCACCTCGCGGCTGACCAGCGACGCCTTCATGCCCTGGTGGCCCATGGCGATGCCGTCGGTCACCGTGATGGTGGTGAATTCGCGCGGCGTCGCGCCTCCGGTCTTGACGCCCTTCTTGACCGACTGCGCCTGCCGGTTCAGGGCGATGTTGCAGGGAGCAGCCTCGTTCCAGCAGGTCGCCACGCCGACGAACGGCTGGGCGATCTCCTCCTCCGTCAACCCCATCGCATAATAGTAGGACCGATGCGGAGCGCGCTCTGGGCCAACAGAAACATGACGGCTCGGCAGCCGGCTTTTGTCCCAGGATCCCGTGGCGTTCTTCGGCTCACCGCTCGACATCTGGCAGTTCCTCTTTCTTCGCGAGACGCAACTAAGTTGCGCTACAGCTAGCATTTCCGTAATGCGCTATCCATACCGACCATGCGCATGGCTGGCTAGCGCATCGTGCCCCTCCCGCGCATTTCGCCTCGGTCGAGCAGTATAACAGGCCATAGGCTTTGCGGCTGACTTGCTCCCGGACCCCGGTATCCCCTAAAGTTTGGATTAGAATGAATTTATCTACCTCGATCTGGAAGCCTGCCCGAAAATGGCTCTTCTGCCTGCCAGCGTGATGACCACCCTTCCAGGGGAGCTTCTCGACATGAGAAGCTTCTCCGACCGGGTCACGCGCGCGCTTGAAGATGTGCCGGTGGGAAGATCGGCCGGTCTTCTGCTGGTCGAGGCGAACCGGATGTCCCAGCTGTTCCGCGTACACGGACAGGCGGCGCTGGACCGAGCCATGGCTGAGCTTGGCCAGCGGGTGCTGGCCTGCTGTGGCCGACGGGATCTGGTCTGCCGCGTCGGGCAGACGAAATTCGGTGTTTTCCTGCCCGACCTGGAGCATGCCGGCAAGGCGCTATTCGCCGCCTCGTCCATCGCCGGCAGGATGGCCGATCCAGTTCAGATCGAGGGATTGCGCCTCTTCATCAATCCCAAGATCGGCGTAGCCATCGCGCCGGACGATGCCGACAACGCGCTGGACCTTATCCGGAACGCGGCGGTGGCGCTTGAGAATGTACGTAGGTCCGGCGCGGCCAGATACCTCCACTATACCGGTGCCATGCGGGAATCGCTGAAGGCCCGGCTTTCTCTTGAGGACGAACTCCGGCTCGCCGTCCAGAACGGCGATTTCGAACTGCATTACCAGCCCAAGGTGACCCTCCCCGGCGGGGAGGTGGTAGGTGCGGAGGCGCTGCTTCGTTGGCGTCATCCGGAGCGGGACCTGATCCCTCCCAGCACCTTCATCCAGACCGCGGAAGAGACGGGGCTGATCGTTCCCATTGGTGAATGGGCCCTACGTGAGGCGATTCGGCAGATCCGTGCATGGCTCGATGCCGGCCTTCCACCGCTTCAGATCGCAGTGAACGTATCGGAGCGCCAGTTTCGCTGGGGCCATCTGCCGGCCCTGGTGGATGTGCTGCTTCAGGAAAGCGGGATACCTCCGCATCTTTTGCTGCTTGAGATCACCGAGACGATCCTGCCGGAGGATCTTGAGGGCGCATTGAAGCAGATCCGTTGGATCGCCGACCGCGGCGTGGCTCTGGCGCTGGACGATTTCGGCACCGGCTATTCCTCGCTGTCCTACCTGCGGGAGCTGCCGCTGGACAGCTTGAAAGTGGACCGCAAGTTCGTCACCGACATGGAGACGCATCAGCCGACCCGGCACATTGTCGAGGCCATTGTGGCCATGGCCCGCGCCATGGACCTCAAGGTGGTGGCAGAGGGGGTGGAGACGACCGCCCAGGTCGATCTGCTGTCCCGCCTGGGCGTGGAGGAGGCACAAGGCTTCCTGTTCTCACGCCCGCTGAGCCCAGCCGCGTTCGAAGCATTCATCACGAGGCCCGCCCTGCCCTGACCAGCCTGGAGAAGCGACATGGAGATTGCGACCTTCACCACTTTCACCATCGCCTTCTTCGTGTTCGCCGCCAGCCCCGGTCCCGACAATGTGACGATCGTCGCCAGGACAATCACCCATGGTGCTGCGTCCGGAATCGCCTATGGCGCGGGGACGGTGACGGGCATCCTTATCTTCCTGGTCCTCGCCTCCTTCGGCTTGTCAGTCCTCGCCTCCGAGATGGGGGCTTTGATGACTGTCCTCAGATATGCGGGCGCCGCCTACCTGATCTGGATGGGGATCAGACTCTGGATGGCGGAGCCGGTGGTCTCCACACAGTCGACCGCCATCGACCGGCGGGGACTCGCGGCCGTCTTCGCTACAGGGGTGGCCTTGAATCTCGGCAATCCCAAGATGCCGCTCTTCTATATCGCCCTGCTGCCGAATGTGGTCGGTACGTCGTTCACGGTGGCGGACATCTGCATCCTCGCTGCAGTTATCCTGGCCGTGGAAATACTGGTGATCGGCGGGCATGTGCTCCTGGCCGCACGGGCGCGGCGTCTTCTGCGCAGTCCGATCGCCCTACGCCGGCTGAACCGCGCCGCCGGCGGCGTGATGGTGGGAGCTGGCATGACGGTCGTGGCGGCCCGATAATCCCCCTGCAATGCAGAACAAGAAAGGGCCGCCCAATCGGACGGCCCTTCTGTTCTCTCGATGAGTTGCGGTCAGCCCAGGCGCTGTAGCGCATCCGTCAGCTTGGCACGGGCTGCCTCGAAGCCCTCACGGCGCTCGCGCTGTTCCTCGATGATCTCCTCGGGCGCGTTGGCGACGAACTTGGGATTGCCCAGCTTGGCATCGATCCGGGAAATCTCTCCGTCCAGCTTGCCGATTTCCTTGTTCAGACGGGCCTTCTCCGCCTCGATATCGATGAACTCGGCCAGCGGGAGCACGACAGTCGCGTCCTCCACCACCGCCTGGGCGCTGCCCTTAGGCGGCTCGACCTGCGTCACCTCGATGTCGGACAGGCGGGCCAGGCGGGTGATCAGCTCACGGTGACGTTCCGCCAGCGTCGACGCCGTCTGCCCCGCATCCTTCAGTACCAACGGAATTTGGGCCGAGGGCGGCACATTCATTTCCGACCGCACCGTGCGGATGGTGGAAATGAGGCTGACCACCCACTCCATCTCCGCGCTGGCAGCCGGGTCGATCAGTGAGGAATCGGGCTCCGGCCAGGCATCGGTGATCAGCATCTGCGTCCGGCCACTGAGCTTCTCGTTCAGCTCCTCCGTGATAAAGGGCATCAACGGATGCAGCAGGTGCAGGATGCGGTCCAGCACCCAGGCGGTCGTGGCTCGGGTTTCCGCCTTCGCCGCCTCATCCTCGCCGGTCAGGATCGGTTTGGTGAATTCCAGGTACCAGTCGCAGAAGCTGTTCCAGGCGAACTGATACAGCGCACCGGCCGCCTCATTGAACTTGTAGGCCTCCATGGCCTCGGTCACCTTGGCCGAGGTCTGCTGCAAGGACCCGACGATCCAGCGGTTCACCGTGAGGTTCACCTTGGCCGGATCGAAACCAGCCACCATGGCGACCTGGTTCATCTCCGCGTAGCGGGCCGCGTTCCAGAGCTTGGTTGCGAAGTTCCGGTAACCTTCGACGCGGTTGACCGCCAGCTTGATGTCCCTGCCCTGCGCCGCCATGGCGGACAGGGTGAAGCGCAGGGCGTCGCAGCCATACTGGTCGATGAGGTTCAAGGGGTCGATGACGTTGCCCTTGGACTTGGACATCTTCTGCCCCTTTTCATCCCGCACCAGGGCGTGGATGTAGACGGTGCGGAAGGGCACATCCCCCATGAAATGGATGCCCATCATCATCATCCTGGCAACCCAGAAGAAGATGATGTCGAAGCCGGTCACCAGCACGTCGCCGGGATAGTAGCGGTCGAGCTCCGGCGTCTTCTCGGGCCAGCCGAGCGTGCTGAACGGCCAGAGGGCGGAGCTGAACCAGGTATCCAGCACGTCGGGATCGCGGGTCAGCTCGACCGCCCGCCCGTAGTGGGCGTCCGCCTCCGCCTGTGCTTCCTCCGCCGTCTCGGCCACGAAGAACTTTCCATCCGGCCCGTACCAGGCGGGGATCTGGTGACCCCACCAGAGCTGGCGGCTGATGCACCAGGGCTGGATGTTGCGCATCCATTCGAAATAGGTGTTCTCCCACTGGCGCGGCACGAACACGGTCTTTCCGGTCTCCACCGCCTCGATAGCGGGCTTCGCCAGGGTCACTGCGTCGCAATACCACTGGTCGGTCAGCCAGGGCTCGATCACCACGCCGGAGCGGTCGCCATGCGGGACCGTGTGGGGATGCGGATCGATCTTCTCCAGCAGGCCCGCGGCCTCCATATCCTCGACGATCTGTTTGCGCGCAGCTTCACGGGACAGGCCGCGATAGGCTTCCGGCACCTCGCCGGCATAGGCCGCATCGCCGTTGAAGATTTCGAATGCCTGTAGAATGCGGGCATCGCGGTCCAGCAGGTTGATCAGCGGCAGGTTATGGCGCTTGCCGACCTCGAAGTCGTTGAAGTCATGCGCCGGCGTGATCTTCACGGCGCCCGTGCCGGTCTCAGGATCGGCGTAATCGTCGGCAACCACGGGGATGCGACGCCCCACCAGCGGCAGCACCACATGCCTGCCGATCAGGTCCTTGTAGCGGTCGTCCTCTGGATGCACTGCCACCGCCGTGTCGCCGAGCATGGTTTCCGGACGGGTGGTGGCGACGGTGACGAAGCGGCCCTCTTCCCCTTCCACTGGATAGCGGAAGTGCCAGAGATTTCCCTTCACCTCCTTCTGCTCGACCTCCAGGTCGGAGATGGCGGTGTGCAGCTTGGGGTCCCAATTGACCAGACGCTTGTCGCGGTAGATCAGCCCCTGGCGGAACAGCTCCACGAACACCTTGCGGACGGCCTTGTTCAGGCCCTCATCCATGGTGAAGCGCTCGCGGCTCCAATCCGGGCTGGCGCCGAGACGGCGGAGCTGGCGGGTGATCGTTCCACCGGATTCCGCCTTCCACTCCCAGACCTTCTCCAGGAACTTCTCGCGCCCCAGATCGTGCCGGCTGACGCCTTCCTTCCCCAGATTCCGCTCCACCACCATCTGGGTGGCGATGCCGGCATGATCGGTGCCGGGCTGCCAGAGCGTGTCCTTGCCCCGCATACGGTTGAAGCGGATCAGGGCGTCCTGCAGTGTGAAGGTCAGCGCATGGCCCATGTGAAGGCTGCCCGTCACGTTGGGCGGCGGCATCATGATGGTGTAAGGGGCCTGATTGCTGTCGACATGGGCGGCAAAGGCTTCCGCCTTCTCCCAGCGGTCGTAGTGCTTCGGCTCAACCTCGGCGGGGGAATAGGTCTTGTCCAGCATGACAGGCCTCGGGTTCTGGTCGGACGGTTCTCATAATGGAACGGGGCGGCGCCATCAAGGCGCCGCCCCGTCAATGCAGACAAGAGGGATGGCGCGTCAGTCCCTGCCGCGCCGTACGACCCGCTCGATCTCGCGCTTCACCAGACGTTCCACGAGGTCGGGCAGGTTGTCATCCAGCCACTCGCGGATCATCGGCCGGATCATCTCCCGCACGATCTGCTCCAGCGTCACATCATAGCGGCCGATCGGCCCCTCACCCTCCAGGCTCGGCCCACGCCGGAAGCCATCAAGGCTGGAGAAAGCGCGGCTCGCAGCGGCGGCAGCGGACTCGGAAAGAAGCGCATCCTCATCGATGAACGACCGAGCGGGGCGCGGCGGCGGCGGGGGCGAAGCCGGCGGCTCGAAGTCGAACGGATCGGGCTCGGGTTCAGGCTCCAGTTCCGGCTGGGGTTCCGGCTCCGGCTCCGGCTCGTCCTGAACCATCTGGGTGAGTTCGAGGATATCCTCCTCCGGCTCTGGCTCCGGCTCCATAACGGGCGGCGGTGGCGCAGGCGGCTCGGCTTCCGCGGGCGCATCACTGTCTTCGGAAATGATCCTCCGGATAGAGGCGAGAATCTCCTCCATCGACGGTTCTTGCTGGGACTTGTTATCGGCCATTGTTCAGGCAACCCGACCTGCCACGATTGCAGCGGTCACCCTAGGGCAGAACTATCCAAAACTCCACGGGCTTATATGCAAAAGGGGATGCCGAAGGTGGCATCCCCTTGTACGGAAGGCTCGGGAAACCGGCTCAGCGGTCGATGCTGGTGCCCCAGAGCTGATTGCGGACGTCCTCGTAATGGGCCTCGTAATTGTAGGTCTCCACCGGGAGCGCCAAACGCCCGGCGGTGAGCTGCCCCGTCGCATTCATGACCTGGAAAGCGGCGACCAGCTCGTCACGCTGGGAGCGGACCAGCTCGACCCGCGCGTTCAGCAGCTCCTGCTCGGCGTCCAGCACGTCGAGCACGGTGCGCGAACCCACCGTCGCTTCCTGACGGACACCTTCCAGCGCGATGGTCGCGGCGCGAACCTGCTCCTGACGCGACTGGATCGCGGAGCGGGAAGTCACGAGACCCTCCCACGCGCGGATGGCGCCTTCGCGGACGGCGCGCTGTGCCTCATCCACCTCGCCCCGGCGCTGTGCAGCGGTGTGCTTGGCCTCGCGGACACGCGCATACTCGCTACCGCCCTGATACAAGGGGATGGTCACACGGGCGACAACGCTGGCGTCGTCACGCGTTCCATTCAGGCCGCCCGGATCCCAGCCGCGGCCAACGCTGCCGTTGATGCTGACGGTCGGCAGCAGATCGCCACGGACCTGATCCACCGAGTCGACTGCCGCTTCCTGCGCGAAGCGGGCGGCGATCACCTGGGGATTGTTGTCTTCCGCAAGGGCGATCGTTTCCTGCAGACTGTTCGGGAGGGTCAGAGTCAACTGCGGCTGCGACAGGTCTCCGGGAACGACGCCGATCAACCGTGCGAAGACTGCGCGGCTGCTGTTCAGCGTGCCTTCCGCCAGAATCCGGTCCGAGGAAGCGCGGGCCAGACGCGACTCAGCCTGGCTGACGTCGGTACGGGTGATCTCGCCAACCCGGAACCGGTCCTGTGCTGCTTCGAGCTGGCGGCGGAGCACCTGCTCGTTATTGATGTTCAGCTCAAGCACTGCCTGGTCGCGCACGACGTCCAGGTAGGCGGTAGCCGCGTCCAGAAGCACGGATTGTTCGGTGCTCACCAAGCTTGCCCGCTGTGCCTGCACCAGGTTTTCCGCCCGGCTTACCGCCGCGGTCGTGCGGCCGCCGCTGTAGATCGGCTGGGAAATCGACAGGTCCACCGACTTGGAGGTGAATGAATTGTTCGTCGTGTTTTCCGTCCACGTCCGGCTGACATCGCCGGTGGCGCTGATGACGGGGAAATATCCAGCCCTGGCCTGCGGCACCAGTTCGTCCGTCGCGCGCAACTGGGAGCGCTGGGACTCCAGGGTCGGGTTCTGCGCGTAGGCCTGGGCCAGCGCCTCCTGCAAGGACTGGGCGTTGGCCGGCGTCGTTCCCAGGCCTGCGGCCAAGGCGATGACGGGCAGTCCCGCCCGCAGGTTGCGCCGGAGTCGCTTGGTCAGGCTCTTCACGTCCATTGGTCAGTACACCTTCATGGTAGGGTCCACATGTCGGGCCCAGTAGTCGATGCCGCCGGAAAGATTGCTGGCCCGGTCGAAGCCGTTGCGTCGCAGCCATGCCACGGCATGGGCGCTTCGCATTCCATGGTGGCACAGGACCACCAGGGGTTCTTCGGTCGGCAACTCACCCAAGCGGGCTGGAAGCTGGTCCAGAGGAATGTAGATGCTCCCTTCGATTGAGCAAAGTTCCACTTCCCAGTCCTCGCGCACGTCCAGCAGAGCCGGCGGGTTACCAGCCTGCTGCATCGCCGCCACCGTTTCAGCGTCGATTTCGAAGGGAATATCGGTCACGTGCGTAGAAGTCCTTCAGGACAGCGGTGCCTAGAATTCGAAGACAGGCTTCGGCTCGAAACCGGGAAGCAGGCGGATGGCAGCGTCGAACAGGGAGCGGCCCGACACAACGCCACCGATCTTCTTATAAAGCCGAGCAGTGCCTACCCCGCCTGTGCCGACGATCACACCAACGAGCCGCCCGCCCTCATTCAACTGGTCCAGCAAGGCCTGCGGCACTTCGGCCACAGCGCCCTCCAGCACGATCGCGTCATAAGGCATCTGGGCCGGCCAGCCATCCTGCAGCGGACCCTGCATGACGATGGCGTTGTCGGTGGAGATTTCCTGGAGCGTCCGCGTCGCCTGCGCCGCCAGGGCGGCATCCGCTTCCAGCGCCACAACGGTGGCGGCAACACGGCCGATGATGGCCGCGGAGTAGCCGGTGCCGCAGCCGACATCCAGAACCACGTCCTGCGTGCCGATCCGGGCTTCCTGAAGCAGGCGGGCCTGGACCATCGGTTCCATCAGAAAGCGTCCGGGAGCGACCTGGATATCCTCATCCACATAGGCGACGCCGCGCAGGGCCTTCGGTACGAAGAGTTCGCGGGGGACGTTCATGAAGGCGTCCACGAGACGGAGATCCGTCACCTTGTTCGGGCGAATCTGGCCCTCGACCATGTTGATCCGGGCGGCGGTGAAATCCGTGTTGGCCATCGTGGACGCAATCTGTGGAGGGTGGGAATCGGGAAACCGGCAGGCCGGAAGCCGTTGCGGTTCCGTCCGCTATATATCCGCGTGCGCCTGCGAACACAATCTTTCCGCCCGCCTTACACGTACCGGATGGGAACCGCCGAACGGACATCAAGCATCCGCTTGACCGCGTGCCCCCGCCCGGCCTATATGTCGCCTCCCACGACGGGGCGGCCAGCGGCTGTACCCGGTCAGCGTCCTGGCGCGGTGGCAGAGTGGTGATGCAACGGACTGCAAATCCGTGAACCCGGGTTCGATTCCCGGCCGTGCCTCCAGGACCCCTTCTCCGATACCATTGACTGTATATTGTGAACCGGACTGCCCTGCATCCGGTATGGGCCGGCGTGTCCGCCCCCTCCCTGGACAGCCTCTGCACACGCGGATAGACTTTCCAAAGATAGTAGTATCCGGCCGAAAGAGCGCGCAGGTGCCCGCTCCGGTCCTACCTTTGGAGCAAAGCATGCCTCTGTCCTGGATTCGCGACTCCTTCGACTCGGTCAAGACCGAGATTCTTCGTCAGTTCAAGCGGAACGAAACCGAACAGCTCTTCAAGGCGGTGGTCGCCGGCTGCGCCATGGTCGCCTATGCGGACGGCCGCTTCAGCCCGGCGGAGAAGAAGGAGATGCTGGAGCTGATCGGCCGGACCAAGGAAATCGACGCCTTCAACACCCACGACGCCCTGATCGAGTTCGAGCGCATTTCCGACCTCTACTATTTCGACTATGTGGATGGCGAGGCACATGCCATGCGCCATCTGGTCCGTCTGCGCGGACGTGGAGAGAACGCGACCGTGGTCGCGAAGGCCTGCGCCGTGATCGGGTCGTCCGACGGGAACTTCGACGCGGATGAGAAGGCTGCGCTGCGCCGCATCTGCCGCCTGATGGACATTTCCCCTGAAGAACTGGACGTCTGAGGGGGCGGAGGGGGCGGTCCGAACGGCCCCCTTCATTTTTTTGTGATTCAGGGTTTGCATTCCCGGATCGCTTTGGCTATATCACCGCCCACGCCGCACGGCGGGCCGGAAACGGCGCCGCAGCGGAGCTGATCCCAGGTAGCTCAGCCGGTAGAGCAGGTGGCTGTTAACCACCGGGTCGGGGGTTCGAGTCCCTCCCTGGGAGCCAATACGGAACGGGGCCGGATGTAATGTCCGGCCCCGTTTTCGTTTGCTCGGCCGCGTACATCGCGGCACGACCCGAACTCCCTAGAGCTCGTCGTAGATCGTACCTTCCGTCCCCCGCTGCTGAACGCCCGACACCGTGCCTTGAGCGGATTGCGCGAGGCGCTGCCATTCCCCGCACCAGTCCGTCGAATCAGTCGTGGGAAAGCTGCCCTGCGGCGCACGGTCGGTGACCACAGGCGGAAAACGGCGGCATTGCCCCTTCGGCCCACGCTCCCGAATGCCGCCTCCAAGCCAGAATTGGCAGCTGTAGCAGATTTCTGTACGCCGCACCCAGACCTCCTCCGCACCGCGCTTCATGCCGCAATGCTAGCACAGGCCGCGGGCCGTCATGCGGTTTCAGCGTGGAGGTTTGGCGGCGCGCATGTCCTCCGCGTGCTGGAGGTAGTAAGCTTTGATCTCGGCATCCAGCTCCTGCTTCCGCCGGCCCTGATCCGAATCATCGGGCGCGTCGCGGAGCTGCTGGAATTCCTGCACCGCTCGCTCAAGGTCCTGTTCCGTCTCGATCGGCATGCGAATCTCCTTCCGGTCTGGCAGGGAAACGCTCCGTCCCGACGCCCGTTCCCCGGAACCGGGGAAGTTCAGCCCGCCTCCTTCGTCCCGGTCAGCCGCGTGATGATCTGGGGATCGGAATGCAGACTCTTGTGCACGGGGCATTTGTCCGCGATCTCGAGCAGCCTCGCCCGCTGTTCAGGATCGAGTTGGCCGGTGATCGTGATATCCCGTTCCATCCGGTCGATCCGCGTCGTCGCGATCTGCACCTTTTCGTGCCGCAACGCCACCGAGATGCGCTCCACCGGCCAGCCCTTGGCATCCGCATACATGCGCAAGGTCATCGAGGTACAGGCCCCGAGGGCGGCCAGCAGATACTGGTAAGGACCGGGGCCGGTGTCGTCCCCGCCTACGGCAGCCGGCTCGTCGGCGGGCAGCAGGTGGTGGCCCGCCTGGACCAGATTGGCGAACTTACCCTCCCCCGTTTCAGTCACGACCACCAGCCCCGCTTCCTCCCGCGACGATTCGGTCCGTGTCATCGCTGGCTCAAGCCGTAGCGCGCGGCGTGCCCAGGCGGCGATCAGACCGGCCGCATAGCGGGCGTCGTCAGGTCGCGAGACCAGATGCCCCGCGCCGTCCAGCGCCACGAAGCTTTTCGGGTGGCGCGCCGCCGCCAGAATGCGCTCGGCATTCTCGACGGGCACGGTTGCATCGCTCGGATCGTGCAGCACCAGTAATGGCCGCCCTAGTCCGGCGAGCGCCTCTTCCATGGGATGGCGGCCTATATCTTCAAGAAACCGGCGGGTGATCGGGAAGGTGCGGCCGCCGATGCGGATATGGCCCCGCCCTTCCTGCTCGATCTTGGCTTCCTGGCCTTCGAACAAGCGGCGCAGATGCTCCGGCCCAAAGGGCGCATTGATGGTAGCGACCGCCCCGATGCTCGGGATTTCCGCCGCAGCCCGGATTACCGCCGCCCCGCCGAGACTATGTCCGACTAGCAGATTCGGGGCCTCCACCCGGTCTGCCAGTGCCCTCGCGGCGGCGACCAGGTCAGCCACATTGCTGCTGAAGCTGGTGTTCGCGAAGTCGCCGCCGCTTCCGCCCAGACCGGTGAAGTCGAACCGCAGCACGGCGAAACCACTTTCCGCCAGCGCGCGGCTGATCCTGGTGCTGGCGTGATAGTCCTTGGAACATGTGAAGCAGTGGGCGAACAGTGCCGCTGCCAGCGGCTTTCCTGCCGGCAGTTCCAGTCGACCGGCCAGTCGGCTGCCATCCGCTCCCGTGAAGTCGAAACCTTCCGTCAGCCCAGTCATGGCAGCCGCCCTTTCCGTACATGGTCCGCGCGCGTTAATGCTGGAACGAAGTCCGCCGGGGCGCAACCGCCGCTCCTTGCCACTGTTGCGAGGTCACATGTCCGATCAGGGTCAGCAATCCCGTTTTCCGGCGCCGCCGAGCGGTCCGGACGATGTGGAAATCCTGGAAAGGCGCACGCTCTACCAGGGCTTCTTCCGGATGATAGAAGTCAAACTGCGCCACCGCCTGTATCGGGGCGGCTGGTCCAAGGTCATGAGCCGGGAACTGTTCGACCGCGGCGATGCCGTCGGCATCCTGCTGTACGACCCGGAGCGGGACAGCGTCGTGATGGTGGAGCAGATACGCATGGGCACCATTACCCGCCCCGGGCCGCACTGGATGGTGGAGCTGGTGGCCGGCATCATCGACAAGGATGAATCGGAAGAACAGGTCGCCCGCCGTGAGGCGGTGGAAGAGGCGGATTGCGAGGTACTGGAGATCGAGCGGATCGGCAGCTTCTATCCAAGCCCAGGCGGCAGCACCGAGGTCATCACCCTGTTCTGCGGGCGGGTGGACAGCCGCAATGTCGGCGGCTTCCACGGGCTGGAAGAGGAACATGAGGATATCCGCGTCGTGGTCCTGCCGGCAGAGGAGGCCATTGCGGCGTTGGACAGAGACGAGTACCGCAATGCCATCACCATCGTTGGCCTGGCTTGGCTAGGCCGGCACAGGCAGCGGCTGCGTGCGCAATGGGGCGGGGCTTCTTGAATCCGTCCCGCCCGCCCCTTAGTCTCCCCTGACCCTCCCCTGCCTGTCTCGGGCGGAGGCACTGAGGGATTCGGTCGAGAGGTATCCACATGAACATCCGCCACGGTTTCATCGACAGCATCGGGCGTACGCCTTTGATCCGGCTCCAGGGGCCTTCGGAGGCGACAGGCTGCGAAATCCTCGGTAAGGCGGAGTTCCTGAATCCCGGCGGGTCCGTGAAGGATCGCGCGGCGCTCGCGATCGTGGAGGACGCCATGAAGCGTGGGGTCCTGCGCCCCGGCGGCACGATCGTCGAGGGAACGGCTGGCAACACCGGCATCGGACTGGCCCTGGTCGGGAACGCGCTCGGCTTCAAGACCGTGATCGTGATGCCGGAGACGCAGAGCCAGGAGAAGAAGGATATGCTGCGCCTGTGCGGCGCAGATCTTCGTCTCGTTCCGGCCGTGCCCTACCGCGATCCCGGCAATTACGTCCATGTCTCCCGCCGCATCGCCGAGGAGTTGGCGGAGACGGAGCCAAATGGCGCCATCTGGGCCAACCAGTTCGACAATCTGGCGAACCGGGAAGGCCACCGCGTCACCACCGGCCAGGAGATCTGGGAACAGACCGGCGGCAAGCTGGACGCCTTCACCTGCGCGGTCGGCACTGGCGGCACCCTCGCGGGCGTGGCCCTGGCGCTCAAGGAACACAATCCGAACGTTCGCGTGGTGCTGGCCGACCCGATGGGGTCCGCCCTCTATGCCTGGAAGAAGACCGGCGAACTGAAGGCCGAAGGTTCGTCCATCACCGAGGGGATCGGCCAGGGGCGGGTGACCGCCAATCTGGAAGATGCGCCTATCGACGATGCCGTCCGCATCACGGATGAAACCGCCCTGCCCGTCATCTTCGATCTGCTCAAGAAAGAGGGTCTGGTTCTGGGCGGCAGCAGCGGCATCAACGTCGCCGCCGCCATGGAAGTGGCACGCCAGATGGGCCCCGGCCATACCATCGTCACCGTCCTCTGTGATTTCGGAACCCGGTACCAGTCGAAGCTCTTCAATCCCGGCTTCCTGCGGGAGAAGAACCTGCCGGTTCCGGACTGGCTCTGAGCCCCAGGCGGGAGGCCGCATCATGACCCTGCTCTTCCGCGACGATCCATATCGATGCACGGGCACTGCCAGACTGGTCGAAGCAGGTCTTGAAGGCATCCGCCTGGACCGCACCCTGTTCTACCCCGCCGGCGGCGGTCAGCCGGGCGATACGGGCATGCTGCGCTGGACAGGCGGAGAGGTGCGCATCGTCGACAGCCGCAAGGGAACGCCCCTGGTCGAGCAAGGGCGCGACGTACTGCACATCGTTGCCGATGGAGCGTCTCTGCCGCCGCCTGGGACAGAGGTGGAGATGGAGATCGATTGGGACCGGCGGCATCGACACATGCGGATGCATACGACGCTTCACCTGCTCTGCGCCGTGGTGGACGGCGCCGTCACCGGCGGACAGGTCGGGGCGGACAAATCCCGGCTGGATTTCGACGTGCCGTCCGGCAGCCTGGACAAACAGGCAATTGAGGACGCCCTGAACGGCCTTATCCAGGCGGATCATCCGGTCCGCGAGTTGTCGATCACCGATGCGGAGCTTGACGCCCGTCCGGAGCTGGTCCGAACCATGTCCGTGAAGCCCCCGGTCGGCTCCGGCACCATCCGGCTTTTGAACATCGGCGGCTCCGACGTTCCGGTCGACCTGCAGCCCTGCGGCGGAACCCACGTTTCCCGTACGGGGGAGATCGGCCCGGTGGAAATCGTGAAGATCGAGAACAAGGGCAAACAGAACCGCCGCATCGTCGTCGCGCTGAAAGGATAAGGGCATGGACACCGCCGCCCGCAGGGACCCTGTCGTCAGTACCGAGTGGCTTGAGGCGCATCTGAACGATCCTGCGGTTAGGATCGTGGACGCCTCCTGGCACATGCCGGATGCGAGACGCGACCCGGCGGCAGAGTTCGAGTCTGTGCGTATTCCCGGTGCGGTTTTTTTTGACATCGACAGCATCGCAGACCGGACCAGCGATCTGCCGCACATGCTTCCATCGCCGTCGGAATTCGCCGCCATGGTTGGAGCGCTTGGCATCGGCAGCGCGGATACCGTGGTGGTTTACGATGCGCTCGGACTATTCACGGCCCCGCGTGCGTGGTGGATGTTCCGCGTCTTTGGCCACAAGGACGTGTTCGTCCTGGATGGCGGCCTTCCCCGTTGGCAGGCGGAGGGCAGGCAGACCGAAAGCGGCCCCGCACCGACGCACGAGCCCCGCCCTTTCCGCGCCAGTTTCGACCCGACCCTGGTCCGTAGCCTGACGGATATCCGAGCCAATCTGGAAACAGGTGCGGAGCAGGTGGTGGACGCACGGGCCGCCGGCCGGTTCGACGGCACTGTGCCGGAACCGCGCGCCGGACTACGTAGCGGCCACATCCCCGGTGCGCTGAACCTGCCCTTCACCGATCTGTTGGACCCGAAAACGAAGGGTCTTCGCCCGGCCGAAGAACTGGCAAACCGCTTTGCCGCCGCCGGCGTGGATTTGGACCGACCAATTGTAACCAGTTGCGGCAGCGGCGTGACCGCCTGCGTTCTGGCACTCGCGATGGATCGCATGGGGAAGCCGGGCACAGCCGTTTATGATGGGTCCTGGACGGAGTGGGGCGGGCGTGAGGATGTGCCTGTCGAGACAGGATCGGCCCGATCGGGAGAAAAGGCGTGACCATTAATCGCCCCCTGCCCCCGCGTCATATCCGCACCACTATCACCTTCCTGGAAATGCTGGAGCGTCCGGCCAAAGCCCGCCTGCCAGCTCCAGTGGAGCGGCTCGCGCTGTTGCGGGCGGAGCACTGCACGCTTTCCTTCTACCGTTACCTCTACAACACCGTCGGCGGTCCCTGGCTGTGGGAGATGCGGCGGCGCATGCCGGATGATCAGCTCCGCACCATCATCCAGGACCCGAACGTCGAAATTTTCGTCGCCTATGCGGCCGGCGTGCCTGCCGGGTATGTGGAACTGGACCGGCGGAAGCAGGGTCTCTGCGACATAGCCTATTTCGGCCTGATTCCCGAGTTCATCGGACGGGGAATCGGTCCCTGGCTGCTGGATTGGGCTGTGGAGGCCGGCTGGTCGGTCAGTGGGGTGGAGAAAATGACAGTCAACACCTGCACCCTGGATCATCCCAAGGCACTGCTGATGTACCAGCGCGCAGGTTTCAAGCCGGTTCGCCAGCTTGTGCGCGAGCTGGAGGATCCGCGGCTGACCGGACTGATTCCGCGCGATGCCGCCCCCCATGTGCCTCTCGGCCGGGAGTGAGAATATGAGCAAGGATGAGACCCGCGGCGGCTCCCCCACGACCCGCCTGTCCCATGGCGGGCGGAAGCAGGCATATGCCGGGGCGGTGAATGTCCCGCCCTTCCGCGCGTCCACCATTCTGTTCGATGACGTCGATCATCTGAACCGCGCCGATCCGGACTGGCTGGAGACCCGATACGGGCGCATCGGCAACCCGTCCAGCCGCGCCTTCGAGGAAGCCATGGCGGAGCTGGAGGGCGGCTACCGCGCCGTGTCCTTCGGCAGCGGCCTGCAGGCGATCACCACAGCTCTTCTGGCCTTCTGCAAGGCGGGCGATCATCTCCTGGTCACGGACAGCTGCTATGGGCCGACCCGGGAATTCTGCCGCCAGATGCTGGCGGGCCTGGGCGTGGAGGTTGAATTCTACGATCCGCTGATCGGGGCGGGCATCGAAGCGCTGTTCCGGCCGAACACGCGCGCCCTTTTCCTCGAATCGCCCGGTTCGCTGAGTTTCGAAGTTCAGGACGTGCCGGCCATGACTGCGGCGGCACGGGCGCGAGGGATCGTGACCTTGCTGGACAATACCTGGGCGGCTGGATGGTTCTACAGGCCGCTTAAGCACGGGGTCGATGTGTCGATCCAGGCTGCGACGAAGTTCATCGCAGGCCATGCCGATGCCAATCTGGGCGTGGCCGTCTGTACGGAAGACGCCTTTCGCCCGGTCAAGACAGCGGCGGTCCTGCTGGGCGCCTGTGCCGGGTCGGAAGATCTCTATCTCGGCCTCCGCGGCATACGTACGCTCGGCCTGCGTATGGAACGGCACCAGCGGACAGGTCTCGCCCTGGCGCAATGGCTTGCCAGCCGGCCGGAGGTGGCGCGCATTCTCTACCCTGCCCGACCGGAGGACCCGGGACACAGCCTCTGGAAGCGTGATTTCACCGGTGCAAGCGGCCTCTTCACAGTGGAGCTGAAGCCGGTGCCGCGACGCGCGGTGAGCGCCATGGTGGATGCGCTGACGCTGTTCGGAATCGGCTTCAGCTATGGCGGGTTCGAAAGCCTGGTCCTGCCTACCAATCCGGCGAAGAGCCGTAGCGCCACCGAGTTCAAGGCGGAGGGTCCCCTCGTCCGTATCCATTGCGGGCTGGAGGAACCGGCGGACCTCATCGCCGATCTGGAAAAGGGCTTCGCCATTATGGAGACGGCGCAATGAGCAGCGGCCTTGGGGACTTGCTCTCCGTCATCAAATGGGACTCGGCCGGACTGGTCCCCGCCATCGCCCAGCAGCATGATACGGGGGAAGTGCTGATGATGGCCTGGATGAACCGGGAGAGCATCACGGAAAGCCTGTCCACGGGCCGCGTCTGCTACTGGTCGCGTTCGAGGGGCGGGTTCTGGCGCAAGGGGGAAACGTCGGGCCAGGTCCAGAAACTGGTGGAACTCCGGGTGGATTGCGACGGCGATACCTTGCTGCTGCTGGTCGATCAGCAGGGAGTCGCCTGTCATACCGGACGCCGCTCCTGCTTCTACCGGGCTGTCCGCAACGGGGAACTGGTCACGATTGCGGAGCCGCTGGCGAAGCCTGAGGATCTGTACGGCGGTGGGAAGCAGCCCGGATTCTGATCCTTGATGCAGATCAAGGCGGCGGGCGCGTAAGTCGGTCAGTCTGTACCTGTCTCCAACCTTCCCAATCGACTTGAGCCGGGTCCGTCAGAACCCGGCTTCATTCTTTGTCGGGAAGCGATCCTGAACCGACCTAATTCCACGGCCGCGCCCGCCGGGCAGCCCTCCCGGTCTCCACCCTTATTCCCTCTGGTCCGATGAACAGGGCGTGGCTGCCGTACTGGCGGAGGGTCTCCGGGCCGATCACCAGCGGCGCTGGGCATTGCGCGTCCGGTACACTGGTGATCACGATATCGGCCATGGCGC
Source organism: Indioceanicola profundi (assembly GCF_003568845.1). Taxonomy (NCBI): domain Bacteria; kingdom Pseudomonadati; phylum Pseudomonadota; class Alphaproteobacteria; order Rhodospirillales; family Azospirillaceae; genus Indioceanicola; species Indioceanicola profundi. The sequence goes on along the minus strand of NZ_CP030126.1, from coordinate 1,306,409 downwards.
AATCCTCGGCCAGCGCATCAACCGCATATGCTACGGCGACAATTCTTCCCGCTACCCGGCTGACGCATCCGGACGGGTCGCACCCGGTCCAGCCATCCCTGGTGCCCGATTTGCTCCATGCCGGAGGCGCACCGGTCAGCCCATCCCGCTCGCGCCAGAGTTCCGCTTCGAACCGGGCGGCACGGCCACTGGAAACCCAGAGCTCTCCGTCCGGCGCCCGGACACCGACCAGCTTTCCGGAGTTGGCGACCAGCAGGTCGGGTCGTGCGGTCGTCCAGCAGGTCGCCACTCCTAATAGGATCGCCGCCAACCCGGCAAGCCGCCAGCGCCGAGTCCAGATCACCAGCCAAGCTCCACCTAGACTGACCAGCGCCAAGCCATGGACGGGCATCGCCGGAATCTGGATCGCCGCCCCTGGCAGGTCGGCCACCCAATGGGCGGACCAGAGGATTCCCGATACGCCCAGCCCCATGACGTCCAGCGCCGGACCTTCCAGGCCCAAAGGCATCAACATCAGAGCCAGCACTCCGAATGGCATAACCCAGAAGCTGGTAATCGGTACCGCCAGCAGATTGGCCAGGATTCCGTAATTCGCCATCTGCTGGAAGTGATACAGCGCGAAGGGCGTGGTTGCGGCGCCGGCCACCAGGGAGGTGACAGACAGTCCCGCGACATAGAGCAGCCCCTTCCTGACCGGACCGATATCGCCCCCGCTCGATAGCCGGCCGCGCAGCACCTCGTAGGCTGCAATCAGAGCAATGACCGCCGCAAATGACATCTGAAAGCTGGGTCCGACCAGCGACTCGGGCTGGATCAGCAATATGACAGTAGCGGCTACAGCTACCACCCGCATTGAAAAGGGCGAGCGGTCCACCATGACGGCAAGCAGCATGATTCCTGTCATCAGTACCGACCGCTGCGTCGGTACCGGTGCGCCCACAAGCAGCATGTACCCGCTGGCCGCAAGCAGGGCCGCCACGGCCGCCCATTTTTTGATGGGATACCGCAGGGCTAGAGGAGGACTCAGGGCCAGCAACGCCCGCACGGAAAAGAACACCAGCCCGGCTACCAATCCGATGTGTAGACCTGAGATGGAGAGCAGGTGCTGTAGGCCGGATTTGCGGAGGGCCTCGATGTCCTGCTCGGGGATGGCGGTCGGCTGACCATTGAGCAGTGCCGTGGTCACTGCTCCCTCCGGCCCGTTCAGACGTTCCGCCACCCGCTCGGCAATGCGCTGGCGCAATCGTTCGATACTGATCGTGACACGATTCCAGCCCTGAGGCGGTACGGCAGAGAGCCGCTCCAACCTGGACAGCGCGAATCCGACCGCGCCGATCTGCTGGAAGAACGCATGGCGCCGGAAGTCGAATGCATCGGGAGCGGCTGGTTCCAGTGGCGGGCGCAGAATCGCCAGCATCCGGACGCGGTCGCCCGGTGCTGGCATCCATTCCTCATGGCGATGCAGCCGGACGCGGACTCGGGCGGGCCGATGTTGGGCAGACAGCCGATCCGCAACCACCTCCTCCAGGAGAACGCGCGCCCCCTCCTCCAACCGGTCCACGGTGACGACCCGCCCCTCCACCATCGTTGGACCGGTCTCGAAAGACAGAATGGGTGAGGCAACCATCGCTGTCCGGAACTGGGCCGCGGAAAATCCTGCTGACAGGACGCATAGCCAGATTCCTGCAAAGCGGAGCCATGGGAAGCGTGCCAGCATCAGCAAAACCGATATGCCGATCGCCAGAACACCCGTGAGCGCGGGCGGCTCCTCGCGCAGCTGAAAATATGCCGCGATTCCAAGTGCCAGCCCCACAGGCAGCCAGAGGGGAAGCCGACCAGCCTCTTCCGCCAAGTGTGCAGCAACCCAGAAGGTGAGCCGATCAAGAATGGACGCCGTCGTCTGCAGAGGCGTCTGGTCCTTGCTCCAGCCAGACCCGCCATCCGACGCCGGATAGCTCATAGGAATGCCCCGCCGGACCGCATCCGCATCGCCGTATTTCCAGATTGCTGAAGTAAGAGGATACCACAATCTGCGGTGAGATGCCTGCCTCGCCGCACCACCTTACCCGGAAGCACCTGGCCAGGCGTGATTCAGGTCAATCGATCTACTCCTGTCCGATGCGGCAGCCATGTTGCATTGCGCCAATTCCGGCCTTCATCCCGGGGCAGGCGAATGGGACGGAAGCCACCGAATGGCGCCCCGTTTCGCATGGCAGGTTTTCAGTCTTGATGGAGGCCCGCCAGGTCCGACTCGGATTCTGGTACGTTTGAGCAAATCGAGCGGATTTGCGCGGAAAAGGCCGAGCAGCGGCGGATAACGGAAGCATTCAGCCGTCCCTGGCTTGCTCGCCGTCTGCCGGACGGAGAGATGCGTGCAGTCTGCCAGCGAAACAGACCCGCTGCTCCAGCGGCGTGACGGCTGAGACATGAATCGGATCGGTGCCGCGTTGCCTTCCATGCTGCACAGCACTAAACTCCGCCGCGACCACCAGAAGCTAGGGGGCGAGGCCCCCAGAACAAACACTAAGGATGTGCCCGAATGAGCCAGACGACATCTCCCACGGCCGCCGACACAGTCACACTGACCGACAATCGGACCGGCAAGTCGTTCACGCTGCCCGTGCTTGACGGCACCACCGGCCCGGCCGTCGTGGACATCCGAAAGCTTTATGGCGAAACCGGCTACTTCACCTACGATCCGGGCTTCACCTCCACCGGCTCCTGCGAGTCCAAGATCACCTATATCGACGGTGATGCCGGCGTCCTGCTTCACCGCGGCTATCCCATCGAGGAGCTGGCCGAGAAGAGCGACTTCATGGAAGTCTGCTATCTCCTGCTCCACGGCGAGCTGCCCACGGCTGAGGAGAAGAAGACCTTCGAGTACACCATCACCCGTCACACGATGGTGCATGAACAGCTCTCGAATTTCTTCCGCGGCTTCCGCCGCGATGCGCACCCGATGGCCATCATGTGCGGCGTGGTCGGCGCGCTCTCGGCCTTCTATCATGACAGCACCGACATCAATGACCCGCAGCAGCGGATGATTGCGTCGCATCGCCTGATCGCAAAGATGCCGACGATCGCGGCGATGGCCTACAAGTATTCCGTTGGCCAGCCCTTCATCTACCCGCGCAACGATCTCGGTTATGCCGAAAACTTCCTGCACATGACCTTCGCGGTCCCGTGCGAGCCCTACAAGGTCGATCCGGTCATCGCCAAGGCGATGGACAAGATCTTCATCCTGCACGCCGATCATGAGCAGAACGCGTCCACGTCGACCGTTCGCCTGGCCGGCTCCTCGGGCGCCAATCCCTTCGCCTGCATCGCGGCCGGCATTGCCTCCCTCTGGGGTCCCGCCCATGGCGGTGCGAACGAGGCCGTGCTGAAGATGCTCAACGAAATCGGGACGGTGGACCGTATTCCCGAGTTCGTGAAGCGCGCCAAGGACAAGAACGACCCGTTCCGTCTGATGGGCTTCGGTCACCGGGTCTACAAGAACTACGATCCGCGCGCCAAAGTGATGCAGAAGACCTGCAACGAGGTTCTGGCTACCCTCGGCATCAAGGATGACCCGCTCCTCGACATCGCGGTGGAGCTGGAGCGTATTGCCCTTCAGGACGAGTACTTCGTCGAGAAGAAGCTCTATCCGAACGTGGACTTCTATTCCGGTATCATCCTGAAGGCGATCGGCTTCCCGACCAGCATGTTCACCGTGCTGTTCGCCCTGGCCCGCACCGTCGGCTGGATCAGCCAGTGGAAGGAAATGATCGAAGATCCGGTCCAGAAGATCGGTCGTCCGCGTCAGCTCTACACCGGCGCCACGACCCGCGCCTTCGTGCCCCTGGACCAGCGTGGCTGAGCGGCAGACATCACATACGGGAGCGGGCGGTCCCCCAGGGATGACCGCCCGCCCGCTCGCCTACCGCATGGCCCCGCGTCTGGTGCGCGGGGTCATGCGCGTTCCGGCGAACGACAATCCCATGCCGGCAGGCATTCGGCTGAAGCGGGTTATGCTGCGGGCCGTACTGCTGACGGTCGCTGCTGCTGGGCTATACGGACTGTTCCAAACTTAGGCAGCCGGCATCGCTGCCCGGTGCGGATCATGAACGGCCGCCACGCCGACCCGCCATGACCTTCAACACCGCCTCCGCAGCTCGTCGGCTGGGCGGGACATCTCCCTGGCCAAGCCAGCGCGCGACCTGGGCAACGCCGTCCTTCTGGGCCTGCCGGGCTGCCGGATCGGTGAGCAGCCTATCCACTGCACCAGCCAGCTTTTCCGGCGTGCAGTCCTGCTGCAGCAACTCGGGCACCAGCGCCCGGTCGAGCATGATGTTGACAAGGTTCACATAGGAAACCCGGATCAGCCGCCGATAGAGCCTGTAGGTCAGCGGATGGATGCGGTAGGCGATGATTGCCGGCACTCCGGCCAGGGCAAGTTCCAGTGCAACTGTGCCCGAAGCGGCCAGTGCCGCGGTACTGGCGGCGAACGCGTCATATTTATCCTGATCCCCTTCCACCACCATGGTGGGCAGCGGCCAAGCCTTGGTAGCTGAGCGAACGGCATCCGCCACCTGCGGAACAGTCGGCACTGCTACGATCAGGTGCGGATGGCGCTCCTTCAGACGGGCCAGCGCCGCGCCGAAATCCGGGAGCAGCGCCGCCACCTCGCTACGGCGGCTGCCTGGAAGCACAGTCAGGATCGGCGCGTCCCCTGGCAGCCCATGCGCCGCGCGGAACCGAACGGCATTTCCCTTATCGGCCCCTCCCTCCACGATGGAATGGCCAACGAAGGTGCACCCCAGTCCCTCCGCCTCGAAATAGGGCGGCTCGAACGGAAGCAGGACCAGCAGGTGATCCAGAAAGCCTGCGATTTTCTTCGCCCGCCCGGGCCGCCAGGCCCATACCGTGGGCGCTACATAATGGATCAGGGGGATGTCCGCCCCGCTCTTTCTGATCCTCTTGGCGACACGGAACCCGAAATCCGGCGCGTCGATAGTCACCACCGCGTCCGGTCGAAGCCGAAGAATCTCCTGGACGGTCTGACGCAAGCGGCGAATCAGGTTCGGTAGCTTGGGCAGCAATTCGGCCAACCCGAACAGTGCCAGCTCGTCCAGCGGAAACAGGCTCTCCAGCCCCTCCGCCACCATTCGCTCTCCGCCGATGCCGGCGAAGCGGACCTGACCGCCTGTAGCGTCCTTCAACGCGGCCATCAATCGCGCGCCAAGAACGTCGCCAGAAGGCTCTCCAGCAATCAGGAAGACAAGCGGAGCCGTCATTATTCCGCTTCCGGAATGGGGCAATTCACGCCCGCAACGAACAGGCCGGCCGCATCGGCTGCCGTCAATGCTGACTCCCGACCCAGGAACAGGGTTCCCCCCGCTTCCGCGGCGATTCCCGCGAACCCGGCAGCGGCACAGGCCGTCACCGTATCGGGCCCGATCGCAGGCAGGTCGAAACGGCGGTCCTGCTGCGGCTTGCGCACCTTTACCAAAACCGGTCCGGCACCTGAGCGCTTCAGCCCTGCACACCGGGAGATGAGCGCGTCCGTACCCTCAATGGCCTCGACGCCAAGCACGATGCCCTGCTGCACCACCACAGCCTGCCCGATGTCCAGACGCCCAAGGTCCCGGGCCGCTGCAATCCCGCGGGCGATGTCGGCTTCCGCCTGCTCGTCCGGCAAGGCGCGGGTCAGCACTCCGACCGGTGTCAACAGGTCGCCGGCCAGTTCGTCGGCCCCGACCACGTGGAAGCCTTCCTGCTCCAGCACCTTGCTCACTGCTCCCAGCAGACCGTCATCGCCAAGCGCGCGGGCGCTTGCCCGTGCAAGCACCTGGGCCGCCCGCCAGTCCGGCCGCAGCTCCGCCAGCGATGGGCGACGCACACGTCCGGCCATGACGATGTCGCGGACCCCTTCCGCCTTCAGGCGGTCCAGGATCGCACCCGCAGCTCCCATACGGTACCAAGCAGTCGGCACGCCCTCCGGCAGTTCGCTGGCTACAGCCTGTCCTTCAAGCGCAATGATGAACAGGTCGCGGCCATCCCGGCGGCAGGACTCCGCCACCTGGGCAGGAAGATTTCCGCTGCCCGCCAATATGCCGAGCCGCCCTGCCATTGCTCAGCGCTGCGGAAGCGTGATCGCCCGCGAGGAGCGGTCGGTGAGGAAGCTCAGCATCTGGCGGACCAGCGCGCTGTCGCCAGCCTCGTCCGCAGCGGCGGCGAGGCGCTCCGCCATGGTGCTTTCGCCGTGGAAAATCCGGCGGAAGGCGCTCCGCAGGGCGTTGATCTCATCCTTGGAGAAGCCCCGCCGCTCAAGCCCGATTAGGTTCAGCCCGGCAAGGTGGGCGCGTTCGCCTTTGACCAGGCCGAACGGAATGACATCCGCCTCGACTCCCGACATGCCGCCGATCATGGCGTGGGCGCCGATGCGGACGAACTGGTGGACGGCCGAGAGACCGCCCAACACCGCATGGTCGCCAACTTCGACATGCCCGCCGAGAGTAGCGTTATTGGCCATGATGACGTTGTTGCCGACGATGCAGTCATGGCCGACATGAACGCCGACCATGAACAGACCGCCATCGCCAATGCGGGTGACCATGCCGCCGCCTTCGGTACCCGGATTCATGGTCACCTGTTCCCGGATGCGGTTATTCCGGCCGATGACCAGCTCCGACGACTCGCCCTTGTACTTCAGGTCCTGCGGCGGGTGCCCGATGGAGGCGAAGGGATAGATTACCGTTCCCTCGCCGATGCTCGTCCGGCCATCCACGCAGACATGCGAGACCAGGCGAACCCGGTCGCCGAGCGTAACATGCGGACCGATGACGCAGTACGGTCCGATCACCACGCCCACGCCAAGCGCGGCTGCCGGATCGACAACCGCGGTCGGATGGATATCTACACTCATGGACATTTCCTGGTGCCCTGGTTGGGACAGCCGCCTGCTTCGGCGCTAGCTGTCCAGGACGATCATGGCGGCGTAGCTGGCCTCGGCGCAGAGCTGGCCGTCCACCCAGGCCTCGCCCTTGAACTTCCACACGTTGCGGCGATTCTGAAGCCTAGCGACCTTGATGTGGATCTGGTCGCCGGGGCCGATCGGGCGGCGGAAGCGCGCCTCCTCGATCGACATGAAATAAACCAGCTTGCCTTCGGCCACCTGACCGAGCGTATGCATCACCAGCACGGCGGATGTCTGGGCCATGGCCTCCACGATCATCACGCCGGGCATCACCGGGCGCTGCGGAAAGTGCCCGGTGAAGAAGGGCTCGTTGATGGTGACGTTCTTGATGCCGGTGCAGCTCTCGCCAGGAACAATGTCGATGATCTTGTCGATCAGCAGCATCGGGTAGCGGTGCGGAATCATTTCCATGATCCGCATGATATCGAGCTGTTCCAGCTTATTATTGTCCGCCGTCACGTCCATCGTCCTGATCGCCTCTTCCACGCACCAGCTTGCCCAGCAACGCCACCTGCTTCAGCCATTGGCGCAGCGGCACAGCCGGTGAGCCGCCAACCTGTGCCCCGGGCTCCAGATCGCGCATCACACCGGACTGCGCCGCTATACGAGCGCCGGCGCCGATCTTGAGATGGCCGGTAATGCCCGCTTGGGCCGCAAGTACGACATGATGGTCGAGCTTGGTGCTCCCCGAAATTCCGGCCTGGGCCACAATCACGCAGCCCGGACCAAGGGTCACGTTGTGCCCGATCTGCACCAGATTATCAATCATCGACCCCCGTCCAATGACCGTGTCCGGACCGGCCCCACGGTCGATTGTGGAGTTTGCGCCGATTTCGACGTCGTCTTCCACGATGACCCGACCCAATTGCGGTACCCGGACGTGTCCGGTCGCATCCATCGCAAAGCCGAAACCGTCCTGGCCGATCCGCACGCCAGGATAAATCACCACTCGCGCCCCGATGAGGCAATGGCTGAGCGAGGCGTTGGCACCCACGACCGAGCGATCGCCGATTCTGACAGAACACCCGACCACGGCATTCGGTCCGATACGGCAGTATGCGCCGATTTCCGCCCCCTCCTCTACCACTGCGCCGGGAGCGATCGCTGCTCCTTCTCCGATCACGGCCGTCGGGTGGATGTGAGCTGCCGGGGATAGACCCCCGGATGGGGATGGTGCCGGGTAAAAGGCCTGCGCGCAGAGCGCATAGCCTTTGTAGGGCTTGCGCGTGATCAGAAGCGCCATGCCCGCCGGGGCGCGCCGGGCAAGGTCAGGATGAACCAGACAGGCGCCAGCCCCGCTCCGGGCGAAGACATCCGCATATTTCTTGTTATCCAGGAAGCTAAGATGGTCCGGACCGGCAGCATCCAGCGGCGCGACATCGTTCAATGTCTTTTCCGGGTCCGCAGCGCCGGCAAGTTCGGCCCCGGCGATCGTGGCGAGTTCGGCCAGGGTAAACGGGCCCGCCCGCAGGAAGAAACGGGGATCCGGCATGTTCGCCTCGTATCGATTTGCTCGGCCGCCAGGGCCCGCTAGGGCAGATTGACGGTCACCTGGGGAAGCTTGGCATTCAAGCGCTGAAGGACGATATCCGTGATGTCGGGCGTCGCCTCGCCCTGGTAAAGCACCACATCCCGGCGGACCACCAGCCCGACGCCGCGTTCCTGCGCGACTTCGGCCACCACATCGTTGATGGTGCGCAGCACCTTGTCACGAGCCTCGTTGAACGAGATGTCCAGCCTTCTCGTCCGATCCTGGATGGCGCGCCGGGCCTCCGCGACCTTCTGCTCGAATTCACGGCGTTGCGTCTCGAATGCGTCGGGTTCAAGCGAAAGCCGCTGCCGGGCCAGTTCCTGCTCGGCTTGGCGAAGGCTCTCCTCCTGCGCGCTGAAGCTCTTGGTCAGTTCCGCCCGCTGGGCATCCAATTGCCGTTGGATGCTCTGAACGGCGAGAGACTTCTGGGTAACGAGCTGGGCATCCACGACGGCGACAGCGGGAGCAGTGCGCTCCCCACGCGAAGGCGTCGGTGCTGCGCCTTCCGGCTGAGCCGCAACAGGGGACGTCAGGACGGCCATGGCGATGAACGCCACGGCCGTCCCGCGCAACGACGTCCCCAGGCGGCTCCGTGTCATGCCCGCCATCCTTTAGAACCGCGTACCGAAGCTGAAGCGGAACTGCTCCGTCCGGTCGTAGTCCTCCTTCTTGATCGGTGCGGCCAGATCAATGCGGATAGGGCCGAAGGGCGACTGCCAGGACACGCCGACGCCAGCGCTCCACCGGATTGAGGCGTTATCCCGGAACAGCTCGCCGGCGGCCGCGGTCTGGCCCGAGTCCGTGAGCGTGCCTGCATCGGTGAAGGCATGCGCCGTCACTCCCAGCTCCTCCGGAAGCCCGATCGGCAACGTCAACTCCAGGCTGGCGCGCGAGAAGACCTGTCCGCCGAGGGCTTCACCCTCGATATTCTGGCGGACATTGCCATTCGTATCCAGAAGGAAGGCACGCGGGCCGACACCGCCCGGCTCGAAGCCGCGAAGCGTGTCGCCGCCGAGATAAAAGCGATCGTTGATCCGAACATCCTTGCCGAGACCGTTGATGTAGCCGACCTCCGACGTCAAGGACAGAACCCAGTCGGAATAGACGTTCCAGTAGGTCCCGGCCTGCAGGCGGTTGCGAAGATACCGGACGGTGCCGCCCACGCCCGCAAACTCGTTGGTCAGCAGGAAGAAGTAGCCATTCGTCGGCCGCAGGGTGCTGTTCCGGGCATCATAGAGAAGCTGCTGCTCGACCGAAGACGTCACCGAGCTGCCGACCTGGTCACGGATGAAGCGCGAGGCGTTGAAGAAGACGCGCTCAATCTTGTTCTGGGCAAGAGTATAGCTCAACCGCTGCCGCAGCCGGTCGGAAAGCGGGTAGCTCAGCCGGGTAACGAAACCCGTGCTTTCCAGATTATAGGAGATGGTATCGCGCTCGTCGCGGACGACCCGGAACAGGTCGATACCGGCGGCAAGGTCGCGTTCCAGGAAGTACGGCTCCGTGAAGCTGAGGTCGATCTCAAAGCTGCGGCTGGAAAGCAGCGTGGAAAGCCGGAGATCCTGGCCGCGGCCAAGCAGGTTGCGCTGGCGGATCGAGAAATCCAGAAGCGCACCGTCCGTCGTGGAGTACCCGGCGCCGAGCTGGATCTCGCCCGTCGGCTGCTCCGTTACCTCTACGGTAATGACGGACTGGTCGGCCTGGCTTCCCTCGGAAGTGGTGACCTTCACATCCTGGCCGAAGAAGCCCAGGTCCTTGATGCGCTGTTCGGATCGCCTGACGCGCGAACTGCTGAACGGGTCGCCTTCGGCCAACAGCATCTCGCGGCGGATCACCTTGTCATGGGTGATCACGTTGCCCTGGATGTCGATCCGCTCGACGAAGACGCGCGGGCTCTGGTTCAGCTCGAAGATCAGGTCGATGGTGCGGGTTTCGGCATTGCGCTGCAGAAGCGGATCGATTTCCACGAACGCATACTGCAGGTCGCCCAGCAGATCGGTCAGCAGATTGATGCTGTTCTCGATCAGGTCGCCATTGTACCAGTCGCCCGACTTCGCCAGGACGAAGTTCTTCAGGAACTCGCCGTCCAGGCCCTCGATTTCGCTACGCACCTCGATATTGCCGAAGGTATAGCGCGGCCCCTCGTCCACCGTGGTGGTGACGTAGAACTTCTCACGGTCCGGCGTCAGCTCGGCGAGACCGGAAAGGACGCGGAAATCCGCATAGCCGTTGCGCAGATAGTGCCGGCGGATCTGCTCACGGTCGTAGTTCAGGCGATCCGGATCGTATGTGTCGGCGCTGCTGAGGAACCGCCACCAGCGCGATTCCTTGGTTAACATGATGTCCCGGAGTTCGCTGTCCGAGAAGACGTTGTTGTTGATGAAATTGATCTGCTGAACCGTCGTCAGCGGACCCTCATCGATCTCGAACACGAGGTCGACGCGGTTCTGCTCCAGCTGAATGATCTTCGGCTCGACCCGCGCAGCAAACCTACCGCTCCGCCGGTAGATTTCCAGGATGCGCTGGACGTCGTTCTGCACGCGGGTCCGGGTATAGACCGTGCGTGGACGGAGCTGGACCTCGGGATAGAGATCCTCCGTTTTCGTCCGCCGGTTCCCCTCGAAAGAGATCCGGTTGATGATCGGGTTCTCGACGACGGTCACGACCAGAATGCCGTCGCGGCGCTCCAGCGTGACGTCCGCGAACAACCCTGTCGCCACCAACGACTTCAGAGAAGCGTCGATACGCTCCACGCTGAATTCGTCTCCCGGCTGGACCGTCAGGTAAGAGCGGACCGTCGCCGGCTCGATACGCTGCGTGCCCTCGACGCGGATTTCACGGATGACTCCACCGTCGAACGCCTGCTGGGCCACTGCCCCGGACGAAAGCGCAACGGCAGATGTTGCGGTGGTGCCGCCGACCAGCAGGCACAGCGCCGCGACCCTCGAAACCAAACCCAAGCGTTCCCCCGAAAGGCTAGGATAGTAGGTCCACCACGAAATCGACCACACGCAGTTGGACGATGTCGTTCCAGGTGGCGAAAACCATCAAGGTCAATACCAAAGCGAGCCCGATCCGGAAACCGAATTCCTGGGCGCGCTCTCCGAGCGGACGACCCCGAACGGCCTCGATCCCGTAATACAGAAGGTGGCCGCCGTCCAGCATCGGAATTGGGAAAAGATTTATCAGTCCCAGATTGATGGACAGGATGGCCATGAACCAGACCAATGCCACGAAGCCGGTCTGGGCGATCTCTCCCGACATCTGCGCGATGCGCAACGGCCCGCCCAGCTCCTCGGTGCTCCGTACGCCGACGATCATCTGCCAGACCGCTTCCAGCGTACCTTTGATGAGGTTGAGCGTTTCGCGCGCGGCCTCCCAGAGTGCGGCAAGAGGCTGCAGCCGCACATACTTGTCCGCTCCGCGGATCACGCCGAGGCGTCCGACCGTATGCTCGTTCCCAAAGCGGTCTGTGAGCTGGACGCTCCGCGGAGTGATGGTCATGTCGATCCGCTCGCCATCGCGGTCGACGACCATGTCCATGGTCTGGCCGGGGTTCATGACGATGAGCTGGACGATCTCCTGGAAGCGATCCATTTCCCGACCGTCCAGCATCACGATGCGGTCGCCGGGCAGCATCCCCGCTTCGGCCGCGGCGCCATCCGGTTGCACTTCCTGGACCACGGGCGGCGAATAAGGCTGACCGTACAGCATGAACAGGAAAGCCAGGGCCACGATCGCGAACAGGAAATTCGCAATAGGTCCCGCCGCAACCACCGCGGCACGGTTGCCTAGCGGTTGGTGGTAGAAGGAAACCCGGCGTTCCTCTTCCGTCATGCTCTGGCTGGCGGCCGCATCAGGACGGCTGGCGACATCTGCGTCGCCGAACATCCTCACATAGCCGCCAAGCGGAATAGCGCTGAACTTCCAGCGCGTTCCGGCACGGTCATAGAAGCCGAAGATTTCCGGACCGAAGCCGATGGAGAAGACCTCCACCCGCACGCCGCTCCGCCGGGCCACCCAATAGTGCCCAAGCTCGTGCACGAAGACGAGCACGGTGAGCACGAGCAGGAACATCACCCCGTAATTCCAGACAAATCCCAGGACGTCCATTGCACCTTCTCCCGGTTCCGTCAGGAACCACGCCGAACCGACTTTACAACCTCGCACGCGTAACGCCGCGCTTCCGCATCGGCATTGCGGACATCGTCGAGAGAGGTCAGAGGGGAATAGGTCAACGCCGAAAGAGCCTGCTCCACCACGCGCTCGATGTCCAGGAAGCCGATTCGACCGTCCAGGAAAGACTGGACCGCTATCTCATTCGCCGCACTCAGGATCGTAGGCGCTGCCCCGCCGCTCTGCAATGCTTCCCGGCTGAGCCGGAGCGCTGGAAACCGCTCGGAGTCCGGCGGCTCGAAATCAAGGCGCGCAGCCTTCACGAAGTCGAGCCGCTCCCCCGGCGTGGCGATGCGGTCCGGCCAGCCGAGCGCGACCGCGATTGGGGTGCGCATGTCCGGCGTGCCGAGCTGGGCCAGGACGGAGCCATCCACATACTCTACCATGCTATGGATCACCGACTGCGGGTGGACGAGGATCTCTATCTTCCCGTCCGGCATGGCAAAAAGATGGTGGGCTTCGATCAGCTCCAGCCCTTTGTTCATCATGGTGGCGCTGTCGACGGAAATCTTCGCGCCCATGGACCAGTTAGGGTGGGCACAGGCCTGCTCAGGGGTGACGGCGGCCATCCGCTCGCGGGACCAAGTCCGGAAAGGACCGCCCGAGGCCGTCAGGATCAGCCTCGATACGCTCTCTCGCCGCGCAGCATCGAAGACCTGGAAGATGGCGCTGTGCTCGCTATCCACCGGCAGCAAGGTCGCGCCGTGCCGGCGGACCTCCGCCATCATCAGTTCGCCTGCACAGACCAGCACCTCCTTATTGGCAAAGGCCACTGTTGCGCCCCGCCGTACCGCAGTGAGCGTGGATTCGAGCCCGGCAGCGCCCACGATGCAGGCCATGACCCACTCGGCCGGGCGCGCAGCAGCGCCCTGGACGGCTTCCGTTCCGGCCGCGACCTCAATCCCTGTCCCGGCGAGGGCATTCTTCAGTTCAGCATAGGCGGATGGATCGGCCACAACCGCCATCCTTGGCTGGAGCTGCCGGGCCTGCTGTGCCAACAGCGCAGCATTCCGGTTAGCGACCAGAGCCTCTACCCGGTAACGCTCCGGCTCCGCGGCCACGAGTTCAACCGTATTGGACCCGACAGACCCCGTGGAGCCCATGATGGTAACGCTACGCTGCCGGACATCAGGTGTCGGCGCCAGGGTGCCTGCCGTGCTCACCACCATCCCATCCCGTCCCCGGCCAAGCCGTGAATCAGCGCAAAGACCGGGGCTGCCGCGATAAGACCGTCAATCCGGTCAAGCAGTCCGCCATGGCCAGGAATTAGGGTACCGCTGTCCTTCACTTGGCTCCGCCGTTTCATGTGGGACTCGAATAGATCGCCGATCTGGCCGATGACAGCCAGGATCGAAGCGATAATCGCCGCGATCCAAGGCCGTCCGGCGCCATCCAGGAACGCAACCCCGTAACCGAAGAGGGCCGCCGCAACCATGCCCCCGATCAGCCCGGCCCATGTCTTCTTGGGACTGAATCGTGGCGCAAGTTTGGGGCCGCCAATGCTGCGCCCGGCAGCATATGCGCCGACATCCGTCGCCCAGATGGCAAAAAGCAGGAAGAACAGTAAGCCCCGCCCGTCGTCGCCGGTATCGTTGCGGAGCCAGATCAGCGCAACGCAGGCCAACCCGATATAGGGCACGGTAAGCGCCACCAACCCCGGGTGCTTCATTCCCCGCAGCCGTGCCGCCAGCCAGAGCGCCGGCGTTGCGAGCGCAGCCGCAACCAGCCCGGCTTGCATTCCGGACAGAAGATCGGCCCCGATCACGATCAGCACGGCCGGGATGCTCAGCCCCAGAGTCCAGGATTGCGGCCCGGGCTCGGCAAGCCGGACCCATTCCCGAGCACTGAGAACTGCGGCAGCGACGAGGATCAACTCGAAAAGCCAGCCACCGAACCAAGCGGCGGCCATGATGGGGGGGCCCAGGACCAGGGCTGAAAGAACGCGGGTCTTCAGATCGCCGACGCGCGACGAGCCGGCCGTTGCTTCAACGGGTGCCGACGGATGCCCCGAACCGGCGTTCGCGCCGGCAGAATTCTTGGATGGCATCTTCCAGATCGCGCCTTGTGAAATCCGGCCAGAGAGTATCGACGAATACGAACTCCGCATAGGCGATTTGCCAGAGCAGGAAATTGCTTATGCGCTTCTCACCGCTGGTCCGGATCAGCAGGTCCGGATCGGGTATGTCCGCCGTGAAAAGCGCTCCGGACAGCATGGCTTCGTCGATCTGCGCGGGATCGACAAGGCCTTTGACCGCCGCTTCTGCCAACCGGCGCGCAGCCACGGCGATTTCCTGCCGGGCGCCATAGCTCAGCGCGATAACCAGCGTCAGAACTGTGTTGCCAGACGTCAACGACTCGGCATTCTCGATCAGCGAGATGATATCGGGCGCCAATCGCGAGCGATCGCCGATGACCCGGATACGAACGCCATTCTTGTGAAGGGTGGCGATTTCGCCGCGCAGATAAAAGCGCAGCAACTGCATCAGATCGCCAACCTCATCCGCCGGCCGCTGCCAGTTTTCGGACGAGAAGCTGAACAGTGTCAGATACCGGATGCCGATGTCACCGGCGGCCTTGACGATGTTGCGCACCGCCTCCACGCCCTTCCGGTGACCGGCGGTGCGGGGCAGCCCGCGCGTCTTGGCCCATCGTCCGTTGCCATCCATGATGATGGCAACGTGCTGGGGCATCCTGCCGCCGGAAAGGTCTGGAGAGCCGTGCATGGGCAATTGGGTCCTCAAAGCGGGACGGCAGCAGGATCAGACCTGCATGATTTCCTTTTCCTTTGTCGCCAACGCCTCATCGATCTTCTTGATGTGGGCATCGGTGATGGCCTGGACCCGGTCGGCCCAGACCTTCTGCTCGTCCTCGGACAGGTCGCCGTCCTTCAGCATCTTCTTCAGCGTGTCCATGCCATCGCGGCGCACATTGCGCACTGCGACACGGGCCTGCTCCGCATACTTGGCGGCGACTTTCGCCAGTTCCTGGCGACGCTCCTGGTTCAACTCGGGAATCGGAACGCGGATGGTCTGTCCGTCGGACTGCGGATTCAGCCCGAGACCGGCGTCACGAATGGCCTTTTCCACAGCCTTGACCATGCTGCGGTCCCAGACCGACACGGTGATCAGGCGCGGTTCCGGAACGGAAACGTTGGCGACCTGGTTCAGCGGCATGGCGCTGCCATAGGCCTCGACGGTCACCGGGTCCAGCAGACTGGCGGAAGCGCGGCCGGTCCGAAGACCGCCATATTCCTTGCGCAGCGTTTCGACCGCGCCGTCCATACGGCGCTCGATGTCCTTGATGTCGGGCTCAGCCACCTTAATCCTCTTCGGTTATTATGGTGTATTTGCCCCGACCCGCCATCACCTCGGCAAACGCGCCGTCGGTGAAGATCGAGAAGACGAGGATCGGGATCTTGCTTTCCCGCGCCAAAGAGATGGCGGAAGCATCCATGACCTGCAAGTCCTGCGACAGGACCTGAAGATAACTCAAACGGTCGTATCTGACCGCGTCAGGCACCTTCTTTGGGTCGGCGGTATAGACGCCATCCACCTTCGTCGCCTTCAGCAGGGCGTCGCAGCCCATCTCTGAGGCGCGCAGCGCGGCGGCGGTGTCGGTGGTGAAGAACGGATTGCCCGTTCCGGCCGCGAAAATCACCACCCGCCCCTTTTCCATGTGGCGGACGGCGCGACGGCGGATATAGGGCTCGCAGACGCTGGCCATCGGGATGGCGGACTGAACCCGCGTCTGCACGCCCTGCTTCTCCAGGGCATTCTGCATGGCCAGCGCGTTCATCACCGTCGCCAGCATGCCCATATAGTCGGCGGTCGCCCGTTCCATGCCGGTGGCGGCGCCGGACACACCCCTGAAGATGTTTCCGCCGCCGATCACCAGACAGACCTCGACGCCCATCTTGACCACGGAGCGGACCTCGCCCGCTACCCGGTCGACGATTACGGGATCAAGCCCGTAATCCCGATCCCCCATCAGCGCTTCGCCCGAAATCTTGAGCAGGACGCGTTTGTACTGGGCGGTCACGGGGCTTGATCCTTTCGTCTGGGGACAATCCAGGACTGGACAGGGCCGCCGGAACCGGCGGCCCTGGAAGACAATGGCCTCAGCGGGCCATCGAGGCCACTTCGGCCGCGAAGTCGGAAGCTTCCTTCTCGATGCCCTCGCCCAGGGCATAGCGGACGAAGCCCGTCAGCTTGACCGGAGCGCCGACATCCTTGGCGGCGTTCTCGACGACCTTCCGGATCTTGGTCTCGCCATCGATGACGAAGACCTGCTCCAGCAGGACGACTTCCTCATAATACTTCCGGATGCGCCCTTCGACCATCTTCGCGATGATCTCTTCCGGCTTGCCGCTGGCGCGGGCCTGCTCGGAGAGGACGTTGCGCTCCCGGTCCAGGGATTCGGTGGACACGTCGGCGGTGTCCAGCGCCTCCGGACGGGCGGCGGCGATGTGCATGGCGATCTGCTTGCCGAGCGCCTCGAGCTTCGCCGTATCGCCGGCGGACTCGAGAGCCACGAGCACGCCGATCTTGCCGAGGCCGGCAGACAGGGCGCTGTGGACATAGCTGGCGACCACGCCCTGGCTGACGCTCAGCTTGGTCGAGCGACGCAGGTTCATGTTCTCGCCGACGGTGGCGACCATATGGGTCAGCTCTTCGGCAACCGTGCGGCCGGTGCCCGGATAGGCGACGGTCTTCAGCGCCTCGATGTCGCCGTCGGTGCCGAGCGCCAGCTCGGTGACGTTGGAGACATAGCCCTGGAAGGTCTCGTTGCGCGCGACGAAGTCGGTCTCGGCATTCACCTCGACGGCAGCGCCCACGGTGCCGTTGGTGGCGACGCCAACCAGACCTTCGGCGGCGACGCGGCCGGCCTTCTTGGCGGCAGCGGCAAGGCCCTTCTTGCGCAGCCAGTCAACCGCGCCTTCCAGGTCACCGTCGGTCTCGGACAGCGCCTTCTTGCAGTCCATCATGCCGGCGCCGGTCTTCTCGCGCAGCTCCTTCACGAGCGCGGCAGTGATCTCCGCCATATTCGCCTCTCTTGCCTGATTGGTCCCGGATGGAACCTGATTCCAAACAGCATGACGGCCGGCCTGCTCCCGCGGCGGGAACGGGCCGGCCGTGCACACACGAAATTAAGCCTGCGCCTCGGCCGTGGTCGCGGCCTCGTCACCTTCCGGCAGGTCCTCGGCCGGGGCCTCCTCGGAAGCGCCGATATCGATGCCGGCCGCGCTCATCTCGGCCTGCAGGCCGTCCAGGACGGCGCCGGCGATCAGATCGCAGTAGGTGTCGATGGCGCGCAGGGCGTCGTCGTTGCCCGGGATCGGGAAGGTCACGCCGTCCGGGTTGCTGTTGCTGTCAACCACGGCCACGACCGGGATGCCAAGCTTATTGGCTTCCTGAATGGCCAGCGACTCCTTGTTGGTGTCGATGATGAACAGCAGGTCCGGCAGGCCGCCCATGTCACGGATACCGCCCAGGGCCCGCTCCAGCTTATCGCGGTCGCGGGTCATGTTGAGCAGCTCCTTCTTGGTGCGGCCCGACTGCTCGCCGGCGGCCAGCTGCTCGTCCATCTCCTTCAGGCGGCGGATCGACTGGGAGATGGTCTTCCAGTTGGTCAGCATGCCGCCGAGCCAGCGATGGTTCACATAGTACTGGCCGGAGCGCTTGGAGGCCTCGGCCACCTTCTCCTGCGCGGCCCGCTTGGTGCCGACGAACAGAACGCGGCCGCCGCCGGCGGTCACGTCCCGCACCGCCTGCATGGCGCGGTACAGCATCGGAACGGTCTGCTCCAGGTCGATGATGTGCACGCCGTTGCGCACGCCGAAGATGTACGGAGCCATCTTCGGGTTCCAGCGGCGGGTGTGGTGACCGAAGTGCACGCCAGCTTCGAGAAGCTGGCGCATGGTAAAGGTAGGCATAGCCATGGAAAACTGTCCTTTTCCGGTTGATCCTCCGCGGGCGTTGTTCCTTGGGCTTTCCCTTGCGGGAGGTTCCTCGGAACACCGGATGGGGGCGCTGCAAAAATGCGACAGCGCACCGCAAGCCCGCGTGTGGGATTGACGACGGCGGTTACATACTCCGGCCATTTCACCATTGCAAGCCCGGCACCTGCATGGCTGCGGCGTCCCGCGTCCCGTTGGCGATCGGCCGCACTTGGCAGGGGCAACCGCCGCCATTATGGTCCGGCCCGCCGCTGCCCCTTGCCGGTCCGATGCAGACAGACACAGCCCCCTTCAGTTCCACCGGTCTTCTGACCGCCTTCCGCGTCCTGGCCGGACTCCCGCCCCTGGAGATGGGAACGGTCGCGCTGGCGGAGGTGCCGGACGGCCTGCGCGGCGTGTTGGGCCAGGACGGCGGCATGACCGCGGCGCTGGAGCGGTTCTGGGGAGAGCCGATGGGGCTCGCCGTCCGCCGTACGGACCTGCGTGACGGCCGACTGCGACGGGAAGTGGTCCTGGCCGGCATCCGCCGCGGGCTACCGTCGGAAGCGGGGTTCATCGACATTCGCCTGGACGCCCTGCCCCCATCCGTGGCGGAGCAGGTGATCGCCGGGCGGCAGCCCTTCGGCGCCGTACTGGCGGCTGCCGGCATCCGATTCCGCAGCCGGCCTTTCCGATTTTTCCAGGTGGCCGCCGATCGGGACCTCGCGGAAGCGCTCCAGGTCCCACCCGGCAGCATCCTCTATGGGCGTGAGACCCGCCTGACCGACTCCGGCGGCCGGGTGCTGGCGGAGGCGGTGGAGATCCTGAGCGGTCCAGCCATCTGAGTGCCTCCGCCGCCGCTCCTCAGAGATCGACCACGTCCACCACGCCCGGAATCGCCTTGATGGCGGCGCGACCGGCCGTGGTGATCTGGTACGCTTTGGGCAGAGTGATCTCCACCTCCTGCAAAGGGTCCATCTCCACCGTGATGGTGACCTTGCCGCGCCCGGGAGCCAGCCGGGCCAGGGTGGATTGCAGGTTGCCCACCGGCTCGGGATCGCGCAGCACCACCTTCAGCCCGGCGGCGGTCTTCGCGACTTCCTCCTCCAGCGCCATGATCCCGTTGCCGGTCAGGCGCAACTCCTCCCCGTTCTGCTGGATGTCCACATAGAGGACCACGGCCCTGCCGGGCTCCAGCAGCTCGCGGGCGGGCGCCAACGCCTCCGAGAACAGGGTCACCTCGTACACGCCGGAGCTGTCGGACAGGGAGATGAAGGCGAATCGGTTGCCGCTCTTGGCCGTGCGCTCCTGTTTCGCCACCACGATCCCGGCCATGCGCTGGCGCGTCGGCTTGCCTTCACGCACCAGTTTCGGCAGGTCGGCATAGCGCGCCACCTTCAGCCGGTTCAGGGCGGCGGCGAATCCGTCCAGCGGGTGGGCGGAGAGGTAGAAGCCGATGGCCTCGAACTCGTGGCGCAGCCGCTCCAGGCTGTCCCAGTCGGACAGCTTCGGCAGGTCCGGCGCCTTCAGCCCTTCGCCCGGCGCACCGCCGAACAGGCTGCCCATGCCGCTTTCCTTCTCCGCCGCCACCGACTGCGCATAGCGCATGATGGTCTCCAACCCGGCGAAGAGCTGCTGGCGGTTCCGGTTCATGGAATCGAACGCGCCGGCGCAGACCAGCTTTTCCATCATGCGCTTGTTCAGCGCCTGGGTATCCACCCTGCGGGCCAGATCGAAGATGTCCTTGAACGGTCCGTTCTTCCGCCGCTCCGCCACGACCGACTGCATGGCGGGCAGACCGACGCCCTTCACGGCCGCCAGCGCGTAGCGCACGCAACGCTCCCCATCGGGCAGCGTCTCCACCGTGAAGATCTCGCCCGACTTGTTGATGTCGGGCGGCAAGAGCTTGATCTTCAAACGAACCAGCTCCTGCCTGAACTGGTTCAGCTTGTCCGTGTTGCCGAGGTCGAGCGTCATGATCGCCGCCATGAACTCGACCGGGTAGTTCGCCTTCATATAGGCGGTCTGGTAGGCGACCAGGGCGTAGGCGGCGGCGTGGGACTTGTTGAAGCCGTAACCGGCGAACTTGTTCACCTGGTCGAAGATCAGGCCGGACTGCTCCTCATCGACGCCCATGATCTCCTTGGCGCCCTTGATGAACTTGGCCCGCTCCTTCTCCATCTCCTCCTTGATCTTCTTGCCCATGGCGCGGCGCAGCAGGTCGGCGCCGCCGAGGCTGTAGCCGGCCAGCACCTGGGCGATCTGCATGACCTGCTCCTGGTAGACCATGATCCCGAAGGTCTCCTTCAGGATCGGTTCCAGCGCCGGATGCATGTAATCCGGCTTCTCCTCCCCGAACTTCACCTTGATGTATTTCGGGATGTTGTCCATCGGGCCCGGCCGGTACAGGGAGACCAGTGCGATGATGTCCTCGATCCGGTTGGGCTTCATGCGGCGAAGAACGTCGCGCATGCCGCTGGATTCCAACTGGAACACGCCGGAACTCTCGGCCCGCCCCAGCAGCCCGTAGGACCTCTCATCCTCCATAGGCAGGTTCAGCAGGTCCAGCTTCGGCCCGTGGTCCGCCACCAGCTCGACCGCCTTTTGCAGTACGGTCAGGGTCTTCAGGCCCAGGAAGTCGAACTTCACCAGCCCGGCCAGCTCCACATACTTCATGTTCAACTGGGTGACCGGCATGTCCGAGCGCGGATCGCGGTAGAGGGGCACCAGCTCGTCCAGCGGGCGGTCGCCGATCACGACGCCGGCCGCGTGGGTGGAGGCGTGGCGGTACAGCCCTTCCAGCCGCCGGGCGATGCCCAGCAGACGGCCCACGGTCTCGTCCGACTTCTCCATGTCCTGCAACAGCGGCTCACCCTCGATCGCCTGTTCCAGGGTGACCGGGTTGGCCGGATTGTTCGGGATCATCTTGCAGATCTTATCAACCTGCCCGTAAGGCATCTGGAGCACGCGGCCGACGTCGCGCACCACGGCGCGGGCCTGCAGCTTACCGAAGGTGATGATCTGTGCGACCTTGTCGTAGCCGTACTTGTCCTGGACGTACCTGATAACCTCCTCGCGCCGGTCCTGGCAGAAATCCACGTCGAAGTCCGGCATGGAGACGCGTTCTGGGTTCAGGAAGCGCTCGAACAGCAGACCGTAACGTATTGGATCCAGGTCGGTAATGAACAGCGACCAGGCCACGAGGCTGCCCGCACCCGAACCACGGCCGGGCCCGACGGGGATGTCGTGGTTCTTCGCCCATTTGATGAAGTCCGACACGATCAGGAAGTAGCCGGGGAACTTCATCTTCACGATGACGTCCAGCTCGAACTCCAGCCGCTTCCGGTACTCCGCCTCGGTCGCCGCCTTCTCATCCTCGGCCATGCCGCTGGTGAAGACGTAACGTTCAAGACGTGTCGTAAGTCCTTCATGTGCCTGGGCGCGCAGCTCCTCCTCCTCCGTCCGACCGCCCTCGCAGGGGAACGGCGGAAGGATGGGGTTCACCTTCTTGGGCATGTAGGCGCAGCGGCGGGCGATCACGACGGTGTTGTCCACCGCCTCCGGCAGATCGGCGAACAGCTCGCGCATCTCGGCCGCGGACTTGAACCGGTGATGCGGAGTCACACGCCGCCGGTCCTCCTGCATGACATAGGCGCCCTCCGCGATGCAGAGCAGCGCGTCATGGGCGGGATACATCTCCTCCGTCGAGAAATAGACGTCGTTGGTCGCGACCAGCGGAATGTCATGCGTATAGGCGAGGTCGATCAGGTCGGCCTCGATCCGGTCCTCCGCCTGCCCGATCTGCCCCTCCATATGGCGCATCAGCTCAACATAGAGCCGCCCCGGGAACAGGCCCTTCAGCAGGTCCAGCAGCTCCACCGCATGCGGCTTCTGCCCGTCCAGCAGCAGCCGGCCGATGCCGCCATGGATGCCGCCGGTCAGGCAGATCAGCCCGTCGGTCAGACCCCGCAGGTCGTCCACGGAGATCTGCGGCAGCAGGCCGGGCTCCGTCTCCAGGAACGCCTTGGAGACCAGCTTCATCAGGTTCCGGTAGCCCTGCTCGCTCTGTACGATCAGGACGAGCTGGTCAGCCCCCGGCCCCGCGGCCGCACCGCGCAGCTTCTTCACCGGCCCGAAGGGCGTCACCCACATCTGGCACCCGATGATGGGCTGGATGCCGGCGTCGGAGGCGGCCATGGAGAATTCCAGGCTGCCGAACAGGTTGCCGGTATCGGTCACCGCGACGGCCGGCATGCCGTTCTTCTGGCAGAGCTTGACCAGCTCCTTGACCTTGATCGCCCCCTCGGAGAGCGAGTAGGCGGAATGGACGCGCAGGTGGATGAAGCCGGGATCGGTCACGGGGCAATGGCCTGACATCGGAACGGGATCGGTCTCCACCCTACCCCGGCCTGCCCCGGCCGTTCCACCGTTGCATGGGGTTACCGCACCATCAGCCGGCCAGCGCCCGGCGCATCAGCACCATGAACAGGAAATCGAGGCTGGCGGCCGCCAGTAGAAGCCCGATCCCGAAGCCCGTCAGCACCGACAGCCCGGCCAACGCTCCCATCACGCTGACCGCGCCGGCTGTACCGGCCATGACGGGCGCGAACGCCGCCCATTGCGTGCCGCGGCCCGCCGAGATGATTATCAATCCGCCAAAGGCGACGCACCCAACGCCGAGGGCGCGGGCATAGAGGCCGAAATCCATGGTGGTGGCGAGAACCTGGGAGGAGATCGCCCGATCCGCGATCCAACCGCCAAAGAGGATCAGATCCAGCCCGAGCAACGCCGATATGATGGCGTAGCCATGGAAACTCCAACGGGACCGGAAGGGGGACTCGGAACGAGAGGTTTCGATACGAGCGTTGGTGAGGGTCATTGCATGCTCCATCGGTCGTGGGACGCCACCACCCTCTGCCCACGCCGTTGCGGCCGCAATTACCAGCCAGGTAATGGACGCGCGCTCCGGCTCGCAGCATGCTGCTCCCATGACGACGATGCGATCCGCCAGTCCCGCAATCCGGCCCACCAATGGTTTCGGCACATTGCTGCGGCGCTGGCGGCTGTCCCGCGGAACCAGCCAGCTCGATCTGGCGCTGACCTGCGATACCAGCCAGCGACATATCAGCTTCCTGGAGTCCGGCCGGGCGCGCCCAAGCCGCGGCATGGTTCTGAATCTTGCGGGCGCACTGGCCGTACCGCTCCGTCATCAGGACGCCATGCTGCTGGCCGCCGGCTTCGCTCCCGCCTATGGGACCCGACCGCCGGAAGCGCCGGAGATGAGGCCGATCCAGGCCGTGCTGGACCGGATGCTGGAGCGGCAGGAGCCGTTTCCCGCCGTGGTCGTGGACCGGCACTACAATCTGGTGCAGGCGAATGAGGGAGCCATGCGGCTGCTGGGCTTTCTTCTGGGTCCGGAAGCCGCTTCCGCTCCGCCGATCAACCTGGTCCAGGCACTGTTCTCCCCGCCTGTGGAGGGGCTGGTGGAGAATTTCAGGGAAGTCGCCCTCTGGACGGTTCGCCGGCTGCGGGCGGAAGCGCTGCTGGAAGATCCGCTGGCCGAAGACCCGGAACCTCTGCGGAGCCTCATGACGCATCCAGCGCTCGCCGGCGCGGGGTCCGCAGGCGCAGTGGATGAGGCAGCTATTCCGGCTCTGACCATCCGTTTCGTCCAGGACGGTGTCCGCCTTTCCCTCCTGTCCGTCATCGCGAGCCTGGGCACTCCGCTTGACGCCGGGCTCCAGGATTTGCGGGTGGAGCTTTTCTTTCCAGCCGATGAAGCGACGGAAGGCTGGTTCCTGGCGGGCTGATTCCCCCTGTCGCAGCCCTCCGCCGGTTCGTCACTGATCCACGATCATCCAACTTCCGTCCGGCTGCATGCAGGCAGTGCCATATGCCTCCTCCGCCCGGCCGCCGATAATCACGGTCTGCTGGAACTCCCGGCAGTACATGCCATCGAGCGTGCGGCCTTCCCGTAGGGCGACCACCTGCCCAGTCGCGGCACCATCGGACCAGACCACCGGTTGGCCGATGGGCGCCGTGGTGGCATGAATCTGCGCTGTCTCAAGCGTGCGCTGCTGCGCTTCGTTCAGCTCGTTCAGGATGGTCAGCGTGATCGCCGTCAGCCCAAGCCATGCGAAGGCGCTGCTGTCGTCGTGGTAATGGCCATAGCCGTGATAGCGGTGACCATAGGGCCGCACCACAACGACATTCCTGTAGGTGCGGTGCCAGCCGGGCGGGTTGTAGGAGCGATTGCGCGACCATCGAGGGTCTGAGCGGTCCCGGCGGTCGTCGCGACTCCGCCAATCATCCCGCCCACGGCGGTCGTCGCGCCAGTCCCGGTCATTCCGGCGCTCATCGTCGCGACGCCATTCGGGGCCGCGGTCTCGCTCGTGCCGGCCGCCGCGCCCGTCCCTGTCGTCATTGTCCCGTGCATACGCCTGGACGGGCGGTGAAACCAATGCAAGGACCAGACACGCTCCAATGATCCTGGATGCCAATCTGCCGGCCTTCATGTCGAACTCCTCTGGACGCAAGAACCACGCCCCCCATCCTGGTACGTGGCGGCAGGAATTTTCCTGCACCCGCCCGCACAGAAAAATCAGCCGACCCGCCTCCATCCCGGATTTTCATCTGTTGTCGCCGGCATAACCAGCACCAAGGAGGATGATATGCCGATCCGAAGCGCCGATGCCGAATGGACCGGGGGCGTTCCCGCCGGGAACGGGCGGGTGAAGCTCGAAAGCGGAGCCCTCGATACCCAGTACAATTTCTCCTCCCGCTTCGAATCCGGCACGGGCACGAACCCGGAGGAGCTGATTGCCGGCGCCCATGCGGGCTGCTTCTCAATGGCCTTTTCCCTGATGCTGGGTCAGGAGGGCTTCACGCCGGAGCGGGTACGCACCACCGCCAAGGTTCATATCGACAAGCAGGGCGGCGGCTTCGCCATCACCCGCATCGACCTCGTCACCCGCGCCAGCATCCCCGGCATCGGGGCAGACAAGTTTCAGGAAGTGGCGGAGAAGGCTAAGGCGAACTGCCCCGTCTCCCGCGCCCTGAAGGCTGTGGACATCACACTCGACGCCGCGCTGGAGTAGCAGTGCCGGACACCCAGCCATGCAGGGGCGGATGGTTCCGCCCCTGCACTGTTTCGTGCAGGCTTGCGGGATCATGCGCCCGATCCATATCCCGCTCGCCCTTGCCTGTGCCCTGATCTGCGGCTTTGTCTTCGTGGTCATCAGTTGGGGCCTGCGGGAGCTGCCGCCCCTGCTCTTCACCGGGCTGCGCTTCGCGAGCTGCGCGATCCTGCTGCCTGCGGTCGGGTTCAATCGGCCGGCAGCGTGGCGCTATATCCTGGGTATCGGTCTTTTCCTGGGCACGTTCCAATTCGGGCTGCTGTTCCTGGCCATGTCGGTCGGCATGCCGGCGGGACTGGCGAGTCTGGTCATACAGTCGCAGGCCTTTTTCACGGTGATCCTGGCAGCATTGCTGCTGGGCGACCGGCCGCGTCCGCGGCAGATCGCTGGCATTATCCTGGCCTTCGCCGGCATTGCGGCGATTGCCAGCGAGTTGCCCGGCGGCGGTTCTCGCGTTGGGCTGGCCCTGTGCCTTGCCGCCGGCATGTCATGGGCCGTCGCCAACATGCTGATGAAGGCGGCTAGGGCGACAAACGCCTTCCATCTCATGGTCTGGATGAGCCTGGTACCGCCGATCCCCCTCGCCCTGGCCTCCTGGGTGTTCGAGGGTCCGGCCGGGTTCCAGTCGCTGGCAGGCTTGAGCGCAACCGGGTGGTTCGCCGTTCTCTACAACGGGTGGGTGGCCACGTTGCTGGCCTTTGGAATCTGGAGCTATCTGCTGAAGCTCTACAGCGCCACGGTGGTGGCGCCCTTCTCCCTTCTCGTTCCCGTTTTCGGGATGAGCTTTGCAGCCCTGCTCCTGGGAGAGGCATTGACGCCGATCAAGCTGGCCGCGGGCGTCGTGATCCTGATCGGGCTTGCCATGACCGTGCTGCCCGCACGCAAGGGCGCCCCGGCCGCGATTGCGGCCGGGGATTGAGGACCCGTCAGTCGATCCCTGCGAGTACGTCCGCAATCGTCTCCACGATCTGCGTGATCTGCGCTTCTTCCACGATCAGCGGCGGGCTCAGTGCGATGATGTCGCCGGTGGTACGGGTCAGCACGCCGCGCTCGTAGCAGCGGACGAAGGTATCATAGGCACGAGTGCCCGGAGCGCCGGGACGGGATTCCAGCTCAATGCCGGCCACCAACCCGACGTTCCGTACATCGATGACATGGCGGACGCCCTTCAGACCGTGTACTGCCCGCTCCAGCACCGGCGCCATCTCCGCAGCCCGATGGAACAGCCCTTCAGCCGCATAGAGGTCGAGCGTCGCATTTCCCGCTGCGCAGGCCAGCGGATGACCGGAATAGGTATAGCCATGGAACAGCTCGATGAGGTGTTCGGGGCCGCTCATGAAGGCATCGTGGATATAGTCCCGCACCACCACCGCGCCCATCGGCACGGCCGCGTTGGTCAGCCCCTTCGCCGTCGTCATCATGTCGGGCATGACGCCGAAATAGTCGGCTGCGAACGGCGTTCCTAGACGGCCAAAGCCGGTAATGACCTCATCGAAGATCAGCAGCAGCCCATGCCGGTCGCAGATCGCCCGCAGCCGCTCCAGATATCCCTTGGGCGGAATCAGCACGCCGGTCGAGCCGGCCATCGGCTCTACGATAACGGCGGCGATGGTGTCGGCCCCGTGCAGGGCTACGATCCGCTCCAGCTCATCCGCCAGTTCGGCCCCATGCTCCGGCTGGCCCTTGGAGAAGGCGTTGCGCTTCAGGTCATGGGTGTGCGGCAGATGGTCCACGCCGGGCAGCAGCGGCCCATAGGCCCGCCGGTTGTTGACGATGCCGCCGACGGACATGCCCCCGAAGCCGACACCGTGGTATCCCCGCTCCCGCCCGATCAGCTTGGTCCGGTGTCCCTCGCCCCTGGCGCGGTGGTAGGCCAAGGCGATCTTCAGCGCCGTATCTACGGATTCGGAGCCGGAGTTGGTGAAGAACACATGGTTCAGGTCGCCGGGCGCCAGCGCGGCGACCTTACTGGCCAGGGTAAACGCGCCGGGATGTCCCATCTGGAAACCGGGCGCGAAATCCAGCTCCGCCGCCGAGCGCTGAATCGCCTCGACGATGGGCTTTCGAGCATGGCCCGCGTTCACGCACCAGAGGCCCGCCGTTCCGTCCAGGATCTGCCGCCCGTCGTGGCTGCGATAATACATCCCCTCGGCGGAGACCAGCAGGCGGGGAGCCGCCTTGAACTGCCGATTGGCCGTGAACGGCATCCAATGGGCGGAGAGATCGTTGGGAGCCGGCTGGGCCGGAAGCTGGCCATCCATCATGGGCCTCATCTGGTGTCTTGTCTTCGCTGACGCTAGCACGCTCCCCTACCGGGGCGGCAAGTCTCGCGCTGGCTACTCCGCCAACAGCTCGAACATCAGGATGATCGTGCGCTGGGTGAACATGAAATTGTCGTCCGATACCAGATACACCAGTGTCCGGCCGTCGCTGGAGACCCGGACATCAACACCTTCGTAATTGTCAGCCGTCATAGGCGGATCGATCCGCCCGATTTCCGTTCCTTCCAGGATGCCGCGACCATCTGCGGCCCGCTCCAGATTCGCAGCGGGCACCAGAACGATCCGGTTGCCCCACCCTCCGATCCAACTCGCCCTTCGCTCCAGTACCAGCAGGTCCCCGTTGGGCAGGGTCGCGGCGCTCACCGGGAGAAACGGAGGATGGGCGCGGTAGCCGAGAGTGGTCCATTCGCCCTCCCGGCCGATCCAGGCAAGGTGAACTCCGTTCTCCCCATCCTCCGCGATCAGCAGCAGACGGTCATCGGCCAGCCGGGTCATGGCCTCCAACCCACCATTGGTCGGCAGATCGGCGACTTCCGCAGGCAGGTTCAGACGCCGCAGCCGTCCTTGTCCCAGACCGGATGGATAGTGCAGAACCCTGTGCTCCCGCTCGAAGCTGACCAACCAGCCGCCGTCGGGCAGCCGAACCAATCCTTCAGCATCGCCCTGCTTGCCGGAAAGCGGCGTTCCATCGACGCCGTTCAGGGAAACGACCTCGATATCCTTGGCACCTGTAAGCCGACCCGTCTGGTCGTAGGTCAAGCGCCCCACCAGGGCAGCCGAACTGTCCGATACGGCCGCGAACTGCGTTCCGTCATCACCGATCCTGATATCGGACAGGCCGCCAAGCCTGGGGTCATCGCCACGCAGGACGATACCGCCGCGGAACATCAGACGGCCGACCCGCTCCCTGCCGTCCTCGCTCAATTCCAGGGGTGTGGACACCGCGGCCGCCTGCTCCGGTGCCGCGCTGCATGCGGTGATTCCAAAGAGCGGGGCCGCCAGGGCTGCAAACAGGAACAGGTGGGCAAATCCGGACATCCTGCGGCGTACGGGGCGTTGCCGGTTCATGCGGCTTCCAATCGGGTTCCGGGCACAGGCACGTGCACATAACTTCGGTGTGACGCCATGTCGAGGAGGGTATATCCTTTTTTGCGCGGCTTTGCGGCCGGATGCATCCTCCCACCCGGAAAACCAGGACCATGAGCCAGCTCTACGATTTCGAAACCACGCTGAAGTTGAGGGGCAAGGGGGAGATGGATCGGGCGGAGGATTGGATTCGGGACAACATCAAAGGTCTCTGGGCGCTGGAATTCCTGGGCATGCAGCAGGAACAGGATATGGAAACCGGCGCGCGTCGGCAGGTGTTGCACGTCCGGTTCATGTTCGGACGCAAGGAGGATTTTCTGCGTTTCCGGACCGAATATGTCGAGGGCAAGACGCCCGCCAGACAGCCGGCAGCCCCGGCCCGGAAGCTCCCGCCAAAAAAGAAGGGATTGTTGGCTTGGCTGTTCGAGTGAGCGGCACCCCAACCATCGGGTCCGGTGGATATAGCCCAGGCGGTAGTACAAAGGCCGTAATTTATCCGTCACTGCGGGTGGTTTAGAACACAGGTCCTTAAGCGTAAACGAGAAGCCGGTTCGACATGGCCAAACCTGACCTCGCTACCGGCACGGCGCGAACGCCCCAGCAGGATGACGGCTTGTCCGAGCTGTCGCGTGACGAGTTGGTCGAGCGTTGCCGGAGCCTTTCGAGCCTTTTGTCGGATCGCGAGCGGGTCCTGCGGGAGTTGCAGCACCGCGCTAAGAACAGCCTTCAACTCGTCATCAGCATGCTGCGGCTGCAGCATCACCGTATCGCCGACCCGGTGGCGCGCGCCGCCTATGACCAGACCATGTTCCGGGTCGAGGTATTGGCCATTCTCTACCGCCAGATTCATGAGGCCCGATCGGAAGTCAGCGTGAATCTGGCCCGCTATGCGGAGGAAATCTGTGAGACGGCGCTGGGCAATGTCGGCGACCTGCCGACGCCGGTTCACGTTTCGGTGAATGCGGAGCCGTTGCACACCTCCCTCTACACCGCCATGCCGCTCGGGCTGATCATCAATGAGCTGGTGATGAGCGGCCTGCGCCACGCCTATCCCGCCGAGGGCCGGATGGAGGTCATCCTGGAGGAGGAGAAGGACGGCGTCGCTCGGCTGACGGTCACAGGAAACGGCCGCGCCCTTCCGCCCGGTTTCGATACGGACGCCGACAACTCCGCGATGCTGGTTGAAGCGCTGGCGACACAACTTGGCGCGGATCTGGATATCCGCGGCGGTGCCGGCACCACTTCGACCCTGACGCTCAAACTGTGACGTCCGGGGCTGCCAAGCTGTTCATGCCGTGTCATAGTCTAGGATCGATGCCGGCCGCCGGCCGGTTCCGGACAAGTGCATGGGCGGCAGGATGATAACGCTCCACACCTTCGGCACCCCCCATGGACACCGCGCCTCCATCATGTTGGAGGAGTGTGGCCTTCCATACCGTGTGGAGCAGGTCGGCTTTGAGGCCGGGAGGGTCACCACCCCTGGATTCGAGCATATCAGCCCCCTTTCCAAATTCCCGGCCATCACCGAGGAGGAGGATGGCACCCAGCGTCATATCTTCGGGTCCGGCGCGATCCTCTGGTATCTGGCGGAAAAAGCTGGTCGTTTCCTGCCTACCACAGCGGAAGCGCGGGCCGACTGCCAGTGCTGGCTGATGCTGGTGCTGACCGATTTCACCCCGGTCGTGATCGGGCATTTTCGCTTCAACGTGCTGGCGCCGGAGCGGATCGAGTACGCCATCGATCTCTATTCCGAAGAGATCGCCCGCAGCCTGTCCGCGCTGAGCCGTCGCCTGGAAGAGGCGGAGTATCTGGCCGGGACGGACTACAGCATCGCGGACATCGCGGCATATCCCTTCATTGATGCCATTTTCCAGGGCGACTCCAGCCTGATCGAGCAGCGGCCAGGGCTGTCCCGGTGGCACAAGCTGGTAAGCGGGCGTCCCGCTGTGCCCAAGGGTATGCAGGTGCCCGCCCCCTGATTTTCAGCTTTTCGACGCCTCCGCCTTGGCCCGTAATGCGGACAATGTGGTCCGTGTCGTGATCACCTCCGGGTCCATGCGCAACTCGATCACCGCGGCATGGCCGGCCGCCAATGCTTCTTCAATAGCCGGCGCGAACTCGTCGGTGCGGGACACCGTCAGCCCCAATGCGCCATAGGAGCGAGCAAGGGCTGCGAAATCCGGATTGGTCAGGGTCGTTGCGCTGACGCGCCCCGGGAACCGCATCTCCTGGTGCATGCGGATGGTGCCATACATTCCGTTGTTGAACACCAGGATCACCGGCGCCGCCCCGGCATGCATCGCGGTGGCCAGTTCCTGCCCGGTCATCAGGAAGCCTCCATCCCCCACCATGCAGACGACATCACGCTCCGGGCGGGCAATCTTAGCGGCCACGGCGGCTGGCACGGCATAGCCCATCGCCCCATTTGTCGGCGCAAGCTGTCGGCCGGGCCGGCGGTAACGTAGGAACCTGTGGCCCCAACCGCTGAAATTCCCGGCGTCGTTGGTCACGATGGCATCGGCCGCCAGCCGGTCGCGCAGCCAGGTAAAGCACGCGCCCAGGTCCAGATCGCCCTTCGCACCACCGGGAACCTGCCAGTCCAGATAGTTCTGACGCACCTGCTCCACCCAGCCCCGCCGCTGCTCCGCCCCACCGGGCGTAAGCTCCGACAGTGCCCGCAGCAGGGTGGCCGGACCTGCCTGGATCGCCAGCTGCGGCTGATAGACACGCCCTAGTTCCTCCGCATCCACATGTATATGGATCAGCGGAACGCTAGGGAATGGCGGCTGCACCAAGGCATAGCCCTGGGTCGTGATCTCTCCCAGCCGTGCGCCCAGCACCAGCAGCAGGTCCGCTTCCCGCACACGTTCCAGCAACGCGGGGTTCGGCCCGGTCCCGAGGTCGCCGGCATAACAGGGATGGGTATTGTCCAGGATGTCCTGACGCCGGAAGGAACAGGCAGCAGGCACCTGCCACGCCTCCGTCATCCTCGCCAATGCGGCACAGGCGTCATCGCTCCAGCCGCCGCCGCCCACGATGACCATTGGTCGTTGCGCCTGGGCCAGCGTTCCTGCGAGCCGGCGGACATCCGGTATTGCCGGGTGCGGAACAGGGATGACCGGCGGGCCGGCGGGATCACGGGTGACAGCGCGTTCCCGCAGCATGTCCTCCGGCAGGGCAAGCACCACGGGACCGGGACGTCCAGACAGGGCGGTTCTCCAGGCGCGGACTAGATATTCGGGGATGCGGGCAGCATCGTCGATCTGCGCCGCCCATTTGGCCACCGGGCCGAACATCTGGCGGAAATCGATTTCCTGGAATGCCTCCCTGTCGCGCTGGTCCCGGGCCACCTGGCCAACCAGCAGGATCATGGGCGTGCTGTCCTGGAAGGCGGTATGAACCCCGATGGCGGCGTTGCAGGCGCCGGGACCGCGCGTGACGAGGCAGATGCCGGGCTTGCCGGTCAGCTTGCCATGGGCCTCAGCCATGAAGGCGGCGCCGCCTTCCTGCCGGCAGGGAATCAGGCGCAGTTCCGGCCTGTCCACCGCCGCATCGAGAACCTCCAGGTAGCTTTCTCCGGCGACGCAGAATGCGAGATCGGCGCCAAGAGCGCAGAGCGTATCGACGATGATCTGTCCGCCGGTGCGCGCTTGCATGCTCTTCCCTCCATGACATCTCGATGACGTGAAGGCGGCGCGGGAACAGGCTCCGCGCCCGCTCCGTTGTCCGCTCCAAGGCAGGGAATTGAGCAGGTACGCCATCCCTTGCCAAGGAAATCCGGTACCAGAACGGGAGAGATCACATGCCCTTGACCCGGGATCAGGTCACGGAGATCTGCGGTCGCCTGGACGACCAGCGGACAGCCGACATCATCGCCACCGGCGCCACTCAGGCGGAGCTGACGGAGGCGCGTGTGTGGCTCGCCTCCGACGATTACCTCGGCGGTCACCTGGGACGACAGCCGACGGGGCGCGTCGGCCGTCTAGTCGAGATATTGAGCGCCGACGAG
Source organism: Indioceanicola profundi (assembly GCF_003568845.1). NCBI lineage: Bacteria > Pseudomonadati > Pseudomonadota > Alphaproteobacteria > Rhodospirillales > Azospirillaceae > Indioceanicola > Indioceanicola profundi. Next base: position 1,273,299 of record NZ_CP030126.1, on the reverse strand, counting down.
CCGGAATGGGAGGATCGCTGATACGATGACGGCGGTGGCAGACTCAGCCCGGAGTCATGCCCCGCCGCTCCTCCACCCTGGCATAGCGGGCGGTCGCGTCCGTCCGGTCCACCAGTACGATCGTGTAGGGCGATGTCAGGGTCTGCGCCGTGCGCTCATCCCTGTCCGGGTTGCGCTCCCGATACTCGACCAGAAGCCTGTCCCTCTGGCCGGTGCGCCGCTCCATCCGGACATTGGTGATGTGGACCTCGTACCCGCCGGTAGTGCGGGTACCGATGAAGATGGCAAGCGCCATCAGATCATCGGGAAGCTGGCCCGGAACAGGCTGCCCTACGAGGTCCCACAGCGCCTGCCACTCCTCTGGCGTTCGCGCCACGAGAAAGGTGGGGCGGGTCGCGAGGCTGATCTGGCCTGTCCAGGTTCCCCGGCCGACAAGCCCCGGTACGGAACCGGCAGGCCTTGCCCCGGCCGTTTGGGTAGGCTCTCCCGCCAACCAGGCGCCGGCGCCGCCGCAGCCCGCCAGCGGGACAAGCACAAGGCAACCCGAAAGCACCGCTCCGAGCCCTGCGCCCAGCCGCATGTCAGGCAGCCCGCGGCAGCGTGGTTTCCACCAACGCGGCCCAGAAGCTGGCGCCCATCGGCAGTATATCGTCATTGAAGTCGTATCTGGGGTTGTGGAGCATGCAGCCAGCGGCTGCACCACCCTGCCCCAGCCAGACATAGCTGCCCGGCCGCTCATTCAGCATGAAGGAGAAATCCTCGGCTCCCATGCTCGGCCCCATGTCGTTGCGGACGCGTCCAGCACCGACAACCTTCTCCGCCACAGCAGCTGCGATGGCGCTCGGCTCCACATGGTTGACCGTAGGCGGATAGCCCCTTTTGTAACGCAGCTCACCGGTTCCTCCCAACGCCGGCGGCAGGGTCTGCACCAGATGGCGCAGACCCTCCTCCAGAGCGTCGCGGACTTCCGGCGTCAGGGCGCGCACGGTGCCGCGCAAGGTCACTTCCTGCGGAATGACGTTGTAGGCGCTGCCCGCATTCACCTGCGTCACGCTCACGACGCCGCTGTCGATAGGGCTGAGCCGGCGGCTGACCAGGGTCTGGATCGCCAGGATCATCTGGGCCGAGATCACCACCGGGTCGACGCAATGGTGCGGCAGGGCGGCATGACCGCCGCGTCCGCCGATATGTATCTCGAACTGGTCGGCACCGGCCATGACCGGTCCAGGCTTCACCATCATTTCACCCGGCGGCAGGTCCGGCCAGTTGTGCATGCCAAAGACCATGTCGCAGGGGAACTGCCTGAACAGCCCCTCCTCCACCATGCGGCGGCCACCGCCCTTTCCCTCTTCCGCCGGCTGAAAGATGAAATGCACCGTGCCGTCGAAATTGCGGGTCTCCGCCAGATAGCGGGCAGCGCCCAGCAGCATGGTCGTGTGACCGTCATGCCCGCAGGCATGCATCTTGCCCGGCACCTTCGAGGCGTGGGGAAACGAATTCTCCTCCTCCATGGGCAGCGCGTCCATGTCGGCGCGAAGACCTATGCGCTTGCCATTCGGCCCGCCCGCTCCGTGAAGCACGCCGACAACGCCGGTCCCGCCCAGACCGCTATGCACTTCGATTCCCCAATCGGCCAGTTTCGTCGCCACCAGTTCGGATGTCTGGAACTCCTCGAATCCGAGTTCGGGGTGCGCGTGAATCTGGCGCCGCCAATCCGTCATGTCGGTATGGAATTCGGCGATACGGTTGAGGATCGGCATATTCAGACTTTCTCCGCCGCGGCAGTCCTTCGGATTTCCGAACGTTATCAGATCGATCCGTTGTCCCCAACTGCCAAGCGGAGGCGGAATGAAGCTTCAGGGGGTCGAAACCTGGGGGATCAGCACGGTAACCCGCAATCCTCCCTCCGGCCTGTTTTCCAGACGTATTTCGCCGCCATGGGCGCGGACCACGTCGTTCGCCACCGACAGGCCCAGCCCGGTGCCGCCCGTATCCCGGGAGCGGGAACCTTCAACCCTGTAGAAGGGGCGGAATACGTTCTCCATCTCCACATCCGGAATGCCGGGGCCGTGGTCGTCGATGACGACGACCACCGTTTCGTCCCGGCTGCTCAGCGAAAGTTCGGCGCTTCCGCCATACTTCACCGCATTCTCGATCAGATTGCCGAATGCGCGCTTCAGGGCTGTGCGGCGGCCGAAAATCGGAAGCCGCCGCCCGGACGGGACCAGCCCCACCGGCTGGCCGGCCTCCCGGCAATCCTCTGCCAGCTTTGCCAGCAGATCGTTCAGGTCCAGCGGCTGGATCGCCTCCTGATTCGCCTCGTCCCGCGCGAAGGCGAGGGTGGAGCCTATCATCGACTCCATTTCCGCCAGATCATCCAGCATCTTTTCCCGCACAGAATCATCGTCGATGAATTCGGCGCGTAGCCGCATCCGGGTCAGGGGCGTGCGGAGATCGTGGCTGACCGCGGCCAGCATCCGGGTCCGGTCCTCGACAAAAGCCTTGAGCCGCCGCTGCATCTTATTGAAGGCGCTGGCGGCCAGCCGCACTTCCCGCGGTCCGTTCTCCTCCAGGGAGGGGGCGTTCATGTCCACGCCCAGGCGATTGGCGGCGGCGGCGAACCGGCGTAGCGGGCGCGTCGTGAAGCCAAGCACCCAGGCGGACAGCAGAATCGCAACCGCGGCGCTGCCGGCCAGCGAAGCCAGAAAGCCCGGCTCCTTCAGCGCGTCAGTGGCGGTGACCGGCGCATGAAACTTCAACCAGGTGCCGTCCTTCAATTGCCGCGACACCTCGATGGTCTTGGGCTCCGGCGGCGGGGCGGTGGGAAAGCCGAATGGTGGGACGGAGACCGCCGGACTGACCTGTTTCCTGGGTATGTCGCTGCGCTCATACACGTCGAGCGTGACTTCATGCCCAGCCGACGTGCGGACGGCGATTTCCTTCTCCTTCAGGCGGTGCAGGATCGAGCTGCGGATGTCCTGCGGCTGCTCCTCGATAGCCGCGGCGAATCCGTCGAGGCAGTTGGCCAGCTGCCCACCCTCCGCGTCGGCCACGGCCTCGGCCCGGTCGCTCCGGTAGAGGCCGAGCGCAATGGCCTGCGACAGGAGGATGCCGCCCACCAGCACGGCGAAGATGGAGTAGGAAATGCGGTCGGTCACCGCCCTCATAGCGTCTGAACCTCGGGTGAGAAGATGTATCCGCCGGAGCGGACCGTCTTGATGATGGTGGGGTCGGCGGGATCTGGCTCGATTTTGCGGCGTAGCCTGCTGATCTGCACGTCAATGGAGCGGTCAAACGGCCCGGCGGAGCGGCCCCGCGTGATCTCCAGCAGGTCGTCGCGCGACAGAACGCGGCGCGGCCGGCTGGCGAGTGCGACGAGCAGCTCATACTCCCCGGCCGTCAGCACCACCTCCGCCCCCGTGGCATCGCTCAAACGGCGCTGTGCCTGGTCCAGGATGAAGCCGCAGAAACTGATGGAGCCGGAAGGGGCCGCCTGCGCCTGGTTTACAACGTGCGACCGCCTGAGCACCGCCTTGATCCGGGCGACCAGTTCCCGTGGATTGAAAGGCTTCGGCAGGTAATCGTCCGCCCCGATCTCCAGCCCCAGGATGCGGTCGGCATCCTCCCCCATGGCCGAGAGCATGACCACAGGCGGTCCGCCTTCGGCGCGAAGGCTGCGGCAGAGGGAAAGGCCGTCCTCGCCCGGCATCATCAGGTCGAGCACGATCAGGTCGATGTTCCGGTCGGCCAGGTATTTGCGCATCTCCTGCCCGTCCTTGGCCGCGGTCACGCGGTATCCATGCCGGCTGAGATACCGGGTCAGCAGGTCGCGGATCTCGCGGTCGTCATCCACGACCAGGAGGTGGGTCATGTCGCTCATGGCCGGAGTCTAACCTTCCCCAAAAGCGGAGCCGATATGGTTGTTGTTACGCCAATGTAACTCCTGGCCCCAATGGAAACGAAGTGTTTCACACAGGTCCGTGGCCGGACACGCCGCTGTTACAGCGGTCTGCTTTCCTCTTCCCTGTCGCCATCCGCCGGTCAGCCTCCAGCGGCTTGGCGACGCCAGCCGATGGGATCGGTGGAATTGCCCCGTTCCGCCGGTGGGAGGCGGCCTTCCGATCGTCCGGCCGCCTCCTCTCCCCGACTGGCAAATTCCGACGCGGCGGAAGGTGAAAGCGCATGAAGAGTTCGCAAGGTCCTCTGCTCCAGCTCTTCCACAGCGATCAGGCCAGCCCCCTGCAGGAGCAGCTCTTTGAAAGGCTCCGAAGCGCCATTCTTGACGGCGCTTTCCGCGCCGGTGACCGCCTGCCTTCCACCCGCACGCTCTCCCGTGACCTGGGGGTCTCACGGAACACCGTTGTGGCTGCCGTGGACCGGCTGGTCGCCGAAGGCTATCTGGAAACCCGCATCGGCTCCGGCACCTATGTGACATCCAGGCTTCCGGACGAGGCGATGACGCCGGCCCTGCGGGTCGCGGCCTCTTCGGTGCAGCCGGCCCCTGCGGTGGCCGACAGCGCCCCCCGCGGCGCCGTGGCGGGCGACAGTCTGCCATTCCGGGCGGGGCTACCCGCCACCGACCAGTTCGACCTCGAAATCTGGAAGCGCCTCATCATCCGCCGCTGGCGGGATGCCGGCCCCTCCGTTCTGGGCCGCGATGCAGGCGGCGGATGGCTGCCCCTGCGGCGGATGCTGGCAACTCATCTTCAAACCAGCCGCGGCCTCCGGTGCGAGCCCGAGCAGATTCTGATCCTTCCCTCGCGCACGGCTGGATTGGAGTTGGCTGCCAGCCTGCTGATCGCCGCCGGCGACCAGGTCTGGCTGGAAGACCCCGGCTGTCCCGCCCAGCGCGCCGTCCTGCTGGCCCGCGCTGGCCGCCCCGTCTTCGTAGCTGTGGACCAGGACGGGTTCGATCCGGAATTGGCCCAACGCATGGCGCCGGACGCAAGGCTCGCCATTGTGACCCCCGGCTGGCAGTTCCCGGCCGGCGGCGTAATGCCGATGCGGCGGCGGCTGGCACTGTTATCCTGGGCGCGACGCTCAGGCGCCTGGGTTCTGGAGGACGATGCCGACGGCGGTTACCGGTATGAGGGCCGTCCCCTGGCCGCCCTCCAGGGGCTGGACGAAGCGGGGCGGGTCCTGCATCTCGGAAGCTTCGACCGTGTCCTCGTCCCGGCGGTCCGGATGGCTTGGCTGGTTCTGCCGCCGGAACTGGTGGGCGCCGCCCATGACCTGCGGAGCCGCCTCGGACATACGGTACCGCTTCCGGAACAGATGGCGGTTCATGACTTGATCGCCGAGGGGCACCTTGCCTCCCATCTGCGCCGCAGCCGTCGCAGCTATGCGGAGCGGCAGCAGGCTTTGCGGGACGCCGCCTCGCGCCTCTGGTCGGGCGCGCTGGACCTCGAAGACGCGCCGGCCGGGCTTCACCTCACCGCCAGGATCGATCCCGGCCTGCCGCTGTCCGCGGCGGAGCTTGAGACCCTGGCGGCCGCCCGCGGAATCGAACTCCAGGCTCTCTCGAGCTTCCAAGCCGCCCGAACCGATTTTTCCGGTCTGGTGCTCGGCTACGCAGCCTGCACGCCGGAGCGTATCCGCAAAGCAGCGGAACGGCTGGCCCAAATCCTGGATGGCCGACGGGTCCAGACAGCGCCCAGTTTCGGACGGATGCGTCTCTGATAGCCGATTTAGGCGTCAGAGACGTGCGCGGACCCTGGCGATCCAGTCCTCGACGCGCTTCTGATTGACGCCGAAATCCCGAACCCCGAACACCGCGCGGCTGTAGACCAGCAACATGCTGCCGCCGTCCACGGGGCGGATTTCCATGCTGACGAAATCCGGAAAGCGCATTAGGGCCGTCTGCTGCACGGCCGTGAAGGCCATGCTGTCACCGCTCCGGCTCACGATGCGCGTCCGCGGTTCGCCCTCGACGACCGCCAGCAGCGCATCGCGCAGCTTTTCCGGCGCGACCGCGAAGAGGGGAGCCTCCCCATGAGCCGATGCAGCGGTGGCTCCCGCCGGAGCGAGCAGGTGCTGGTTCGGCTTCCAGCTCAGCTGGAAGTTCGAGAAATCCAGCAGGCCGCCATATTCCCGCTCCAGCGCCCCGATCCGGAACGCGATGAATATCTGCCACGCGATGAACAGGGTCAGCAGCGTCACAGCCGTCCCGGCCAGAATCTTGCCTGCAAGTTCCATGGTGCTCCCGCCCATATCTTTCGGGAGCAACTCTAGATCGATATCGGGCGCGCGTCGCGCCTGATCTGAGCCATGCGCGCCGCATGTGGCCGGAAGGCTTGACGCTGGCCTTCGGCATCGCCACTCCTAACCCCCATGATGAAGAACAGCGCCAGCTCCACGTCACCCGTCCATGTCATCGGAGGCGGCCTCGCCGGCAGCGAGGCCGCCTGGCAGCTCGTCCAGGCCGGCATTCCCGTCGTGCTGCACGAAATGCGCCCGGTGCGGAAGACCGATGCTCATTCGACGGATAAGTTTGCGGAGCTGGTCTGCTCCAACTCTTTCCGCTCCGACGATGCCGAGTATAATGCCGTCGGCCTGCTGCATGAGGAAATGCGTCGCTGCGGCTCGCTGATCCTGCGTGCCGGCGATCAGCACAAGGTGCCGGCTGGCGGCGCGTTGGCCGTGGACCGAGACCATTTCGCCGATGCCGTGACCCAGGCGTTGGCAGATCATCCGCTGGTGACCATCGACCGCGGCGAGGTGGCGGGACTGCCGCCGGATGAGTGGGACAGCGTCATCATCGCTACCGGACCGTTGACCTCTCCTGCCCTGGCCGAAGCCGTCCGGTCGATCTCCGGAGAGGACCAGTTGGCCTTTTTCGACGCTATTGCGCCGATCGTTCATTTCGACAGCATCGACCTGTCCAAGGCTTGGTTCCAGTCCCGGTACGACAAGCCCGGCCCCGGAGGTACGGGTAAGGACTACATCAACTGCGCCATGGACAAGGACCAGTACCTGGCCTTCATCGAGGCACTTCGCACCGGTGAGAAGACCGAGTTCAAGGAGTGGGAGAAGAACACGCCCTACTTCGACGGGTGCCTGCCTATCGAGGTGATGGCGGAGCGCGGGGTCGACACTCTGCGCTACGGCCCCATGAAGCCTGTGGGTCTGACCAACCCGCATACAGGCCGCCGGCCCTATGCCGTGGTCCAGCTCCGCCAGGATAATGCCCTGGGCACGCTCTACAACCTCGTCGGCTTCCAGACAAAGCTGAAATACGGGGAACAGTCCCGGGTCTTCCGCATGATCCCGGGGCTTGAGAATGCCGAGTTCGCCCGGCTGGGCGGCCTGCACCGGAACACCTTCATCAACAGTCCACGCCTGCTGGACGGGACGTTGCGCATGAAGAAGCTGCCGCGCCTCCGCTTCGCCGGCCAGATCACCGGCTGCGAAGGCTATGTGGAGAGCGCTGCCGTGGGCCTGATGGCCGGCAGGTTCGCCGCCGCGGAGCGTCTAGGGCGTCCACTGCCCGCTCCGCCGCCGACAACAGCGTTGGGAGCGCTGCTGGGCCATATCACCGGCGGGGCGGAAGCGGAGACGTTCCAGCCCATGAACGTGAATTTCGGTCTCTTCCCGCCCCTGGACGCGCGCCAGCCCAACGGCAAGGAACTGCATGGCAAGGAGCGCAAGCTCGGCTACACCCGGCGTGCGCTGGCCGATCTGGACGGGTGGTTGGATCAGGCGCCAGCGGCCGCGGCGGAGTAACCCGCCGGGCCGGAACCGGCGCTTATCCCGCCCGCTTCCATATCTCCGCCGCCAGTTCCTCGATCTCCTCCACGCCCTTGGCCCGCCGCTCGGTCTCCATGAGGGTCAGCCCTTCCATGATCGCGCCGGCGAAACCGATGCGGTTGCCGATGGTGGCATCCGCGACGGGCACGCCCAGCTCCGCAGCCTTGGAGGAAACGGTATCCACCAGATTGCCGCGGGACGGGACGCGGTTCAGGACCAGCAGGACTTTGCGCTTCTCCGCCTTCGCAAGCTCCAGGGTCGGGCGGGTCGCCCAAAGGTCCATGGGACTGGGCTGCACCGGTACCACGACCAGGGAGGCGCAGCGCACCGCGATCTTCGCCTCCGTCTCCGCATGGGGTGGGCTGTCGATCACGACGACCTCATTCTCCTTGGCTAGCCGCTCCACCTCTTTCTGCACGCGCCAGCCGGAAAGCTGAACATGTTCAGGGCCGGCCTCTCCATTCGTCAGGGAGGCCATGCGGGTCCGGTGCCATTCCGTCATGCTGCCCTGGGGGTCGATATCCACTGTGGCGACCCGCTTCCCGGCCAGGCACCAGGCCATGGCCAGGTGGATGGCCAGCGTGGTCTTGCCCGCGCCACCCTTCTGCTGCGCGATGGTGACGATGCGCGCCGCCATGATGCCCCGCCTTCTGTTCCGATAGCTCAGGCCGGAGTGTGAAGGTCCCGCCGAGCTTTGCCAAGCGTGCAGCGCACAAACGGCCCGAACCCTTGGACAGGAGCCATTGCGCGGCGCTAGAACAAGTCCCGACCGCCAGGAGGAAGCTATTCCATGACCGAGTCCGGCCCACAGCCGCCGCAGGTGATGCAAGTCAGCGCCGACGCGCTGAAACGGGCGGCGTCCGTGCTGGCGGATGGCGGTCTTGTCGCCTTCCCTACCGAAACGGTCTATGGGCTTGGCGCCGACGCCGGCAACGACAAGGCCGTGGCCGCTATTTTCCAGGCCAAGGGCCGCCCCAGCTTCAACCCCTTGATCGTCCATGTGCCGGGCGAGGCGGAGGCCGAGCGGCTGGTCCATGTGGACGATCGTGCGCAGCAGGTGATTGAGCTGTTCTGGCCCGGACCGCTGACCCTGGTGCTGCCCCGCCGGGCGGACGCGCCGTTGAGCCTGCTGGTCAGCGCCGGGCTGGACACGGTGGCCGTGCGGGCGCCCGCCCATCCGGCGGCGCGCGCCCTGTTGGAGGCGGCTGGCCGCCCCATCGCCGCACCGAGCGCCAATGTCTCCGGCCATGTCAGTCCCACGGCCCCGATCCATGTGGCGGAGGAGTTCCCGGACGGCGGCGGCGGCTTGCTGAAGCTGATCCTGGCCGCGGGGCGCTGCCCGGTCGGGGTCGAGTCTACGGTGCTGGACCTGACCGGCGATGTGCCCATGCTGCTGCGCCCCGGCTCCGTCACGCGGGAGGAGCTGGAGCGGGTGCTGGGACCGGTGGAGCTGGCGGGGGCGGAGGCCGGCGTGAAGGCGCCCGGCATGCTGACAAGCCATTACGCCCCGAGCCTGCCGGTCCGCCTGAACGCCGCCGCCCCCAACGACGATGAGGGTTTCCTGGCCTTCGGGCCGGACCAGTTCATCCGGGGCGGGCATGAGCGGCTGAACCTGTCGCCCACCGGCGACCTGCATGAGGCGGCAGCCAACCTGTTCGCCATGCTGCGCGCCCTGGACAAGCCGTGCTGCAAGGGGATCGCCGTGATGCCGATCCCGGAGGTCGGGCTCGGCATCGCCATCAACGACCGTCTCCGCCGCGCCGCAGCCCCCAGGTAGGAGAAACGCCATGACCGCCGCAGACCTGCTTCCCCGCCTGTCCGAGCTTCTCGGCCCCGGCAATGTGCTGACCGGTGCGGAAATGGCGCCCTATGCCTTCGAGTGGCGTGGGATCGAGACCACCCATCCGGCCGCCGTGCTCCGCCCCGGCAGCACGGAGGAGGTGACGGCGGTGGTGCGGCTGTGCGGAGAGGCCGGCGTGCCCCTGATCCCGCAGGGCGGCAATACCGGTCTGGTGGGCGGCACCGTGGCGCGGGAAGGGCTGGGCGCGGTTCTGCTGAATCTCGGCCGGATGAACCGCATCCGCTCCATCGACCCGCTGGACTATGCCGCGACGGTGGAGGCCGGCTGCATCCTGGCGGATGTCCAGGCCGCGGCGGCCGAGGTGGACCGGCTGTTCCCCTTGAGCCTGGGGGCGGAGGGCACCTGCACCATCGGCGGCAACCTGTCCAGCAATGCCGGCGGCATTCTGACCATCCGCTACGGCAATGCCCGCGACCTAGTGCTGGGGCTGGAGGTGGTGCTGGCCGACGGGCGGGTCTGGAACGGGCTGCGCGCCCTGCGGAAGGACAATACCGGCTACGATCTGAAGCAGCTCTTCCTCGGTTCCGAGGGAACGCTGGGCATCATCACCGCGGCCACGCTGAAGCTGTTCCCGCGCCCGCGCCGGACGGAAACCGCCCTGGCCGGCGTAGCCAGCCCGGCGGCGGCGGTGGAGCTGCTGGCCCGCATCCGCACCGCGACCGGCGAGGCGCTGAGCGCCTTCGAGCTGATGCCGCGCTTCGCCATCGACGGTGCCCGCGCCTATCTGGGGGAAAGCCTGGACCCGCTGTCGGAGCCCGCCCCCTGGTATGTGCTGATGGAGCTGACCGGCGGCCTGCCCGGCCCCGCCCTGCGCGACGCGGCGGAAGAGGCCCTGGCCGGGGCCATGGAGGACGGGCTCGTCCCCGACGCCACCTTCGCCGAGACGGAGGACAAGCGCCGGCAGCTCTGGCGCCTGCGCGAAGGGCTGCCGGAGATCGGGCGCAAGGTGGGCGGCGCCGTCCACCACGACATCTCCGTTCCCGTCGCCCGCGTGCCCGACATGATCGCGCGCGCCGGGCGGGAGCTGGAAGCCTTGATGCCCGGCATCCGCCCCTATCCTTTCGGCCATCTCGGCGACGGGAACCTGCACTACAACGTCGCCCGGCCGGAGGATATGGACGGCCCCGACTATCTGGCCCGGTCCAAGGAGATCACCGGCATCGTCCACGCCGCCGTGATCGACCTCGGCGGCTCCATCAGCGCCGAACACGGCATCGGCACCCGCAAGCGGGATGAGATGGTGGTGGTCAAAACCCCGGTGGAGCTGGAGCTGATGCACCGCCTGAAGCAGGCGCTGGACCCGCAGGGGCTGCTGAATCCGGGCAAGGTGCTGCCGGAGAGGAGATAAGTCCGGCACCTGCCGTAACGCCCCCTCGCTGCTGCTGTTTTCTCCGTCATGCGGCTACGTGCAAGCGCGGCCGCCCCGGAATAGGAAGGACAGAAGCCATGGGCAGCGATCAGCGCAATCATCCGCCCGGCCTTGGCGACATGCCGATTGATGATATCGCGGAAAAGCAGTTCCGCGCCCGCATCGCCGGCCAGGACAGCAACCGGAAGCCTCATGAGGTGGCGCCCAATGCCGACGCCGGCCCGGACCATCCGCAGGTGAACCATCCGGAGGAGAAGGACACGGGCAAGCGGACCGATCATGCCTTCCGCGGCGGCGCCGGCCACGCCCAGTCGCCGGTCTGGGAAGACAAGGACAAGTAGGCCCTAGAGAACGCCGCGCGGCAGGCCGCTCGCCCCCTCCAGCAGGGCGGAGGCGAGCTGGTCGCGCTTCACCTTGGCCCCGGCGAGAACCGCACGGGACAGGTCGGCCTGCTTCAGCTCCGCCCCGTTCAGATCGGCAAAGGACAGGTCGGATTCCGCCAGATTGGCGCGGCGCAGCTTGGCCCCCGACAGGTCGGCGTAACGCAGATGCGCGCCGGAGAGATCGCTGCACATCTGGCGGGTATCGCTGATGGGCAGATAGTCCAGGTTCGCCCCGCGAAGGTTGGCGTTGTTGAGCTTCGCCCCCTTCAGGTTGGCGCCGCGGAGATCCGCCCCGGCCAGATTCGCTCCGCGCAGATCGGCATCCTGAAGCTGCCCGACCTGCATCTGGGCTCCAGACAAATCGACGCCGTAGAACACCGCCCCACGGGCGACCAGGCGGGTCAGGCAGGCGTGTGACAAGGCCCCAGCCTCGCGCACATCCATGCCGGACAGATCCAGCGCCGCCCCCTGCTGGCCTGCCGTGCCGACCCAAAGCGCATGCTCCCGCACCATCTCCTCGAACGGGCGCGGCAGGGATGTGAGCGGCTTGCCGGCGGGCTTGTCGGTCAGGGTGCCGGTCATGTCCGCCCCTGCCGTCTCCGTCAGGGTCATGGTGGCCCCGGTCAGCACGGCTCCCTTCAGGGACGCGCCGCGCACATCCGCGCCGGAGAGGTCCGCCCCTTCCAGGATGGCGCCGTTCAGGGTGGCGTTGCGCAGATTGGCACGCACCAGCTTGGTCCCGCGCATCACCGCATCGGTGAAGTCGGTATGCATGGCGACGGCACCGGAGAGCTTGGCCTGAGACAGGTTGGCGTTGGACAGCTTCGCCCCTTCCATGTCGGAGGGGTTGGTTTCCACCGTAAGGACCTTGAGGCTGCCGTCCCGCTCCTTCGCGGCCATGGAGCCGTCGCGCAGATCGGCATTCACCAGATTGGCCCCGGTCAGATCGGCCCCGCGCAGGCATGCCCCGCGCAGGTCGGACTTCACCATGGACGCGCTCTGCAGGTTGGTCTGCCGCAGATCGCAGGCGAAAAGCGTGGCGCAGTCCAGAACCGCTCCGGCCAGATTGACCCCGCGGAGCACGCTGCCGCTGAAATCAGCATGTGCAAGGTCACGGCCCGACAGGTCCAGCCCCGACAGGTCGAAGAAGGACAGCACCGCCCGCGCCCCGCCCATGCGGGCGTTGCGGAACATCTCGTGTCGCTTCACGATCTGGTCCAACTGCTCCTGCGTGATGCGATAGAGCGGCCGGTCTGGAGTGCTCATGTCCGGGAATCCAGGGTCGGGATTGGCCTGCCGTCCAGGATCATGCAGGATCATGAACATTCGGTGCAACCCGAATGGATAGGCCCCGACACATGCCGCACCGTGCTGTCAGGACCTTCCGTCCGCTCATCCATTGCCCCTGAAACCTGGATAGAGCGTCATTCCGCCATCGACGAACAGGGTGGTTCCGTTGACGTAATCCGACAGGTCGGATGCGAGCCAAGCCACAGCCCGTCCCACATCCTCTGGCTCGCCGATGCGGCCTTGCGGGATCAGTTTCAAGAGCCGATCCCGCGCCGCCTCATTCTTCCAGGCCTCGGTATTGATTGCAGTCCGGATCGCGCCAGGAGCGACCGCATTCACCCGCACGCCCTTCTCCGCATATTCCTGAGCGATGGACTGCATCATCAGCTCGATCCCGCCCTTGGACGCGGCATAGTTCACCCGCCCTGCCCAAGGGATCACCTGATGGACCGAGCTCATGCAGATGATCTTCCCCACCGATCGGGAAATCTCCGGCCGGGGGCCGCGGCGCAGGAACTCACGGATGGCGGCGCGCGCGCAGAGGAACTGGCCGGTCAGATTGACCGCAATCACCTTCTCCCACTGGCCGAGCGTCATTTCGGTCAGCGATGCGTCCTGCTGGATGCCTGCATTCGCGACCAGGATGTCCACTGTGCCGTACTGTTCCACCACGTTGGCGAACATGCGCTCGACGTCCGCCTCGACCGAGACATCGCCCTGCACGGCGGTGCCCTCGCCGCCGCAGTCCCGGATCATTTCAAGAGTCTCCCCCGCCTCCTCCGCGGAGTTGCGGTGGTTCACGGCGACCCGCGCCCCGGCCCGCGCCAGTTCCACGGCGCAGGCCTGCCCGATGCCGGAACTGGCGCCGGTCACTATGGCGACCTGACCTGATATGTCGATGCTGTGCATTGGTTCCGCCCCTGCTGGTTCCCGGCTCCAACCGGGATGGAAGCAGAGGATTGCGGAGCTCTGGCCGCTACCAGCGGCCCGTCATCCCCGCCCAGGCCAGCTTCAACTGCCGGAACGGGTGAACCATCTGCACCCGCGGGGCCAGCGGGTCGTGGTCGGACCTGGAAAGCGCACCGAGGTAGAGGTCCGCCAGGGCAGCTGGAAGCAGCGCCGGCGTGGCCTGCTTCGGCACCTCCCGGCGCAACCGCCTCGCCTCTTCCAGCTGCACCCTCGCCCTGTCGGCCACAGCGCGCACCACTTCACGTACGCCCGGCTCCGGCTTCAGGTCATACAGCTTCTGCTGATTGACACCGTGCCGGCGCAGCAAATCCATCGGCAGATGCGTACGATGCGCCTGCGCATGGAACGGCACGGCGCGCAGCAACCCGGTCAGCGCCCAGGCGATGCCCACATGCCGCCCGGCCTGCATCGCAGCCTCGGCCCGCACGTCCAGAATCTGGAGTGCAAGCTGGGTCAGGGGCGCGGCGGTGACTTCGGCATAATTGGCCATGCAGTCCAGCGTCGCCGGCGGCTCATCCTCCAGATCCGCCTCCCGCGCATCGATCAGCCGATCGAACAGGGCCCGATCCAGGCTATGCCGCGCGACGGCACGGGCCAGCGGCTCCGCCACCTCGTGCTTCGGGGGCGTACCGGCAAAGACCTTGTCCATCGTATCCCGCCACCACTGCAGCCGGATCAGCCCGAGCGTCGGTTCGCTGACCACCTCCCGTGTCTTCGCCACTTCCAGGTTCAGGGCATAGAGCGCGAACAGATCCTCGCGCCGGTCCACGGGCGCAAAGAGAGCCGTCAGGAACCGGTCGTTATCGAAGCGCCGGACTTCCCGTGCGCAGTAGGAAAGCTCTGGGTCGCTCATGATGTCCGTTACGCCCGGGTTTACCGGAGACAGGAAGGGCACGCGCCGCGAAACCCGCGGCGGAGGGCTGCTGTTCCCGCTTATATGGCGACCCGCCGCATTCAGGGTAGGCTTTAACGGATTTCCCCCGATATGCCTGCCCTGCCTTGACCCCTGGGGACGCGGGTCGTATCTCTGCCACGTCACAGGCGGGCCCGCTCAGGGCGAGATGCCTGAGGGAAGAGACGAAACCACAGGAGCCAACAATGGCCTTCACCCTGCCCGAACTGCCCTACGACACCAGTGCGCTGGAGCCGCACATCGATGCGCAGACCATGAGCACCCATCATGGCAAGCACCACCAGGCGTACATCAACAACCTGAACAACGCCCTGTCCGAGCACAGCCAGCTCCACGGCCTGTCCATCACCGAGCTGATGCGGAAGCTGGGCGAGTTGCCGGAGAGCATCCGGACGGCTGTGCGGAATAACGGCGGCGGACATGCCAACCATGCCATGTTCTGGACCATCATGGGTCCGAACGGCGGCGGCGCTCCGACCGGCGCGGTGGCCGAGGCGATCACCAGCGCCTTCGGCGACTTCGAGACCTTCAAGACGAAGTTCAACGAGGCCGGTACGAAGCAGTTCGGTTCCGGCTGGGTCTTCGTGACCGCCGACCAGTCCGGCAAGCTGGAGCTTGTGGCGAAGCCGAACCAGGACACCCCGCTGTCCGATGGCAAGGCCGTTCTGATGGGCAATGACGTGTGGGAGCACGCCTATTACCTGAAGTACCAGAACCGCCGCCCGGACTACCTGGCCGCCTGGTGGAACACCGTGAACTGGAATGCCGTGAACGAGCGCCTTCAGGCCATCAAGAACGGTCAGCTCATCTGAGCTAATTCAGACGAGTGCGCAGGCGGGGCCATTCAGCCCCGCCTTTCGCATAGACCACCCCGATATTTCCGGAGAACGGCCCTGGTTGTGGCCGGATCGAGCTTCATAGTCACTGACCGATCTGGCAAAATACCACTCCAAGCCCGTGGCCGAGGGCCCAAATGGCCGATTACCGCACCGCTCCACTGTCTTCCCACCCGTCGGAGCCGAGCGCCCGCAAGACGGCTGGTCAAGAGAATTTCCCCGTCGCTTCGCGTTTGGTGCCGAAGCGGCTGCGCCCCCACATCATGGCGTTCTACGCCTTCGTCCGCTTGGCTGACGACATCGCCGACGATCCGCAGCTGGAGCCGGAGATGAAAGTCGCCCAACTCGATGCGCTCGAACGGGCCCTGGTCAGCGGCATAGGCTCCCAGCCATGGCTCGCTCCCGCCCTCCAGCTGAAGGCCAGCCTGACCGCAACGTCGATCTCTACCCTGCACGCACGGCAGATGCTTCAGGCGTTCCGTCGGGATGCCCAGGGCAGCCGCTGCCGGAGTTGGAGCGACCTGCTGCTCTATTGCCGGTATTCCGCCGACCCGGTTGGCCGCTATCTGCTGGATCTCCATGGGGAGGCCACGGCTGCGGCGCCGGCGGCAGACGCTTTGTGCACCGCCCTACAGGTCCTGAACCACGTCCAGGACTGCCGCTCCGACTGGATCGAGTTGGGGCGCTGCTATCTTCCCACTGCCTGGTTCGGCGATGCCGGCGGCAATCCGGAACAGTTGGTGGAGCCTTTCGCGACACCTCCGGTCCGGGCAGTCATCGACCGCACGCTGGACCATGTGGATGCGCTGCTGGCTAGGGCCGCGACCCTGCCTGGACAGATCCGCGATCCCGGCCTGCGGATGGAGGCAGCGGTGATCCTGCATCTTGCGAAAGCCCTGTCCCGTGAATTGCGGCGGCGCGATCCGCTTCGGGAACGGGTGGAGGTCGGCGGGTTCGGGCGGATATGGTCCGTGCTGAAGGGCGTCGGCCACGGCATGGCGAGCCGGCCGCGGCGAAGCCGTTCCCGTACCAGCGGGACCAGCGGCAGCACGTTCTACTGGCCCCTGCGTCTGCTGCCTCAATCCAAGCGGCGCGCCATGTTCGCGATCTACGGCTTCTGCCGGGCCGTAGACGACATCGCGGATGAGCCTGGGGCGGTGGACATGAAGCGCAGCGCGCTCGATGAGTGGCGCCGCACGCTGGACCGGCTGCATCAGGGCATCCCGCCCCGGGGCGGCGATGATGCACTGATCGGCGAGCTCGCATCGGCCCTGGAGCGGTATGATCTTCCGCGGGCAGAGTTCGAGGCGCTGATCGACGGCATGTCCATGGATGTGGATGGCCCCATCCGGGCGCCGGACTGCGCGACCCTGACTCTCTATTGCCGCCGCGTCGCCGGTGCCGTTGGCATACTGACCGTCCGCGTCCTGGGCCGGACGGATGGACGGGCGGATGCTTTCGCCATAGCCCTCGGCGAGGCGCTGCAACTCACCAATATCCTCCGTGACCTCAAGGAGGATGCGAAGCTCGGACGCCTCTATCTGCCGGAAGAGGCGCTGATTGCCGCGGACATACCGCTGGACGTGGCCCGTAGCGATCCGGAGCAGGTGATCGAACACCCGAATCTGCCCCAGGTCTGTGCCCATGTCGCAGCCCTGGCGGAGCAGCGTTATCAGGCGGCACGGGAAGCACTGCCCGCCTCCGACCACCGCGCCCTGTGGCCCGCCGTGGCGATGATGCTGCTGTATCGGCGTGTTCTGTCGGCGCTGGTTGCGCGCGGATGGGTGGACCTGGACCTGCGGCCCAAGCTGTCCCGCACTGCCAAGGTCGGCGTGGCGCTCCGCTGCGCCCTCGGCTACCCGCCCAAGGGGTGAGGCCGCTCTTTGTCCCAGCCTGCACCGGGCCCGAGGGTCCATGTCGTCGGTGCCGGTCTTGCCGGCCTCGCCTGCGCCACCGCACTCGCTGAAGCGGGCCTGCCGGTTCGCTTGTACGAGTCGGCGGGGCAGGCCGGTGGACGCTGCCGGAGCTATGACGATCCGGTTCTGGGCCGCACCATAGACAATGGCAATCACCTGATGCTCGGCGGCAATCCCGAGCTGTTCCGGTATCTGGACCGGATCGGTGCCCGCGACCGTCTGGTGGGTGGCCCGCAGGCGCGGTTGCCGTTCATCGACCTGACTGATGGAACGCGCTGGTGCGTCTCGCCTGGCCCAGGACGGCTTCCTTTCTGGCTGCTGAACCCGGCACGGCGCGTTCCCGGCGTTCCCTTGACCGCCTATGCCGGTCTCCTGCGGTTGGCAACGGCATCTGCAAATGCGACTGTGGCGGAGCGGCTTGGCAAAGAGAGCCTGCTTTATCGCCGGCTCTGGAGCCCGCTGGCGGTGTCCATCCTCAACACCCCGCCCGAAGAGGCCTCCGCCCGCCTGCTCTGGGAGGTGTTCCGCCGCACCCTGCTGCGTGGAGCGGATGCCTGCCGGCCCTTCGTGGCCCGCGATGGACTCTCCGACGCGCTGGTGGTTCCCGCACTGAACTTCCTGACAGCCCGCAGGGCGGAGGTTGCAACGAGTGTCCGGCTTCTTGGCATCAGTCGGGATGCAGCCGGAAAACCAAACGGCCTCCAGCTGTCCACGGGCATGTTGGATCTGGGGCCAGCGGATCGCGTGGTGTTGGCGATCCCGGCGCAACGGGCCGCCGAGCTGCTTCCGGACCTGCCGGTGCCGCTGCGGCATTGCGGAATTCTCAACGCCCATTTCCGGCTCGGCACCCCAGCGACCCTGCCCGATGGCGCGCCATTGGTCGGGCTGGTCGGCGGCACGGCGGAATGGCTGTTCAGCCGTGGCGATGTCGTCTCGGTCACGGTCAGCGCTGCCGACCGCCTTATGGATCGTCCGGCAGAGGAGCTGGCGGAACTGATCTGGCGCGATGTCGCATCGGCACTCGGCATCGCTGGCCCCTGCCCGCCTCACCGCATAATCAAGGAAAAGCGTGCGACCTTTGCTGCCACGCCAGATCAGGAAAGGCTGCGGCCCGCGGCGAACGCACCAAGGGGCAACCTGCTGCTGGCCGGAGACTGGACGGACACCGGCCTGCCCGCGACGATTGAGGGCGCCATACAGTCCGGGCATCATGCCGCGGCGCTTTGCCTGAGTAGCTGACGTCCCGATTACGTCGGCTTCAAAATGTGGAGCACCGCCACGGCCAGCCCCAGAATGACGACGACCGCGCCCTTCCTGCGTATCCATTTCGGATCGCGGCTGGACCGGTACGCCCGATAGAACCGCTGTTCCTCGAAATAGCGGTCATCGCCCTCCTCCATTCGGCGTTCGCCGGCTTTGGCCTCCCTGTTCGCATACAGGATGGACCAGAGCCCGGCCAGGACGATCAATCCAGGAAGAACCAGTTCAGGACTGAAAATGTCCATGGCCTAGCTCCTTCGCCTAGATCGGGATCAGCACCGCCGCAACCCGCCGTGCCTCGGACAGCAGAACGTTGTAGGTGCGGCAGGCGGCGCGGGTGTCCATCACGTCGGCGACGATCCCGGCCTCCTTCAACTGCCGACGCAGGCTGCTGTGCAGGAGTTGCATCCGCTCGCCGGTGCCGATCAGCAGGATCTCCACCTTTGGCTCGGCTGTCAGAACCGGCTCCAGGCTTTCGACGGTGAACTGCCCAAAGTTCTCGACGGACCAGGACAGGGTGCGATCCGGCATCACGATCACGGAGCCCTCATGGACCACGTTGCTGATCCGGAACCGGCCGGGCGCATAGGTGTCGATGACCTGCCGGTCGGCGGGAATGATAGGGGTCACGTCCAAGGGCTTGCTCCTCGTCCTACGGGGTTCTGCTGGCGGGGCGGATGTCCGGCCCGCCAGCGCCCGCTCAGATCGGAACCACCTTCGGCTTCTTCTGCCGCAACCAGGCGACGACCATCAGGCGGGTCACCATGATGGCGGTGAACATGGAAGCCAGGATGCCGATGGACAGCGTCACGGCAAACCCCTTCACCGGTCCCGATCCGAACATGAACAACAGCAGGGCGGCGATGAGTGTCGTCAGATTGCTGTCGATAATGGTGGTCAGGGCGCGGCTGTAGCCGGCATCGATGGCAGCGATGGGCGTGCGGCCGTTCCGGATCTCCTCCCGGATGCGCTCGAAGATCAGAACGTTCGCGTCCACCGCCATGCCGATGGTCAGCACGATGCCCGCGATGCCGGGCAGAGTCAGCGTCGCCTGGAGGATCGACAATGCGGCGAAGATCAGCGCGATGTTGAAGACCAGGGCCAGATCCGCGAAGAGCCCGAACAGGCCGTAGGTCAGGGCCATGAAGATGATGACCAGCACCAGACCGACGATGGCAGCAGTCTGGCCGGCGGCGATGCTGTCCGCACCCAGGCCCGGTCCCACAGTCCGTTCCTCCAGGACCGTGAGCGGGGCCGGCAGCGCGCCGGCGCGCAGGAGTAGGGCGAGATCGTTGGCGGACTCCACCGTGAAACTGCCGGAGATGATGCCGCTGCCGCCCAGGATCGGCTCATTGATCCGCGGTGCGCTGATCACCTCATTGTCGAGCACGATGGCGAAGCGGCGGCCGGTATTCTGCAGCGTCGCTTCCCCGAAGCGCTTGGCGCCCAGGCTGTCAAAGCGGAAGCTCACCACCGGCTGCCCATCCTGGAAGCTGGGCTGGCTGTCCACCAGCGTGTCGCCGCTGACCATGACCCGCTTGCGCACCACCTCGAACCCGCCGTCCCGCGAGGGCAAAAGTTCGGAGCCCGGGGGAATGCGGCCGGCCTGCGCATCGGTGACGCTGACGCTGTCATCCACCAGACGGAAGGTCATCTTCGCTGTCTGACCCAGCAGGTTCTTCACCCGCTCCGGATCGTCGATGCCGGGAAGCTGGACCAGGATACGGTCATTGCCCTGGCGCTGGATGCTGGGCTCGCGGGTACCGGTCTCATCGATGCGGCGGCGGACGATTTCGATGGACTGCTCCACCGCCGCGCTTTCGCGGGCCTGGATGGCCTGCTCCGTCAATTCGAGGATGACCCTGCTGCCATCGACCTGGACACGGGCATCGTTGGGCTCGAGCCCGGCGGCGATCTCGCGGGCACGGGCCTCATCCTCCGGATTGCGGAGGCTGAAGCTGAGGCGCGGGCCGGAGGCTTCCAGGTCCGTGTAGCCGATCCGTCCCTCGCGAAGCGCATCACGGGCGGAATCCAGCAGCGCGTTCATACGCTCCTGAATGACCACGTCGGTCTGAACCTCCAGAAGCAGGTGCGACCCGCCCTGGAGGTCAAGCCCCAGATTGACCGTCCGCGTCGGGAGCCAGCCCGGCAGTTCTGCGGACCACCGCTCGACATCGGCGCGGTTCAGCAGGTTGGGCGCCGCATAGACCAGACCGAGGATACAGACGGCCAGGACGAGGACGACCTTCCATTTGGAGAAATAGACCATGGTGCGGGGCTGCGCTTCTTATCGGCGGAACGGCTGGGGAGGATTACTTCTTAACCGCGACGTCCGGAGCGTCGCTGGCCTTGGCCGGCTCGGTCTTGGCAAGCACGCCCTGGATGGTGCCGCGGACCACGCGGACGCGCACGCCATCCGCGATCTCGACCTGTACCTCTTCCTCGGGGCCAACCTTGGTCACGGTGCCGACAATTCCGCCGCCGGTCACGACGCGGTCGCCGCGGCGCAGCGCCTCGAGCATCGCCTTGTGCTCCTTCATCTTCTTCTGCTGCGGACGGATCAGCAGGAAGTAGAAGACAACGAAGATCAGGACCAGCGGCAACAGGCTGATCAATCCGCCGGTCGGATCGCCGGCAGCCGCATCCTGGGCATAGGCCGTGGAAATGAACATCAAAGACTCCTGTAAGAGGTCGCGCGCGGACGGCGGGACTATACAAGCCCACACCGCCGTTGCAATGGAAACCGGCCCGCGCCGCCGGATGCCTTGAGTAGGCCTCAGCCTGTGCTAGGGTCGTGAACCGTTCCGCCAGAGCCCTGCACGCAATGACCGACCTGCTTCCAGTCCTGACCCGCATCGCCGCTGCGCTGGACCGTCTCGCTCCTCCCCCCGCGGCCGCACCCGATCTTTCCGCCGCCGATGCGTTCCTTTGGGAGATGCCGGGCCGGCTGCGTGCGGTCCCGGAGGTCAGCCATGTGGCCCTGGACCTCTTGCAGGGCATCGACCGGCAGAAGTCGATCCTGCTCGAGAACACCCGCCGTTTCGCGGACGGGCTGCCGGCCAACAACGCCCTGCTCTGGGGGGCGCGCGGCATGGGGAAGAGTTCGATCGTCAAGGCCGTCCACGCCCATCTCAACGCGGAACGGCCCGGCGCGCTGGCGCTGGTGGAGATCCATCGGGAGGATATCCCGACGCTGCCCACCCTCCTGGCCTTCCTTCGTGATTCCCCACGCCGGTTCATCCTTTTCTGCGACGACCTCTCCTTCAGCACGGACGACAGCCACTACAAGTCCCTCAAGGCCGTGCTCGACGGCGGTATCGAAGGTCGGCCTGCAAATGTGGTGTTCTACGCTACGTCGAACCGGCGGCACCTGATGCCCCGCGACATGATTGAGAATGAGCGGTCCACCGCGATCAACCCCTCCGAAGCGGTGGAGGAAAAGGTCAGCCTGTCAGACCGGTTCGGCATATGGCTGGGTTTCCACGCCTGCGATCAGGACACCTTCTTCGCCATGCTGGAAGGCTATGCCGCCGCGTTCGGGCTGGATATACCGGCAGAGCAGTTGCGTGCGGAAGCAGTGGAGTGGTCGGTGACACGCGGCAACCGGTCCGGCCGCGTGGCGTGGCAGTATGTCCAGGATCTGGCCGGCCGGCTGGGGAAGGCGCTTTAGCATCAGGCAGCACATTCCCAAGCGGACACGCCTTCTATAGGATAAGGGTGTGCGCACTCGTGATCGCCATCGCCCGACCTACGGCCGGTTGGACCGGGAAACACCGCTACTGATGTTTCTAGCGGCGGTTCTGCTATGGATCGGCCTGTCCATGCCGGGCGCGCACGCCCCGGTGCTGTCGGAGCACGGCGGACAGGATGTCCAGCATTCGGTAGGGCCGTTCCAAGCCGGAGCTGACTGCTCCTGGACCGATCCTCTGGTTCTGCCCGACAACAAGGTCGCGGTCGAGCGTGCCGGGCCGACGCGTAAACGCCCTGATCCCATCCAGGTCACGGACACGGCGATAACGACAGCCGATGCGGATCGGCCTTCTCCACACCCCCATTGGTTCCACGCGCCGGTCGGAACGGCCAGACCGGCCGTAAAGGGAAGTGGCGGAATCCGGACAACCGGGCCTCCGGCTGGTCAGTCACGCAGGGCGTGACCATCCCGGCGGGCCGGCACGCTCCAGCCCGCGGGAAATTTCCAACATCACAGACATCGACGCCGGCGCGATCCGCCGGCAGGACGTAGTCCTGCGCGATTGCTGGCCGCTAGAAGCCCTACGCCGGCGTTCCAGATCATGAGACCGCCACATGCTGACCCGTAGCCTTGTACTTGCACTTTTCCTGAGCGCTGCGACCACCCTGCCCGCCGCGGCCGGGATGAACACCGCAGACCGCAATCAGATCGTCCTCGCCGCGCGCGCAGGCGATACCACCCGGACCGGTGAGGCCATTGCCAAGGCCGCTGCCGCCCGTATCGCAGATCAGGCCGATGGTTGGCAGATCGCGCTGGAGTCTGTGGCCGCACAGAAGACGCGCAATCCGAGAGCCGTCGGCCATATGGCCGAAGCCGCCAGCCGTGCCGCCGCGGAAATCGGGCGCAGCGATGCGACTGCGGGCCTGCACCTGATGAAAGCAGCCCTCGCCACGGTTGCCGAGGTTTCGACCCATGCGCAACCGGCGGCCATGCATGTGGCCAAAGCCGCCGCTGGTTTGGCCCGCCGGACCGCGAGCGCCGATGCCAATCGTTCAGTTGAAACCATACTGATGGCCATCAGCGTGGCTGGGCCGCTCCAGGCGGTGGACCGGGCAGCGGCATCGGCAGTGGCGACGGATGCCAAGGCTGTGGCCGACAGCCTGCGGGCACGCAACACAGCGATTGCCGGGCAGATCGTCATGGCGGTCAGCAAGGCGAAGCTGAAGAGCTGACCCGGCGAGGCGTCCGGGGCGGCACTTCCCGCCCCGGACGCCTATGGCTCGATCAGGAGGCCGGCAGCTCCAGATGGTCCTTGGGATCCATCGCTTTCTCGTTACGGCGGATGCCGAAATGGAGCTGCGGGCTGCGCACATTGCCTGTCCGGCCAACGGTGCCGATCCGCTGCCCCCGGCGGATCTCCTGCCCCCGATCCACTTCCATCCTGTCCAGATGCGCATAAGCAGTCAGCCAGCCATCGGCGTGCCGCACCAGGATCAGGTTGCCGTAGCCCTTCAGCTCGTTCCCGGCATAGACCACGACCCCATTCTCCGCTGCCTGGACCGGCGCGCCCTGCTCGGCGCCGATGTTGATCCCATCATTGTACAGGCCGCCCGGCTTCGGTCCGAAGTCCGAGAGTATCGGTCCCTGTACCGGCCAGAGGAAGCGCTTGCCCTGGCGCGGTGCCGGCTTCGGCGGCGTCACCTGTTCCGGTGCCGCGGACCTGACGGGCGGCGGCGCTGGGACGGGAACGACTGCAGCCTGCTGCTCCGCCGGCGCTGGCGGTGGAGTCGGCTCGGGTTCCGGCTTCGGACCCACCGTCCGGGTAGTCGGTGCGGTCGGGACCGGTTGCGAAGGAGTTTGCCGGGGTGCTGTTTGCGGTTCCGGCGTAGGACGGGGTTGCGCCGCGGGTGGAGAGGGTTCGTTGGACCCGGCCATCGGCGGAATCTCTGCCGTTTCCACCCCACGCGATGCCGGACGCGACACGGTGGGCGGCGTTGCGGCCGGCGCGGACTGGACCGGGGCGGTTTGCACTGGCGCGCTTTGAATGGGGGCGCTCTGCACTGGTGCGGACTGGACCACAGCGCGCGGCGCGGCCTGCGGAGCCTCCGCCACCAGGGTACGACTATCGCCGCTGCGACCGCCGGGAAGCCGAAGCACCTGCCCCGTCCGGATCATGTAGGGCGGAGAAATCCCGTTCATCCGGACCAGTTCGTTCATGTCCAGCTCGAACCGCCGGGACAGCCCATAGATGGTATCCCCAGACTGCACCGTGTATTCGAGCGGCACCGGCAGCAGCAGGCGTTGTCCGGGCCGGAGGGTATAGGGCGGCTGCAGCCTGTTCTCTTCGATCAGGTCCCGAAGCGGCACGTTGTAACGCCGCGAGATGTCGTAGGCGGTCTCCCCGCGGGAGACGAAGATGGCGCGCGGCGCGGCGGTGGGATAAGCCCTGGACCCAACCGGCGCCGCGGTGCTGCACGCCGCCAGGAATAGAACCAGTGCGCCGGCCACGGCATGGCGGAAAAGAGAGGCAGGTTTTCTCATCACTACCCCGCCTGCTCGACCGGCGGGACCGGGTCCGACGCCACATCGGGCAGCAGCGGCACGAAACGTACGGGCCAAAGCTCCTCCCGTTCCAATCCATCGTCCGTCCGGCGGAGGCGGACGACCTTCTGCTCCCGCCGGTCGGGACCCAGGGGAATGACCATTATGCCGCCGATGGCAAGCTGCGCCACCAGTTCCGCCGGCGGCTCCAGACCACCGGCGGTCACCAGGATACGCTCGAAGGGAGCGGCCTCCGGCCAGCCCTTCATCCCGTCGCCTAGGCGCGCGGTGATGTTGTGGAGGCGCAGTTCCTTGAACTTCTCCTCCGCTTCCAGGAACAGCGGCCGATGCCTCTCCACGCTGTAGACCCGGCGGACGATCTTCGAAAGTACGGCCGCCTGATAGCCGGACCCGGTTCCCACTTCCAGCACCTTCATCCGATCGCTGAGTTCCAGCGCCTGGGTCATCAGCCCCACTACCAGCGGCTGACTGATCGTCTGTCCGTGTCCGATGGGGAGCGCCGTATCTTCATAAGCCTGATCCCGGAAAGTAGCCGGCACGAATGCCTCCCGCGGGACCAGTTCCATCGCGCGCAGAACCTGCACATCCGTGACGCCGTTCCGGCGCAACAGCATCAGCAGGCGAATCTTGCGCGCGGCCGTGCTCATCGGGCGAAGGCTCCCCGCAGGGACTCCAGCGCGGCATAATGGGTCAGGTCCAGATAGATCGGCGTTACGGAGATGCCGCCATGGGTCACGACATGGATGTCGCTCTCCACCGGAACCTCCTGCTCGCCCCGGACCGGGCCGATCCAGAAATAGGGCTTCCCGCGCGGGTCCAGCCGCTGGATCAACTCATCCCCGACCTTGCGGTTCCCATGCGGAACCACCTGTATTCCGGTGACCTGATCGGGCGGGCAGTCGGGGAAATTCACATTCACCAGGACATGGCGCGGCCAGTCGACGGCGACGGCCTTCCGCACCACCTCCGGCCCGAAATGTTCCGCCGTCTCCCAGTAGACCCGGTTCATCCCGACGATCCGCTGGCTCATGGCAATGGCGCGAATGCCCAGAAGCGTCGCTTCCATCGCGGCGGCGATGGTGCCCGAATAGGTCACGTCCTCGCCAATATTATTGCCGTGGTTCACCCCCGACAGCACGAGGTCCGGCCGACGGTCGCCCATGATGTGGTTGATGGCCAGCAGCACGCAGTCAGTGGGCGTTCCGTCCACGGTGTAGCGCTTGTCGCCCAACTGCTTGATCCGCAGCGGGCGATGGATGGTCAGGCTGTGGCTGGCGGCGGACTGCTCCACCTCCGGCGCCACCACCCAGACATCCTCGGACAGCGTGCGAGCGATCCGCTCCAGCACGCCGATGCCCGTCGCATTGATCCCATCGTCGTTGGAGACGAGGATGCGCGCCTTGCTCAGGTCCAGCTCAGCCATTGGCGGCGATCCGGTCGAGGCCGCCCATGTAGGGCTTCAAGACCTCCGGGACCAGGATCGACCCGTCCGGCTGCTGGTAGTTTTCCATCACGGCGATCAGCGCCCGGCCGATGGCAAGGCCGGAACCGTTCAGCGTGTGCACGAATTGCGTCCCCTTCTCTCCCTTGGCCCGCCACCGTGCTTTCATCCGGCGGGCCTGGAAGTCGCGGGTGTTGGAGCAGCTCGAGATTTCACGGTATGCGCCCTGCCCCGGCAGCCAGACCTCGATGTCGTAGGTCTTGGCAGCGCTGAAGCCCATGTCGCCGGTGCACAGCGCCACAGTGCGGTAGGGCAGTCCCAGCCGCTTCAGCACGGTTTCCGCCGCTTCGGTCATGCGCTGGTGCTCCGCCTCCGACTGCTCGGGCCGGGTGATGCCGACCAGCTCCACCTTCCAGAACTGGTGCTGGCGGATCATACCACGGGTGTCGCGCCCGGCAGAGCCTGCCTCCGACCGGAAGCAGGGCGTGCGCGCGGTCAGCCTCAGGGGCAGCTCCTCCGCGTCCAGAATCTGGTCCATGACCAGATTGGTCAGCGGCACTTCGGAGGTCGGAATCAGGGAATGGCCCGTACCGGTGACGAACAGGTCCTCCCGGAACTTCGGCAACTGTCCGGTCCCGAACAGCGCCTCGTCCCGCACCAGCAGCGGCGGCGATACCTCGGTATAGCCGAACTCCGTCGTGTGCAGGTTCAGCATGAAGTCGCCGAGCGCACGCTCAAGGCGCGCCAATCCGGCCTTCAGGACGGTGAAGCGCGCGCCGGACAACCTGGCCGCCCCTTCGAAATCCATCAGGCCGAGGGCCTCGCCCAGTTCGAAATGCTGTTTAGCGTTCGGCATCTCGGGCGGCACGCCCCAGCGGCGGATCTCGACGTTCTGGCTTTCGTCCTTACCATCCGGCACGTCGTCGGCCGGGATGTTGGGAATGCCGGCCAGGAGACTGTCCAGCTCGGCGGCGAGCGCCTTCTCCTCCTCCTCGACGGCGGGAATGCGCTCCTTAAGGCGCGCAACCTCTTCCATGACGGACTGGGCGCCGGCCTCGTCGCCCTGCTTCTTCAGCGCGCCAATCTGCTTGGCAGCCTCGTTCCGGCGCGACTGCATTTCCTGGAAAGCGGTCTGCGCGGCACGGCGCTTCTGATCGAGATCGAGAACGGTCGCCGACAGCGGCTCCAGCCCGCGTCGGGCCAGGCCCTTGTCGAAGGCCTCTGGGTTCTCACGGATAGCGCGGATGTCGTGCATGGAAACAGGTCTTCAGCGGGTTCACCGGGCCACGAGTTATAGTGGCCCGCCGCTCCCCGGTCCAGTGACCGGTTTCCAGCCCGACCCTACTCAGCATCCTCCGCTTCCGCGTCGGCGCGCTTCCTCTCCATCCGCCGGGCCAGGAACACGGAGATTTCGTAGAGCAGGATCAGCGGCACGCCGAGACCGATCTGGCTGATGACATCTGGTGGGGTCAGAACCGCGGCCACGGCAAAGATCGCCACGATGGCATAGCGACGCTTCGCAGCCAGACTGTCCGCCGTCACCAGCCCGGCACGCGCCAGCAGAGTCAGCAGCACCGGAAGCTGGAAGGCGATGCCGAAGGCGAAGATCAGCGCCATCACCAGCGACAGATATTCCGCCACCCGCGTTTCCGCCTCGACCGCCATGACGCCTTCCGCAGCCGATATTTCGAAGCTGAAGAAGAAGGACAGCGCCAAGGGCATGATGAAGAAGTAGACCAGCGCCCCGCCCATCATGAACAGCACAGGCGTCGCCGCCAGGAACGGCAGGAACGCCTTGCGTTCGTGCTTGTACAGGCCGGGCGCAACGAACTTCCAGACCTGGTTCGCAATCACCGGGAAGGCGATCAGCGCACCGGCCCAGAAGGCCACCTTCATCTGGGTGAAGAAGAATTCCTGCGGTGCCGTGAAGATCATGCGCCGCGCCCCGGCCTTGTCGCCAAGCGCCTGCTCCAGCGGCCGCATCAGGATCTGGTAGATATCCTCGGCGAAGTAGTAGCAGACCAGAAAGGCGATCAGCAGCGCTCCGACGGCATAGATAAGCCGGTCCCGCAGCTCGATCAGATGATCGAGCAGCGGCATTTTGCTGTCTTCGATCTCGTCGTGGTCGTCGGTATGCGGATTGGCAGCCATGGCGCGTCAGCCCCGCTTCTCGGCGGCCGGCGCATCTGCCGGCCCGGTTTCCGGTGCGGACGGCGCCGCAGGATGCGCCTGATCCGGTGCCGCCGCTTTTACCGGAGGCATCTCCACAGCCGGCTTGTGTTCCAGAGCTGTTGGGCTGGACGGAGTGGCGCCTGCCGACTTCGTCTCCGGAGACGGGCGGTCCACTCCGTCATCGCCCTCGTCAATGTCGAGGTCGCCGAACGTCAACGAGTCGCGGAGCTGGCCCTTGGGATCGATGGCCTTCTCGACCTGGTCCCTTACATTCAGGCTGCGGGCCTGCTGCATCTGCTTGCGCAGATCGTCGAGCTCCGCCTCACGGACCATGTCGTCGACGCTGGACTGGAAGTCCCGCGCGAGCGAGCGGGCCTTTCGGACCCACTTGCCGACGGTATGAAGGACACGCGGGAGATCCTTGGGCCCGATGACCACGAGGGCCACGACTGCGATCACGAACAGTTCGGGCCAGCCGATATCAAACATCTATGTAGGTCCGGCGGCACAGGGGCGGACGCAGGTCGCGCCAGGGGCGATCAGCCCTTGGCGGCCTCGTCCTTGTTCACGGTGGCGGTGGTGGTCCCGGTCGGCACCGTCTGTTCCGAACGCAGGGCCCTTTGGTCGGCCGTTTCCTGATCGTCCGTGTCATCCTTCAGTCCGGACTTGAAGTTCCGGATACCCTTGGCGAAGTCGCCCATCACCTTCGGCAGCTTGCCCGCGCCGAACAGGATCAGGATGATCACGAGGACCAGCAGAATCTGCCAAATCCCGATATTGCCCATAAACGTCACTCCGCAATGCCGGGGCGGTGCCCGGCCGAAAGAGCCGCGATAATGGCAGAAAGGATTCCGCCCTGCAATGTCGCCCCCTTATCAGGACGACTTAGCGCGGGACATCTATCCGCCTATTCTCAGGTAGGGTGGCGAGCCGGGAAAACAAAGCTCTGGCGTTCTTCCAACCGGACGGAAACGTAACTTCCCTCTGGCGGAAGGAACTGTCCAGCCATGCGGGCGTGCATGTGAAGGGTCCCGCCCCGGCCGTCATGCACCCGCAGATGCACCAGACTGCTCCGGCCCAGCAGGCGCGACGCTTCGACGCGCGCAAGGTTGCCGACTTCCGGCCCGACCGCATCGTCGGGACCCGTGGTGAGGTGAAGCCCCTCCGGACGGATCAGGACATCCACCTCCTCCCCCTCGGCGAGATGGCCGGTGGCGATCGAGCCCACGGGCGTCTCGACCCTGCCGCCGCGTACGCGGGCGGAAAGTTGGTTCACCTCGCCGAAGAAGCTGGCGGCGAAGATGCAGGCCGGCCGGGTATAGAGTTCGACCGGCGCGCCGACCTGGACCAGTTGCCCATCGCGCATCAGCGCGATCCGGTCCGCCAGGAACATCGCTTCCTCGGGATCGTGGGTGACGATCATGGTCGCCGCCCCGCTCTTCTTCAGCACGTGCAGCGTCTCGTCCCGCACCGTTTCCCGAAGGCGCGTGTCCAGCCCGCTGAAAGGCTCGTCCAGCAACAGTACGGCCGGCTTCGGCGCCATGGCCCGCGCCAGCGCCACCCGCTGCTGCTGTCCGCCGGACAGGGCGTCGGGATAGGACTTGGCATAGTCCTGCATGCCGACCTGGGTCAGCGCCTCCATGGCGCGCAGCTTCTGCTCCGCCGCCGGAAGCCGGTTCAGGCCGAAGCGGACATTGTCCAGAACGGTCAGATGCGGGAAGAGTGCGTAGTCCTGGAACACCAGGCCGATGCCTCGGCGCTCCGGAGCCAGGGCGTGGCCGGGCTCGGCAATCGTCCGGCCATCGATGCCGATGGTCCCCTGCTGCAAGGTTTCCAGCCCCGCCGCAAGGCGCAGCAGCGTCGATTTTCCGCAGCCGGACGGCCCGACCAGGCAGACGATCTCGCCCGCCGCGATCGACAGGCTGACATCGTTCACGGCCAGCTTTGTGCGGTAGCGGTGGCTGACCCGGTCCAGGGACAGGGCCGGACGGGCGGCGGACGCCCAGCCCTGTGCCGGGCCATAGGCGTCCAACGGAACCGTAGCCGTGCTGGTACTGCTGCGCCAACCGGCGTCGGCGGAAGTGTCCGGTGCGTGGGAAACCAAGGGTGAGTCCATGCGATGCGCCCCGGGGCTTACGGGATCATGCTCCCTTATTAGGGCACAACAGGCCGCCAATGCAAATCGCTCGCAGTCGCGAGGGGCGCCAAATCGTTCGGGGACAGCGGAAAACTCTCCCTCAATCTTCTTCCGGCGTCTCGGGCGTCGCGGATGCTCCGCCGGACAGCGGGCCGATGGCGGGGCGGCTGTCCAGCAGCCCCGCAGCGCGGAGATCCTCGACGCCCGGAAGATCGCGCAGCGTTTCGAGGCCGAAATGGTCTAGGAAGTGCGGCGTTGTGATCCATGTAACCGGCCGGCCCGGCGTCTCCCGACGACGGCCGGGGCGAATCCAGCCGGCCTCCATCAATATGTCCAGCGTGCCCTTGCTGGTGGCGACACCGCGGATGCTCTCGATCTCCGCGCGGGTCACCGGCTGGTGATAGGCGATAATGGCCAAGGTCTCGATGGCGGCGCGGGAAAGCTTCTGCTGTACCTCCGTCTCCATGCGGAGATAGTCGCCGAGGTCCGGCGACGTGCGGAATGCCCAACGACCGCCGAACGCCACGAGGTTCACGCCGCGGTGGGCGTAAAGCTCAGCCAACTCGGCCAGCAGCGACGCGATATCAACGCCATCGCCAAAGCGGACCTGGAGATCCTGTTCCGCTACGGGCTCGGCAGAGGCGAACAACAGCGCTTCCAGAAGCCGCAAGCGCTGCACATGGTCGGACGGGATGTGGGCGGCGCCCTTGCGGCTCAGCGGCTGTCGCTGCGCGGGCTCGTCCCGCTCCGCCTCCGCCTGCTCTGCCTCCTCGAGCAGTGGGGACATGGCATCCGGGCTGTCATCCAGCTCGATATAGGTGGGGTCGCTCTCGGTGCTCATCCGGTCAATCCCGTGGCCCGCCCGGCGGGCGGCGCAGATAAATGGGCTGGAATACGCCGTCCTGGCGCAACTCGATCTCGCCGGCCTTGGCGAGTTCGAGAGTGGCGACGAAGGTGCTGGCGATGGCCGACCGCGCCTTGAGCGAACTGCTCCGCCAACCGCCCGGCAGGAAGCTGGACAGGCGCGTCCAGTCCGGCAGCTTGCCGAGCATGCCTGTCAGCCGCTGAATCGCCTCTTCGATGGAGTACAGCTCCGTCGGGCGGATATGCAAGGGCCCCTGCCCGGCCTGTCGGCGCTTGTGCTCGCCATAGGCCTTGAGCAGGTCGTACAGCGTTACGTCAACTACCCGCTTTTCGGCTACCGGCACATCCTCCGGCGCACCACGGCCAAAGATGTCCCGGCCGAGTTGCGGCCGTGAGAACAGCCGGGCCGCGGCATTCTGCATGGCTTCCAGCCGCTGAAGCTGGAAAGCCAGGGCCGCCGCCAACTCCTCGCCGCTCGGCTGCTCCTCCTCCGGTTCGGGCAGCAGCAGACGGGACTTGAGGTAGGCCAGCCACGCCGCCATTACCAGATAGTCCGCCGCAAGTTCCAGGCGCAGCCGCCGCGCTTCCGCAACGAAGGCCAGATACTGCTCGGCCAGCTGAAGGATGGATATCCGGGTCAGGTCGACCTTCTGGTCGCGCGCCAGGGCCAGCAGAAGGTCGATAGGCCCCTCATAACCATCGATGTCCAGGACCAGCAGCGCATCCCCTACTGGACCCGTCGCCCGGACATCCTCCTGAAACCCGTCGCCTTGCACGGGGCTCTCCGGCCGGCTCACCACGGAAGCAGGCCCGTCACTTGGAAGATCAGGGTCTGGATGTACTCCACCGGCGGGCCGAGAAGCCAGGAGATGGGGCTGAAGGGATAGCCGAGCTGCCCCGCCACGAAGGGAAGTAGGAAGATCACCCCAATCAGGATCAGCATGCCATAGCGCTCAAGCTGCGCGAGAGGACGTGCCAGCGGATAGGGCAGGATGCCCACAGCCACTCGTCCGCCATCCAGCGGCGGCAGCGGTATCATATTGAACACCGCCAGAATCACATTGATCAGGACGGAGAACTGCAGATTCGCCACGAACCATTCGGCGAAATAGTCCGGCATAAGGCCGGCCACATGCAGCAGCAGCGCCGATGCCAGCGCAAGCGCGATATTCACGCCCGGCCCGGCCAGCGCCACCCACACCATGTCGCGGCGGGGATTGTTCAGCCGGTTGAAATTCACGGGAACCGGCTTGGCCCAGCCGAAGACGAATCCGGTCGTCAACGCCAGGATCAGCGGCAGCAACACGGTGCCGAACGGGTCCACATGCCGGATCGGGTTGAAGCTGACCCTTCCAAGCCGCAAAGCCGTGTCGTCGCCCAGCTTCAGCGCTGCATAGCCATGCGCAGCCTCATGGAAGGTGATTGCGACGATGGCTGGAATCGCCACGATGGAAAGGATGTAAAGGAATTGGCCGAGATCCGGCATGCGTCATACGTCTCCGGCGGCCAGGAGCTGGTCGAATTCGGCGCGGAGCGCCGCCGTATCCGCCGCCTGCACTGCGGGCATCCAGGCCTTGGCACGCCGCCAACGCAGGACCGCCGCTTCCGTCATATGGGGTGCTGCGGCCGCGATCTCCACCATCTCCGCCAGCTTGCCGTTGCAGTGCAGGGCTATGTCGCAGCCTCCGGCCAGCACGGCCAGGGCCCGCTCGGCCGGCCCGCCGCGCAGCGCCTGCATGGATAGGTCATCGCTGAACAGCAGCCCGTCAAAGCCAATCCAGCCGCGGATCACTTCATTCACCACGGTCGCAGATGTGCTGGATGGCCGGTCGGCATCGATGGAGGTGAAAACAATGTGCGCAGCCATCCCGGTAGGCAGGCCGGACAGTAGCCTGAATGGCAGGAAATCCGTCACTTCCAGCTCTGTCCGGGATGCCTTCACCACAGGCAGTTCCAGATGGC
Organism: Indioceanicola profundi; assembly: GCF_003568845.1. Classification (NCBI taxonomy): domain Bacteria; kingdom Pseudomonadati; phylum Pseudomonadota; class Alphaproteobacteria; order Rhodospirillales; family Azospirillaceae; genus Indioceanicola; species Indioceanicola profundi. Next base: position 1,239,927 of record NZ_CP030126.1, on the reverse strand, counting down.
TGTCAGCCAAGGCGCGCCCGTGCCCGGGTATATGTTTCACACAGGGCATGACCCCCGCGGCAGCAAGACCATCCGCCATCGCACGGGCCAGATCGGCCGCCAGATGCGCATCGCCGCAGAATGCACGGTCGCCGATCACGTCATGGCTGCCAGGAACCGGGATGTCCGCTACGGGCGCGCAATCCAGGTCGATGCCGAGATCAGCCAGCATAGCCCCGATAAGCCGACCGTGCAGCCACGCCGCCCGAAGCCCACGCGATCGATCCGCTTCGGCAACGCCGCCGATGGTCCGGGCCGGCGTATGGGCCGGCCAGTGGGGCGGACGCAGCCGTGCGACGCGGCCGCCCTCCTGGTCGATCAGCACCGGCGCATCCCGTCCGACTGCGTCCCGCAGCTCCGACACCAACGCCCGGACCTGGTCCGGCGAAGCCACATTGCGGCCGAACAGGATAAAGCCGAACGGATCGGCATCCCGGAAAAATTGCCGCTCCTCCGCCGTGAGGCGGTGGCCAGCGCATCCGTAGGTGACGGCGCGGGATGCCGCCAGGGAATCAGCGGATGACAATGCAGCCGGCCCCCTTGGCTTTCAGTGCAGCACAGATCTTCTCCGCCTCCGCTTCCGACAGACCGCTGCCCTGAAGCCGGTGGAACACGCCCTTGGCGCCTAGGTCGACCTTCTGAACGGTCAGGCTCAGCCCGCCGAGTTCGGATGGATACAGCTTCTGCAACCGCGCCCATTCCGCCTTCGCCTTGGCCTCCGCGTCCACGGCGCCGACCTGAACCCTTGCCTTGCCGGACGTCGTCGGCTTGGCAGGTTCCGGCTTCGGCGGCTCCGGCTTGACCGGTTCGGGCTTCGCCGCCGTCGGTTCGGCCGGGCGCGGGGCAGGCGGCGCAGCGGCCTGACTTTGGACTGGCGCCGGCTGCGGCTCAGCCGTAAGGGCCGTAGGAGCCTGCGTTGCCACAGGCTGCTCAACCGGCTCCTCGGGCGGCAACTCGTCGGCCATATCCGCCATGGGCTGGTCCGCCCGGAACTGGGACAGGGCCTCCTCTTCCGATGGCAGGCCGCTGGTGATTCCCTCTTCCATCTCCTCGGGCGGCAGCTCCTCTTCCGCCATGGGGCGGGGGCGGTCGACCGGCGCTTCCGGCGGGGGCAGCAGACGCTCCACCCGACCGCCCCCGGTGGCGGTCGCCGGGTTCAGCCGCTCATACACCAGCTTGTCCTGATGCGGCACCTGCAGGCCTCCCGGCTGCTCCGGCCGGACCTTGGTGGGCGAGGTGTCGGCGCGCAGCACCGGCGCCACAGTCTCCGTCCCGGCGCGCATGCCCTGATTGTAGGCGTAGGCGATAATTCCGCCGAAGGCCCCCAGCCCCACCAGCACCACCACGGCGCTGGTCAGCCCACGCCGCCGGGGCGCGGCCTCCTCATGGTCGCGACCGCCGTAATAGCCGGGGTCGTCGCGGTAGCCATTGTCCGCTTCGTCCGGATAGTGGTCGTCGTTACGCATGACCATTCTGGTCCAGCTCCTCAGCGCATCTCTTCGACCGGCTCGACGCCCATGATCTGCAGACCGGACGCCACCACCAGCGACACCGCCTTCACCAGCGCCAGCCGGGCGCGGGTCAGCTCCTCATCACCCTCGATCAGGAAGCGCAGGGTGGCGTCGTCGCGCCCGCGGTTCCAGAGCGCGTGGAAGCTCGAAGCCAGATCGTACAGATAGAAGGCGACGCGGTGAGGTTCATGCGCCTCCGCCGCGGACTCGACCAGACGCGGCCAGGACAGCATCAGCTTTACGATCGCCACTTCCTCCTCCGCGTCCAACCGATCCAGGTCGGCGGTGGCAAGGCCTGGGCCGGACAGGTCCCAGTCCGCATGGGCCTCTTCTGCATGCCGCAGGACGGACCGGCAGCGGGCATGTGCGTACTGCACATAGAAGACCGGGTTGTCCTTCGATTGCTCGGTCACCTTGGCGTAATCGAACTCAAGCGTCTGGTCGTTCCGCCGGGTCAGCATGATGAAGCGGACCACGTCGCGCCCGACGGACTCCATGACATCCCGCAGGGTCACGAAGGTGCCGGCCCGCTTCGACATCTTCACCGGCTGGCCGTTCTCCAGCAGGTGGACGAGCTGGCATATCTTCACGTCCAGCGCGCCCTTCCCAGCAGTGACCGCCTTGACCGCAGCCTCCATCCGCTTGATGTAGCCGCCATGGTCGGCGCCCCAGACGTCGATCATGGTCGGCGTACCGCGGCGGAACTTGTCATAGTGGTAGGCGATGTCGTTCGCGAAGTAGGTCCAGCTTCCGTCCGACTTCTTCAGCGGCCGGTCCACGTCATCGCCGAACTCGCTGGCCTTGAACAGGGTCTGCGGCCGCGGCTCCCAGTCCTCGGGCTTCTTACCCTTCGGCGGCTCCAGCACGCCGACATAGATCAGCTCCTGGTCTTCCAGCGTCTGCAGGGCCGTATCGACTGCCCCGCTCTCCACCAGTTCCCGCTCGGAGGTGAAGACGTCGTGATGAATGTTCATGTCGGCCAGATCCTGCTTGATCCAGCCCATGATCATGTCGATGGCGAAGGCGCGGATGGCCGGAAGCCACTGCTCCTCCGGAGCGTCCAGCCACTTGTTGCCGTTCCGCTCGGCCAGCGCCTGTCCCACATCCTTCAGGTACTCGCCGGGATAGAGGCCGGCCGGAATTTCCGCATCCTGCCCCGTCACCGCCTCGCGGTAGCGCAGATAGGCGGAGCGGGCGAGGACATCCACCTGGGCGCCGGCATCGTTGATGTAGTACTCGCGCGTGACGTCGTATCCTGCCTTTTCCAGCAGGGCCGCCAGGGCATCGCCCACCACGGCCCCACGGGCATGCGCTGCGTGCAGCGGACCCGTCGGATTGGCGGACACGTACTCCACATTGACCTTACGGCCATTGCCGCTGGTGCCGGCGCCATAGGTGGTGCCGGTGATCAGAACATCGCTCAGCCGCTTGCGCCACCAGGCGCTCTCGATACGCAGATTGACGAAGCCAGGGCCGGCGACAGACGCCTCCGTCACTTCCGCCAGGGTCTTCAGACGGGCAACGAGGCTCTCGGCGATGGCACGCGGCGGTTTGCCGGCCGGCTTGGCCAGCACCATGGCGGCATTGGTGGACACGTCCCCATGGCTGGGGTCGCGCGGCGGCTCCACCGTCACGCGGGTCAGGTCCAGCCCCGCCGGTAGCTCGCCAGCTGCGGTCAATTCTTCCAGCGCGGCCTTTATCTTGGCCTCGAAGTCCTTGAAGACGTTCATCGTTCCAGATTTCGTTTTGGGCACCGCAAAGGTGCGGCGCCGGTCGGTCATCGGCCCGCACACTACCGCATCGCGCAGCCTCCGCACAGTGGCCTGTGCGGGACACGGCATCGCAGATTTAATGCAACTGTTACCCGGCGATGAGCTGGGCCTGCCGCAGGGCGAACCGGTCGGTCATGCCGGCGATGTAGTCCATCAGGCACTGAACCCAGCCGACCCGGTCATACGGCATGGTGTGTATGCCCGGAATGGTCTCAAGCAGGCTGGCGTAGCGGCGCGGCAACTGCCCGTCCGGCCCGGCCGCCTCACGCGCCAGCATCGCCTCGCCATACGCGTCCAGCATGGTGGTCAGGGTGCGGGCGGCGATCATGTCCGTCTCGCACCGTTGCTGCCCCCGGTAGATGCGGGTGAAGCTAACATGCCGGATGGCGCTCAGATATTTGTGGCAGCCGGTCATGGCCAGCAGCGGCGGACAGGCCTTGCCCTCCATCAGTTCCGGCAGCCGTTCCAGGAACTTCTCCGACGCATCGTGCACCAGCCGGTCGATGGCACGGGCGCGCAGATAGATCAGCTTCCGGCCCTCATCGTCGATGGCCCTGTATTCGGCGCTGCCGAACTCCTGCACCATGGGGCCCAACAGATCCTCGCCGTCGGTGAAGCTCAGCATCCGCATCTTCACCGCGTCCTCGATGTCGACGACGTGGTAGCAGGCATCGTCCGCCGCCTCCATCAGGTAGGCCAGCGGATGCCGGCACCAGACGTCGGGCCCGCGCGGAACCAGCCCCACCTCCTCCGCCATCTCCGAGAACAGCTCGCGTTCCGAACCCAGGAAGCCGTATTTCCGGTCGTGCGGCCGCTGGGCGTCCGGCCTGTCCGGTGCGCTCCAGGGATATTTGCTGTAGGTGCCCAGGGTGGCGGCCGTGAGTTGCAACCCGCCCTCCCCGCGCCAGCCCTGCAGGCGGGTCAGCACCCGGTATCCCTGGGCGTTGCCCTCGAACGTCCGCAGCTCGTTCCGCTGCTGCAGGGGGAGCTTCGCCAGGATTTCCGCACCGGTGCCGCTGTCCCTGAACCAGTCCGAAATCACATCCTCGCCCGTATGGGCGAAGCAGGGCGTGCCGAGGTCATGGGCCAGCGCCGCCGCGGATACCACATGCCCGATGTCGAAGGGCGTCGCCGGGACCTTGTCCTCGCCATAGATCCGGATGATCTGTGCGCCGGCCCAGGTGCCGAGCGAGCGCCCCACCCGGGCCGCCTCCATGGAATGGGTCAGGCGGGACCGCACATAGTCGGAGCCACCGATGCCATGCACCTGCTGCTTGTCCGACAGGCGCCTGAAGCTGGTCGAGAATGTGATGCGGTCGATATCGATCTCGAACGCGCTGCGATACGGCAGTTCGGGCGCCTGTTCCGCCTTACGCAGGCGCTTGCGGGACAGCAGACGCGACCACTCCATCATGGCTCTCTCCCTCGGGCTTTGACGGACCCGCACTGGCCGCTTACATACACGGGGTGGCTTTGTCCATAGCTGAACGAATTGTGAAGATGCGAGGTTCCTGCCCATGGCGACGACGGCAACCGACCACGGCACCCCCGGCGGCCCCAATGGCGGCCTCGGCGGTCGCGCCGTGACCCTGACCGACAGCGCTGCCCGCCGCATTCAGAAGCTGGCTGAGATGGAGGGAAATCCGGAGCTGATGCTGCGCCTTTCCGTCTCGGGCGGCGGCTGTTCCGGTTTCCAGTACGGCTTCTCCTTCGACGCCACGGCGAACGAGGACGACCATTTGTTCGAGCATGCCGGCTCGAAGGTCGTGGTGGACGACGTGTCCCTCGACCTGCTGTCCGGGGCCGAGGTGGATTTCGTCGAGGATCTGATGGGCGCCTATTTCAAGATCAACAACCCGAACGCCAGCAGCTCCTGCGGCTGCGGCTCATCCTTCGCGGTTTGAGTTAGCCGTCCACAGCCTTCCATGCCGTCGTCCCGCGCGACGGCAGGATTTCCCCGCCTTTCTTCCTCAAGGAAATCGTTTCCGTGCGTATCGCCACCTGGAACGTGAACTCCGTGAAAGCCCGCTTGCCCAACGTGCTGGCATGGCTCGACAAGGCCGGCCCCGATGTCGTCTGCCTTCAGGAGATCAAGTGCGAGACGGGGAATTTCCCGGCCAAGGACTTCGAAGCCATGGGCTACGAGGTCCATGCCGTCGGACAGAAGAGCTATAATGGCGTGGCCCTGCTGTCCAAGCTGCCGGTCACGGACCTGCTGACCCGCCTGCCGGGAGAGCCGGAGGATGAGCAGGCCCGCTATGTGGAAGGCACGGTCGCGGGCGTGCGCATCGCCAGCTTGTACCTGCCCAACGGCAATCCGGTGGGGTCGGAGAAGTATCCCTATAAGCTGCGCTGGATGGACCGGCTGAAGGACCATGCGCAATCCCTGCTGAAGCAGGAAATTCCCTTCGTTCTGGGCGGTGACTACAACGTCATTCCAGAGGGGCGGGACTGTTACGATCCTGCTGCCTGGTCGGAAGATGCGCTGTTCCGGCGGGAGACGCGGGCCAAGTTCAGGGAGATCGTGAATCTCGGCCTGACGGAGGCGTTCAGGGCCCTGCACCCCACCGCCGAACACGCCTACAGCTTCTGGGATTATCAGGCCGGCGCTTGGCCGCGCGATCTGGGCATTCGCATCGACCACTTCCTGCTCTCACCCCAGGCGGCGGATCGTCTCGTCGCCTGCGATATCGACCGGGAGCCGCGCGGACAGGAAAAGGCGTCGGACCACACGCCGGTCGTCGTGGAACTTACCGACGCCTGAGATCTACCCGGCGGTCTAGCCCGCGTAGCGGTGCGCCGCCAGCAGGTCGAAAACGTCGCTGCGCACATCCTCCGGCGCCTGCTCCGCCCCCGTGATCCAGTTGTAGAGGTCGGGGTCTGACAGCTCCAGCAGGGACTCGTACCGGGCCACCTGCTCATCCGTGAAACCGGCCATGTGCCGGTCGGCGAAGCTGCCCATCAGCAGGTCCATCTCCTTCGTACCCCGGTGCCAGCTCCTGAAGATCAGGCGCTTGCGGCGCGGGTCGAGCACGGTCTCGGGATCGGCGGTCATGGGCTTCTTTTCCATGGGTGAAGGAACAGATGTGGTACGATATAGAACCAGTCACGTTCCCTGTCAGCTTGCCTGTGAGCGGCCCTTGCGCCCTGAAATCCTCTTTCCCCTCTTCGCCCCCATCTCCTCCCTGCCCGGCCTCGGCCCCCGGCTCGGCAAACTGGCGGAGCGGCTGGCCGGCCCGCATGTGGTTGACCTGCTCTGGCACAAGCCGAGCGGCCTGATCGACCGCATGGCCGTGGGCAGCATCGCGGAGGCGCCGGACGGCCGCGTGGTCACCCTGACCGTCCGGGTGGACGGGCACGCCCCGCCGGTCCAGGCCAACCGGCCATACCGGATCCGCTGCACCGACCATACCGGCATGATGGATCTGGTCTTCTTCCATGTGAAGGGCGACTGGCTGGGCAAGAAGCTGCCGGTCGGGCAGAAGATCACCGTGTCCGGCAAGGCGGAGCGGTTCAACGGCCAGCTCCAGATCGTGCACCCGGACTATTACGGCCCGGCGGAGGATTCCCCGCCCCTGGCCAAGGTGGAGCCTACCTATCCGCTGACCGGCGGCCTGAACCCGAAGCCCTTGCGCACGGCGATCCAGGCCGCCCTGGCCCGTGCGCCGGACATGCCGGAATGGCAGGATGCGGCATGGCTGAAGCGGCAGGGCTGGCCGGAGTGGAAGTCGGCCCTGACCACCCTGCACTGCCCGGAGACGGAGCGGGACATCGATCCCAACGGCCCCGCCCGCGCCCGGCTGGCCTTCGACGAGCTGCTGGCGAATCAGCTCGCCCTTGCCCTGGTCCGCTGGCATCAGCGGCGTCTGTCGGGCCGGGAGGTCACGGGCGACGGGCGGCTGCGGGCGAAGGTCGCGGCCGCCCTGCCCTATACGCTGACAGGCGCGCAGCAGCGCTCCCTGGCCGACATCTATGCCGACATGGGGCAGCCGGTGCGGATGCTCCGCCTGCTCCAGGGCGATGTCGGCAGCGGCAAGACCGTTGTGGCGCTGATGGCCATGCTGAACGCGGTGGAGACCGGGGCGCAGGCCGCACTGATGGCCCC